>CAZAGS010000001.1:0-73063 GCA_964484955.1 uncultured Tissierellaceae bacterium
ATATCAAAATTTAATACAATAGGAATAACCGCAGGTGCTTCTACACCTGATTGGATAATTAAGGAGGCTGTTAAGGCGATGGATAATTTAAATGATGAGGAAATGTCAATGGATATGATGGAAGCAATTGAAAATTCATTTACTAGAATTCATAAAGGTGAGGTACTTAAGGGTGAAGTACTATTCGTGACTAATACTGAAGTCATGGTTAATATTAACTATAAATCTGATGGGATTATTAATAGAGATGAATTATCAAATGATCCAGATGTAAAACCAAAAGACCTTTATAAGGTTGGAGAAATAATTGATGTATATGTAGTTAGAGTTGATGATGGTGAAGGAAATGTTGTATTATCAACGAAACGTGTGGATGACTTAAAGGGTTGGGAAGTATTAGATGAACATTTTAAAAATAAAGATATAGTAGAAGCCAAAGTTCTTAATGCAGTAAAAGGCGGTCTTACTGTATTAGTTAATGAAATCAATGGATTTATACCAGCTTCACATGTATCAGCATCTTATGTAACTGATTTAAACCAATTTAAAGGTCAAAAATTAAAAGTTAAAATTATAGATTTTGACATAGAGAAAAGAAGAGTTATTTTATCTAGAAAAGAAGTTGAAAGAGAAGAATTAGATGTAAAGAAAAAAGAAGTATGGGATAAATTAGAAGAAGGAATAATCTTAGAAGGTGTTGTTCAAAGATTAACTGATTTTGGTGCTTTTGTTGACTTAGGTGGAGTTGATGGTCTAATCCATATATCAGATTTATCATGGAATAGAATTAAGCATCCTTCAGAAGTAGTAAAAGTAGGAGAAAAGGTTGAAGTTAGAGTATTAGCTCTAGATGAATCAAGAAATAGAATTTCACTAGGACTAAAACAAACAATTGAAGAACCTTGGGAAAAATTCAAGAAAGATGTTGAAGTAGGTTCTATTGTAGAAGGTACAGTAGTTAATCTATTAGACTTTGGAGCATTTGTAAGGTTAAATGATGGAGTTGATGGATTACTTCATGTTTCTCAAATTTCTAAAGAACACATTAATAAACCTTCAGATGTTCTGAAAAATGGTGAAAAAATCATGGTTAGAATAATTGATGTAAATCATGAAGAAAGAAGAATTAGCTTAAGTATGAAAGATTCCGATGAAGAAGTAGAAGAAACAGAATCAATGGTGAATGAAGATGTAGATGTGACTATAGGAGATATATTAGATAATAAGTAAAAACAAAAAAGGATTATAATATTTTTAAATATAATAATCCTTTCTTTGGTTTTTTGTATATATTTATAAATTTGATTTTAAAAGGAGATAAAAATGGACTCAAAATTATTTTTAGAATTGCTTTCTAACTCAAATGGTACATCTGGATATGAATATAGTTTAAATAATCTTATTGTCTCTGCCTTTGAAAAGTATTGTAATGAAATCAAGACAGATAGAATGGGCAATATAATAGCTTTGAAAAAGGGAACTAACTCACCTAACAATATAAAAATTATGTTAGCAGCTCATATGGATGAAATAGGACTTATGGTTAAAGATATTGAAGAAAATGGCTTCTTACGTTTTACTAGTATAGGTGGTGTAGATCCAAGAACTATTCTAGGACAAGAAGTTATGGTTCATGGTAAAGAAGATTTATTTGGAGTTGTGGGATCAAAACCTCCTCATTTGCAGGATCCTGCTGATGCTAATAAGGCCATTAAAATGGAAGATATGACAATTGATATAGGTATGTCTAAAGAACAAGTAGAAAAGCTAGTATCTATTGGGGATACTATTACTATAAATAGACAACTTATTGATCTTCAAAATAATCGTATAGCTGGTAAAGCTATTGATGATAGAGCTGGAACAGCAGTACTTTTAGAGTGTATGAAAGAATTAAGTAATATGAAACATGACGCAGATGTATATTTTGTATCTACAGTACAAGAAGAGGTTAGTATGGCAGGTGCTTTAACTTCTACATACAATATTAATCCAGATATTGGCATTGCCATAGATGTAGGTTTTGGTACAACACCAGAACTAAACAAATCTGATACTATTGAACTTGGAAATGGACCGGGAATAACATTAGGTGGTAATATTCACCCAGGTTTAAGAAAAAAGATAGTTGATATTGCTAATGAGTATAATATTCCCCACCAATTAGAAATAAATGCTGGACCTACAGGTACTGACGCAAGAGCTATGCAAATTACTAGACAAGGCATTCCATGTTTAGTACTTTCTGTACCTTTGAGATACATGCATACGTCTGTTGAGGTAATTGATATGGTAGATATAAAAAATTCTGCAAAGTTATTGGCATTTTATATTAGGGCTATAACCAATGATTCATTGGAGGGATTACTATGTTATTAAAGAGATTAACCGAAGCATCAGGAGTATCTGGAAATGAAAAAGAAGTAAGAGATATTATAATTTCTGAAATTAAAGACTATGTAGATACTGTTAAAATAGATTCTATAGGAAATATAATTGCTTATAAAAAAGGAAAAGCAAATCTAAAAACACTAATGGTCACTGCACATATGGATGAAATAGGCCTTATAGTTAAAGATATAGATTCATCTGGTCTATTAAAATTCTTAACAGTAGGTGGTATTGATAAAAGAATTTTAGTTTCTAAAGTAGTTACTATTGGCCCTGAGAAGATAATGGGTGTTATAGGTGCAAAACCTATCCATTTACAAAAGAGAGATGAATGGACAAAGGCCTTAGAATTCGATGAATTATATATAGATATAGGTGCTAAGTCAAAGGAAGATGCCGAAAAGATCGTATCTGTAGGAGATTATGTTTGTTTCCATAGCTCATATGAAGAGTTTGGCCATAATTTAGTTAAAGCTAAGGCCCTAGATAACAGAGTAGGATGTTCTATATTAATAAATTTGATTAAAGAAATAAAAGATATTAGTTTTTATGGGGTCTTTACAGTTATGGAAGAAGTAGGACTGGTAGGTGCTGGCCCTGCTGCATATGAAGTTGATCCTGATATAGCAATTATTCTAGAAGGTACAATTTGTTATGATATGCCTAAATTGGATACACATCTAATTCCTACCTATTTAGGTGGTGGGCCTGCTATATCTTTAATAGATAGGACTACTATATATAACCCTGAATTTAGAAATAAGGTTGTTGAAATTGCTAAGAAAAATAATATTCCTTTTCAATTTAGAAAAACAGCTATGGGTGGAAATGATTCAGGTAAAATACACACTACTAAGGCTGGTTGTTTAACTACTACTATTTCTGTACCTTGTAGATATATACATTCACCTGCATCTGTTATGAGTTTGGATGATTATAATAATACTTATGAATTGGCAAAAGCACTTATATTGCACTATGAAAGGGAGGAATTATAATGAGTTTTAATAGTAGCCTACTAAAAGAAATAGTTAAGGTATATGGACCATCAAGTAATGAGGGTCTTATTAGAGAATTTATAAAAAATGAAATTAAAGATCATGTTGACCAACTTGAAGTGGATGTAATGGGTAATCTAATAGCTAGAAAACAAGGTAAGGGCAAAAAGATAATGATTTCTGCTCATATGGACCAAATAGGTCTTATGGTAATAGATATAGACGAAAATGGATTTGTAAGATTTACTAATATTGGAGGGATTTCTCCTCATATCTCCCTAAGTCAGCAAGTTATATTTGAAAACGGTACCATAGGTGCCATATTTGCAGAACCTGTTGATGATATTTCTAAATTAAAATTAGAGAATATGTATATTGATATTGGTGTAAACTCCAAAGAAGAAGCAGAGAAGAGAGTCAGTATTGGTGACATCTGTATATATCATAGTGAACTGGTAGAAAATGACAATGTAGTATTCACACCTTATTTAGACGATAGAGTTGGATGTTTTGTAGCAATAGAAGCAATTAAAGCTATTAAAGAACCTAAGAACGACCTATACTTTGTTTTTTCTGTTCAAGAAGAAGTTGGACTAAGAGGAGCTAAAACAGCCGCTTATAGTATTGACCCTGACATTGGTATATCTTTGGACGTTACTGCTCATGGTGACACTCCTAAGGCCAAGAGGTTTGCAATAGGACTTCACAAAGGAGCTGCTATTAAGGTTAAAGATAACTCTTTAATAGTTCATCCTAAAATTAGACAGTTACTTGTAGATATAGCAAAAAGAGATAATATTCCATACCAAATGGAAGTTTTAGAATTCGGCGGAACAGACTCTGGTGCCATACATGTAAATAAAAGTGGTGTACCATCAGGGGTTATATCTATTCCAACAAGATATGTACATTCTACTGTAGAAATGGCTTCTAAAGAGGATATACTAAATTGCAAGAACCTATTAATCCTATTTTTAAACGAAAATATTACAATATAAGACAAAACCTTACCATAATGACATAATTTGTACGAAAATAAATCCTCTATAATAGAGGATTTATCCTTTTTGTAGAGAATTATATAATAGTTATACTATAAAAAGGAGGCCTGTTAGGATGGATTACAATGCAGAATATACTATTTCAGAAGTGGCAGAAATTACAGGCTACGCTTCCCATGTGCTTAGATATTATGAAAAGGAATTTGAGATAGATGTTCCTAGAAAGGATTCCAATCATCGCTACTATACCTATAAAGAAATTGAATTAATACAATATATAAAAATGCTGCAGGATAAAGGTTTTAATAATACTCAAATAAAACTAATAATAAGTTCTCCAGAATTGGTAATGAATAGCTCTGAAAGTACTTCATTAGATGTAGTAGATAAGAATAAAGAAGTTGTAGATACAGAATATATAGCAAGAGAAATATCCAATATATTAGAAGCCTCTTTTTTAGAAAAGATTTCTCATTATATTGACATGGGTAATAAAGATAGTGTTGCCATAATAATGGAATTAAAAGAAGAAATAATAAACTTAAGAACAGAAATCAATTCCAAGGAAAGAGATATATTGATTTGTGAAAATGCTAGACTTAAGATGAAGATAATGGAAACTAATTTTGAAAATGAGAAAATAAAAAGCCAACTAAATAAGTTGCAATCTTATAATTCTAGTTTCTTTAAAAGATTATTTAGGAGTGCAAAATCTAATTATTAGATAGAAGAGTTGATGAATCTACTCTTCTATCTATCTTTTTGTGATATAATAGAAGGAGTATATATTTGAAAGCGAGGATATAATGAATGAAAAAATATAATATAACAACTTATGGTTGTCAAATGAATGAGCATGATTCAGAAAAGATTAGTTGGATATTGGAAGGTATGGGCTATGTTCCTACAGAGGATTTAGAAGAAAGTGATTTTATAATATATAATACTTGTGTTATTAGAAAAAGTGCTGAAAATAAGGTATATGGCCAATTAGGTCATCTAAAGGATTTAAAAAGACGTCGACCAGACTTAGTAATAGCTGTTTGTGGCTGTATGATGCAGAGGGAAGATGTTCGGCAGGTAATAACTTCTAAGCACAAACATGTAGATATAATTTTTGGTACTCATAATATTCATAAATTACCACAGCTAATTAATAATAACAAGCAGACAGGTAAAACTGTTATAGATATAGAAGAAGAAAACAAAGAAATCGAAGATAATATTGATGCTAATAGGACTTATTCATATAAAGCTTATGTTAATATTATGTATGGATGTAATAATTTCTGTACCTACTGTATAGTACCCTATACAAGAGGTAGGGAACAAAGCAGAGAGCCTGAAAATATTATTAAAGAAATAGAGGGTTTGGTAGCAAGTGGATGTAAAGAAGTAACTCTACTAGGACAAAATGTAAATTCTTATGGAAATTCATTAAATAGGGAATATAGCTTTGCAGACCTTTTAAAAGATATAAATAATATTCAAGGCTTGGATAGAATTAGATTTATGACTTCACACCCTAAGGATATATCAGATGAAGTTATACAAGCCTATGTTGACCTAGATAAGCTTTGTAATCACTTACATTTGCCAGTACAATCTGGTAGTAATAAGGTACTCCATGCTATGAATAGGAAATATACAAAAGAAGATTATCTAGAAATTATAAATAAGATAAGAAAAATAAAACCTAAAATTGCTCTTACTACTGATATTATTGTAGGATTTCCGGGAGAAACAGAGGAAGACTTCCAAGACACTTTAGATTTAGTTGAAGAATGTAAATTTGATGCTGCTTATACCTTCCTATACTCAGTTAGAGAAGGAACCAAGGCTGCTGAAATGAAAGAGCAAGTTCCAGATGATGTAAAACATAAAAGATTTAATAGACTATTAGATATATTATATCCAATTGGATTAGAAGAAAATCAAGAATTGATTGGACAAACACTAGAAGTATTAGTAGAAGAAATTAGTAAAAACAATGATGATTTTTTAAGTGGCCGATCAAGAAATGCGAAATTAGTTCATTTTAAAGGAGACAAATCTTTAATTGGTACTGTTGTTAAGGTAAAAATAGAAAGCGTTACTACTTTCACTTTAGAAGGATCTTTGATTTAGTAAAGCAATTTTATGGAGGTATATATTTTGGACAAGCTAACACCTATGATGAAACAATATATGACGATTAAAAATGAATATACGGATTCCATATTATTCTTTAGACTGGGAGATTTTTATGAAATGTTCTTTGATGACGCTATAGTAGCTTCCAAAGAACTAGAAATAGCCTTAACTTCAAGAGGAGCAGGAATGGGTGATAAAGTTCCTATGTGTGGTATACCTCATCATGTAGCTGAAAACTATATTGCTAGACTTGTTGAAAAAGGTTATAAGGTTGCAGTATGTGACCAAGTTGAAGACCCAGCTCTTGCTCAAGGCATTGTTAAAAGAGATGTGGTAAGAGTTGTAACGCCTGGTACTATTACAGATTCATCTGCTTTAGACGCTAAAAGTAATAACTTTTTAGTTTCTATTTATATGGATAATTATGGTGTAGGTATATCCTATGTAGATAACTCTACAGGGGAAATGTTTACTAGTGAATATTTAGGAAGCATAGAAGATGCTTATGTATTTGTATTAGATGAATTAGGAAAAACTTACCCCTCTGAAATTATATGTAACAAGGCTTTTACCAACAATAATAAATATATGAAAATAATTAAGAATAGAATAAATCCATTTATTAATGTCTATGAGGATATTATTAATATGGAAAATATGGATAGTAATATACTAAAACTATTTGGTGGAAAGACACAAGATGAGTTAGGCATAAAGGATAAGCTATATTCCATCTTATCTACTAATAAGTTGATTGAATATCTATATTCTACACAAAAAAACAGCCTAGATCACATTAACCGATTAAATTATTATAGACCCCAAAACTTTATGGTAATGGATATAAATACCAGGGCAAATCTAGAAATACATGAGACCATAATGTCTAGAGATAAAAAAGGAGCTTTAATAAATGTCCTAGATAAGACATCTACAGCTATGGGTGGTAGACTTTTAAAAAAGTGGTTGGAACAACCACTTATTAGTGTTGCTAATATCAATCAACGGTTGAATGTAGTAGAATACTTTACTTCAAATTTAATGGTTTTAGATGAAGTTAGAGATTTACTGAAGAAGGTCTATGATATAGAAAGAATTTCTAGTAAAGTAACATCAGGTAATTGTAATGGTAGAGATTTTATTAGTCTTAAAAACTCACTTTCAATTTTACCTGAATTAAAAGAAATACTAATAAAGACTAATTGTAGCGAATTGATGGGAATATCTGAAAATATAGATTCACTTGCTGATATATTCACTATTATAGATAAGGCTATTGAGGAAAGTCCTCCTATAGGAGTAAAAGATGGTGGTTTAATAAAGAGAAACTATAGGCCAGAATTAGACCATATTAGAGATACTAGCCTAAAGGGCAAAGAATGGCTAGCTGATTTAGAATCAAAGGAAAGAGAAAATACTGGTATAAAGAATCTTAAAATAGGCTATAACAGAATCGCTGGATATTATTTTGAAGTTACAAAGGCTAATATTGACTCTGTACCAGACTATTTTATTAGGAGACAGACCTTAGTTAATGCAGAAAGGTATTATACAGATGAGTTAAAGAGTATGGAATCCCAGATACTTGGTGCAGATGAAAGAGCCTTGGAAATGGAATATATGATATTTCAAGAGATAAGAGATATAATTAAGGCAGAAATTGTAAGGCTACAAGATACCAGTAAATATGTATCTATTGTAGATCTACTAAATACATTTGCATATGTGGCATATAAAAACAATTTTATTAGACCTAAAACAAATACAAAAGGATATATTCATATTGAAGAGGGAAGACATCCTGTTGTAGAAAAGAATATTGAAAATAATTTATTTGTTCCTAATGATACTGTATTAGATACAAAGAAAAATATGGTTCAAATAATTACAGGTCCTAATATGGCTGGTAAATCAACTTATATGAGGCAAGTAGCTATTATTACTTTGCTTTGTCAAATAGGGTCATTTGTCCCTGCTAAATCTGCTGATATATCTATTGTGGATAGAATATTTACTAGGATTGGAGCTTCTGATAATTTGTCCCAAGGTGAGAGTACATTCATGGTTGAAATGAATGAAGTTTCAAATATAATTAAATATGCTAGTAAAGATAGTTTGATTATATTAGATGAAGTAGGAAGGGGTACCAGTACTTTTGATGGCCTGAGCATAGCCTGGGCTGTTGCAGAATATATTGCAGAGGTTATTAAAGCTAAGACTCTATTTGCTACTCATTACCATGAATTAACACAATTAGAAAATAGTATAAAAGGAATTGTAAATCTAACTATTGTGGCGGAAGAAAAAGGCGATGATATTGTCTTTTTAAGAAAAGTTGTAAAAGGTTCTACTAATAAAAGTTATGGTATTCAAGTATCCCGGCTTGCAGGTTTAAATAAGGATATAATAAATAGGGCCAATGAAATATTATTAATAATTGAAGGAAGTCATCAGATTAATATAAATGACACTAAAGTAGAACCATTAAAGCAATTGAATTTACTGGATTATAAGAAGGATTACTATTTAGATAGGGTAAGGAAAATAGATATTGGAACCTTGACCCCTATAGAGGCCTTAAATACGCTTAATAATTTAGTTGAAGATGCTAAAAATCTGAAGGGGAATTCATAATGGGAAAAATAAAAATTTTAGATAATTTAACTATACAAAAGATAGCTGCTGGAGAAGTGATAGAAAGACCTGCATCTATAGTTAAAGAATTAGTAGAAAACTCTATTGATGCTAATGCTAATAATATAATAATTGAAATTTTAGAAGGTGGAAAGAGTTTTATCCGAATAACTGATGATGGTGATGGAATTGGTGAAGATGATTTAAAGATAGCTTTTGAAAGACATTCTACATCTAAGTTAAGGACAATTGAAGATATATATAATATTATGAGCTTAGGCTTTAGAGGGGAAGCATTATCAAGTATTTCTAGTGTTTCAAAAGTAGAGGTACTTACGAAAACGAAGAGCTCCCAAGCTGGTATTCAAGCCATTGTAGAAGAAGGGATTATCAAATCTATGTCCACTGTTGGCTCACCTAAGGGAACTACAATGATTATTAGAGATCTCTTTTATAACCTGCCAGTTAGAAAAAACTTTATGAAAAACGAAAGAACTGAAGGCAATCATATTAGTGATATAGTTAATAAACTTGCTTTAGGGAACTATAATAAAGGATTTAAATTTATAAGAGATAATAAAATTGTGTTACAAAGCTCTAGCAATTCTAATTTAAAAGAAAATATCTATCAAATACTTGGTAAGGATTTTTCTAAAAATTTGGTAGAGATAAATTTTGAAAATCATGATATAAAGATATTTGGTTTTATTTCAGATAATAACTTATATAGAAGCAATAGGTCTCATCAGTATCTATATATTAATGGTCGATATATAGTGGATTATGGAATTTCATCAATTATTGATAATCATTATAAATCCTTAATTCCCTTGAATCGGTTTCCGGTATTTATACTTTATATAGAAATGAACCCAAATGATATAGATGTTAATATTCATCCAACAAAACAAGAGATAAAATTTGTCAATAATACCAATATTCATGGTATAGTAAGTAATATAGTGAAAAGTGCATTACACAGTTCATTATATGTGCCCAAAATGGGCTTTAAAGAAGATAAAGTAGATAAGGATGAGGACTTAATAGAGCTTTTTACAGAAGAGCCTATAAACGCCTATGATGATGTAGTTGTGAAAGATTATACATCAGATAAGCTTGATCAAGATGATAAAGTAGAATATAGCAAAGAAACTTTTTCTACTACTAGTTTTCAAGATTATAAGTTTTTTGAAGAAGAAGTGGTAAGTCAATATGAAGATATTAAAATAGAGCCTTTTAAAGAGGAAGTTCTTGAAGAATTAAAAATTGAAGATGTACTATCTGAGATTAATCCCATTGGAGTGGCCTTTGGCACTTATATAGTTGCAGAAAATGTTGAATCTACTAGCCTATACTTTATAGACCAGCATGCTGCTCATGAAAGAGTTATGTATGAAAGATATTTAGAGGAATTTAGAAAGGAAGGGGTAAATACCCAACAATTAATTGCCCCTGAAATCATACAATTAACTAATAGGGAAATGGATGAAGCCTTATCTAATTTTGATCTTTTTATTAAATTGGGTTTTGATATTGAGGAATTTGGACCTTTAAGCATAGCTTTAAGAGGAGTTCCATTAATATTTGGTAAACCCAATGCTAGATCTTTGTTTTTAGAAATATTGGATAATATAAAAGTAGATGTTAAAAATAATTATGATATCAAGGTTGAAAAAATTATGAAACTGGCTTGTTCTTCTGCTATAAAAGCTGGAGACCGCTTAAGCAATGTAGAAATTATGAGCCTATTTAGAGATTTAAAGGCTTGTGAAAACCCTTATACCTGCCCTCATGGTAGGCCAATTATGATAGAAATATCTCAAAAGGATATTGAAAAACAGTTTTTAAGAATAGGATGATTAAATTTGAAGGATAACTTATGTATAATAGTAGGACCTACCTCCATAGGAAAAAGTGACTTGGCAATTGATTTGGCCCAAAAACATAATGGGGAAATAATCTCTGCAGATTCCATGCAAATATATAAATATATGAATATAGGGACAGCCAAGGTAAGAGAAGAGGAAATGAAAGACATACCCCATCATATGGTAGATATTATAGATCTAGATGAAGGCTTTACGGTATCAGATTTTAAGCATATGGCAAAAAAACATATTAAAGAAATTAACTCTAAGGGCAGATTACCTATTGTAGTAGGGGGGACTGGCTTATATATAAACTCCTTAGTATATAATTTAGATTTTGCACAAATACCTCCTAATGAAGAGTTAAGAATGGAGTATGAAGACAAAATTGAAAAGTTTGGCAATGAATATTTGCATAATAAATTAATGAAAATAGACAAATCTAGTGGAGAAAAGATCAGTATTAAAGATAAAAAACGAATTATCAGAGCTCTAGAAATCTATGATTCAACGGGCCGCACAATGTCAGAATATAATAAGAACTTTAGAGTGATGAATGAGGATTATAATCTACTATATATTGCTTTAGATATGGACCGAGCCAAACTCTATGAAAGAATTAACAATAGAGTTGATATTATGTTGGAAAAAGGTCTTATAGATGAAGTTAAAAGTATTTTAGAAATGGGCTATAATAAGGATTTAATATCATTAAAGGCCATAGGATATAAGGAAATAATAATGTATTTAGAAAATGAAATAAGTTTAGAGGAAGCTATAGAACTGATTAAAAAAGCTAGTAGAAATTATGCTAAAAGACAATTGACTTGGTTTAGAAGGGACCATAGAATTAAGTGGATTAATATTGATGAGTATGATAAAACTATTGATATATGCAATAATATTAGTGATTATATTGTGGAGAGTTTAAATACTAATTAGAGGAGGAATTGTTTTGAACAAATCTGTTAACTTACAAGATGTATTTTTAAACAAAGCTAGAAAAGACAATATTAATATTACAGTATTCCTAATTAACGGTTACCAAATTAAAGGTATAGTAAAGGGTTTTGATAATTATACAATAGTCATTGAGAGCCAAGATCAACAGCAACTTATTTACAAACATGCTATTTCTACCATAATTCCCATTACTCACGTAGAGTTAGAATTAAATTAATCAGATTAAAATAATGGATGGTGCATAATGAATCAGTATATTAAAGAAATGTTAGAGAATAAGTTCCAAATTAATGAAGAGGTAATCCAATATGTAGATAGAAAAGAAAAACTAATATTAAGTAAATTCGACTTAATAAATGATATAAAAGAGTTTAATCAATATAAAGTAATAAATGCTATGCAAGATTCAAAACTAAGTTCAACAGATTTTCATTGGACTTCAGGTTATGGCTATGGTGATGTAGGTCGTGATAAGGCTGAAGAAATCTATTCTAAGGTATTTAATACTGAAGATGCTTTGGTAAGACCTACTATTGTTTCAGGAACTCATGCTATTACCCTTGCCTTATCAGCCTTGCTTAAACCAGGGGATGAGCTCTTATATATAACTGGGACTCCTTATGATACATTACTTAAGGTTATAGGCCTGCAAGGTGATAAGAATGGCACCCTAATGGACTATGGAGTAGATTATAATGAAATCCCTCTAGTGGACAATAAAATTCAATTAGATTTAGTAAAAGAGTCAATTACTTCTAAAACACGAGTAATTGGTATTCAAAGATCTACTGGCTATAGTGATAGAAGGGCCTTAACTATTGATGAAATAGAAGAAGCAGTATTATCTATTAGGGAATATAATAAGGATGTAATAATATTTGTAGATAATTGTTATGGTGAATTTTTAGAAATGAAAGAACCTACTGATGTAGGTGTTGATATTATGGCAGGATCACTAATTAAGAATCCAGGCGGTGGAATAGCATTATCCGGTGGCTATATAGTAGGTCGAGCCAAATTAATAGAACAAGTAGCCAATAGAAGCACGGCACCTGGTATAGGTAAAGAATGTGGACTTACCTTCGGAACCACTAGAACTACTCTACAGGGCCTATTCTTAGCCCCTCATATAGTATCTGAGGCAGTGAAGGGAGCTTTATTGGTAGCTATTGTATATAGTCACTTAGGCTTTAGGGTAATTCCCTCTGTAGATGATAAAAGAAGTGATATAATTCAAGGGGTAGAACTTTTAACTGGTGAAAGGGTAGTAGAGTTTTGCAAAGGAATTCAATCAGCCTCTGCAGTTGATTCTTATATTACACCTGAACCTTGGGAAATGCCGGGCTATGAAGACAAGGTTGTAATGGCGGCAGGTGGCTTTATAGAAGGTTCATCTATTGAACTTAGTGCTGATGGACCTATGAGAGAGCCATACTTTGCATATTATCAAGGTGGATTAACCTATGAACACTGCAAATTAGGTGTTTTAAAATCCATTAATAATCTATACTCTAAAAATTTAATTAGCTTATAATTAGTAAAAAGCACTTCATATTTTAAAATATGAAGTGCTTTTTTTAGAGTTTTCTATATAAACCAATAACCTTTCCTAAAACTGAAACATCTTTTGAATAAATTGGTTCCATAAATTGATTTTCTGGTTGTAATCTTATACGATCTTTTTCTTTAAAGAATCTTTTTAAAGTAGCATCTTCACCTAGAAGAGCTACTACAATATCTCCGTTCATAGCTGTTCTTTGCTCTTTAATTAAGACTAAGTCACCATCAAGTATACCAGCGTCTATCATACTTTCACCCTGAACAGAAAGCATAAAGACATCATGTCCTTCTACTAACTCTAAAGGAACAGGGTAGGTGTCTTCAATATTCTCCACAGCTAATATAGGAACACCGGCAGTAATTTTACCAACTATTGGAATATCAACTGTTCGTTTTCTAATTAATAAAAAATCATCATTTTTATCTAAGATTTCTATGGCTCTTGGTTTAGTAGGGTCTTTTCTTATATAACCTTTAATTTCTAACTTTTCCAAATGTCCATGTACAGTGGATGTAGATTTAAGACCAACGCCTTTACATATTTCTCTAACTGCAGGGGGGTAGCCTTGTCTTTGAATTTCATTTTTTATATAAAGTAAGATTTCAATTTGTTTTTGATTTAGATCCTCATACATATTAAAACACCTCTCAATAGTAATATTAATACTTATAATTGCTAACTTTGGTTAAGTATAACATAGTATTTAAAATAAATCAAACGTTAGTTCTTTTATTTCAAAAAAGCTATTGACATAGAACGAATGTTCCTGTAGAATATAATTAATAGAACAGTTGTTCCGAACTAACGTGCGAGGTGTGTATATGAAAACTAAAAAATACAGAATAGTAAACAAAAGCAGATTCTATACATTCATAACATTAACATTGATAATAGGAGGTATTTTTACAAACACCTTATTATCAACAGCTAAGGCCTATAGTAACCCTGCAGATATACCATATGAAGAGATTATTATAGCAGAAGGTGATACGCTTTGGTATATAGCTCTTGAATTTATGCCACAAAATTATGATGTAAGAGAAATGATATACAATATTAGACAACTTAACAATATGAACACTGTTTCAATCCACCCCGGAGATAAGATTAAGGTTCCTATTGTTAAATAAAAATGATGAAGCTAAAGATTAATCTTTAGCTTCATCATTTTTTCTATGGGCCAGAGGATTGCTGTTAATGGCTTCTCTTAATCTTTTGTTATCAATATGGGTATAAATCTGAGTAGTTGCTACAGACTCATGGCCTAAAATCTCTTGTAAAGCTCTAATATCAACATTACCATACTTATACATTAGAGTAGCTGCAGTATGCCTTAGCTTGTGAGTAGAGTATACATCTGTATCTAGGCCAGACTTTTCTAAATATTTATCAATCATATATTGAATTCCCCGATTGCCTAAACGTTTCTTTTTTCTGCTTATAAAAAGAGCTTTATTGTCTAGATTATCTTTAGGTCTTACATTTATATAATCTTCAATAGCTTCGTATGTAGCCTGGTTTAAGAATACTGTTCTTTCTTTGTTTCCTTTACCGATAACAGTTAAAGTATCTCGATCTCTAATACTATCAATATTAATACTAGATAATTCAGAAAGCCTTAAGCCGCAGTTTAGGAATAACATAATAATAGCATAATCTCTTTTTTTGAATTCTTCATTTTTATTTTCCAATACAACATTTAGCAGATTTTCAGATTCTTCTAATGTAAGATAGACAGGATGCCTTAAATCTGTTTTTGGAAATTCAAGGGACTCGGCTGGATTTTTTTCTATAACATTTATAATTGCATATAAATATTCAAAGAAGGATCTAATGGAAGCAACTTTTCTAGATTTAGCAAAATTTCCATTTCCTAATTTTTTATCTGCATAAGATATGTATGCATGTAAATCTTGAATTGTAATTCTTTTAATTAAATCCAAATCAATATCTGAAATTGGAATTTCTTTAAACTCAATTGAGGGATGGACTAATTTATATCTAACCTTTATAAATCTAAAGAAGGTTCTTAAATCAAAATAGTATTCTTTTACTGTATTTGAAGAAGAACCTTTAATAGTTTCCATATAATTTAGATAATCATCCAATATTAATGAGATTTCCACTTTTTCACCTACTTTTTAGTGTTTTTATGTCACAAAATAGTTATTTTGTGACATAACATTTATATTTTCTTAAATTTCATCAAATAATTAGTTCTTTTGTCTAATTTCTATTAAAATCCACAATAATGACTTTTAACGAGCTTATTATGGTCAGTAATGCAATTATATGAAGAATTCTTTTAACTGCCCTTAAAATCGATTTTAAGAGGTCTGTTTTCCCAAGTTTTATAAAATTTTAATATTTTAGGATAATTCTTACAAAAATCTATATTATTGATACTATTTATTATTTTCTTAGAAAAACTATAAAATTGAAACCTATTTGATAATTTGACAATTATAAATTTTCTTTATAAATATCATTTAAAACACTTTTCACAATTTGTAGTGAATTTTGAAAAGCTGTTTTAGATTGTAATAAAATAACTTTATAATGTTTGATACCAGCATCAGTTATCTTATATCTTCTTATGGATCTTTTTTCTGGTTGATCCCACCATCCTTCTATATACCCCTCTTTTTCCATTTCTCTTAGAAGGGGGTAAACCATACCAGGACTAGGACTCCATTTGTTATTTAGTCTACTACTTATTTCATCTTTAATCATATTGCCGTAGTAATGCTTATCCATTAGTAAATGAAGAATATATAATTTAACAAAAGAAGTAGTACTAATAGTACTAGGAAATTGTCTTTGCCGCTGTCCTTTATCTATACTCAATTATAACATCTCCCTTATTCTATTCATCTCTTCTTGGTCTATACCATACTTACCCAATAATAGGCCACTGGCATTTTCCTCACCATGACAATCAGAACCCCCTGTTACCAACAATTTATTCTTCATTGCAATTTTTTTAAAAGTTCGTGTTTGCACTTTATCGTGCTTAGAGTGGATACATTCTAAGCCTTGTATTCCTTTTTCTATGCAATAATCAATTATTGCTGTATTTTTTAGTAGACCAGGATGGGCTAGTGATGATATACCCCCTAGTCTCTTTATTAATATTATAGCATCCTCAATTGATAAAGTATATCTTTCTGCATAAGCAGGCTTACCTCTTTCTAAGTATCTAGTAAAGGCTTCCTGTAGATTAGATACGTAGCCCTTTTTCATTAGAGCTCTGGCTATATGTGGTCTACCAATATAATTATCTCTAGAAAATTCCTTTACATCATCTATGGTCAATTCCATATCTAATTCATTTATCCTTTTAACCATCTCAATGCCTCGTTTTGCTCTACCATCTCTAAGTTTTTTAGTTATATTGATTATTTCATTATCTTTATAATCAATATAAAGGCCTAAGATGTGTACTTCTTCATTTTTATAGATACATCCTAATTCAATACCTGGTATAATTTCTATATCTCTATATTTTTTACTTTCATTAATAGCCTCTTCTATACCGTCTACAGAATCATGATCTGTTATAGCTATTCCACTTATATTTAGTTTAACTGCATTTTCTACTACTTTTGCTGGATCCGATAAACCATCTGAATAATTAGTGTGCACATGTAGATCATAAATCACAGCTGACACTCTCCTTCTTTATAATACAAAAACCTGCCTAAAAGGCAGGTTTAAATTATCAAATTTATATATCTATTTTAAAGATTATTTTGCATATTCAATGGCCCTTGTTTCTCGAATTACATTTATTTTAATCTGGCCAGGATAATCTAATTCAGCTTCAATTCTCTTGACTATTTCTCTAGCTGTAAGAATTGTTTGGCTTTCATTTACTTCATCAGGTTTTACCATAATTCTAACTTCTCGACCTGCTTGTATTGCAAATGATCTTTCTACACCTTCAAATGAATTTGCTATTTCTTCCAATTTCTCAAGGCGTTTAATATATAATTCTAATGATTCCCTTCTTGCACCTGGTCTGGCAGCAGATATAGCATCTGACGCTTGTACCAGTACAGCTTCTACTGTTTCAGGTTCAATATCTCCATGATGGGCTTCCATTGCATGAATTACTTCTTTCGATTCTTTATACTTTCTAGCGATGTCTACACCAATATCTACATGTGGACCTTCTACTTCATGATCTACAGCTTTTCCTAAGTCATGTAATAGTCCGGCTCTCTTTGCAATTTTTATATCTGCGCCTAATTCAGCCGCAATCATTCCTGCCAAGTGAGATACTTCAATAGAATGTTTTAACACATTTTGTCCATAAGAAGTACGGTATTTTAATCTTCCTAAAAGTTTTATAATTTCAGGATGAAGACCGTGTACACCAGTATCAAAGGCAGCTTGTTCTCCTTCTTCTTTGATAATAGTATCTACTTCTTTTTTAGCTTTATCAACCATTTCTTCAATTCTAGCTGGATGTATTCTTCCATCTATTATTAATTTTTCTAAAGCTATTCGTGCAACTTCTCTTCTTATTGGGTCAAAACCTGATAATACTACTGCTTCAGGAGTATCATCTATTATTAAATCAATACCCGTTAAGGTTTCTAGCGTTCTAATATTTCTACCTTCTCTACCGATAATCCTACCTTTCATTTCATCATTAGGTAGGGTAACAACTGTTACTGTTGTTTCAGCTACATGGTCTGCTGCAAATCTCTGAATTGCAGTAGATATAATCTCCCTAGCTTTTTTATCAGCATCTTGTTTAGTTTGATATTCCATATCTTTAATCATTACAACACTTTCATGTTCTATTTCTTTTTTGATTGTATCTAGTAATAATTCCTTAGCATCTTCGGATGTTAATCCAGATAATCTTTCTAATTCTTCTCTTTGTTTAACTACTAATTCATCAATCAGTAGTTCTTTGTCTTCTAATTGTTTGTTCTTTCTAGCAATTTGGTCTTCTTTCTTCTCTATTGATTCTGATCTTCTATCAATAGTTTCCTCTTTGTTTAAAATTCTTCTTTCTAGTTTCTGAATTTCATTTCTTCGTTCTCTAGCCTCTTTTTCTGCTTCAGTTCTTGAACGATGAATTTCTTCTTTAGCTTCTAACAATAATTCTTTCTTTTTTGCTTCTGCATTTCTCTCTGCTTCTTTCCCAGCATTCTCAATAATTTTTTTAGATAACTCTTCAGCATTATTTATCTTACCTTCGCCAATATGTTTTCTGATCATATAACCAGCGATTATTCCAATAATTGCGCTTAGAATTAAGAATATTAATGTTTCAATAACTAAACACCTCCTGTTGTATTAAATTTTCAAGTTCCATACTGCATTCTCATTTTAAAATTAATTACAAACTTTCAAATTTTAGTTTATAAAGTACAGATAATTTTATTGTATGGTTACAATACATACATTCATTTTATTACTATTTACTAACAATGTCAAGAAAAATTAAGGTTCAACAGGTCTTACACTACTTGTAGTAGCTATTAGTTCTACTCTATATGCATTATCGCTAATAGCTGATAGGTGTTGGTTATGGGTTACCATTATTATTTGTCTATTAAACATTTCTGAGCTTTGCTTTAAAAAGTCTCCTACATTAAAAACATAGTCCTCGCTTACATGTTTTGCTGGTTCATCTAAGATTAAAGGGCCTTCTATCTTAGGTTTATGAATTTGAAGGAAAGCTATCCTAAGAGCTAGGGATATAATATCTACCACTCCTCCCCCTCTAGATAACTCAGGCCTAGTTTTTATTATTGTGTCTCCATGTGTACTAACTACATAAAATTCTGCATTTGCTTTTCCTCTTAATTCCTCTAATTCAATTATGAATTCAATATCTGTTTCAAAAACATATTGTAAACATTTAGTTACCAGGGTTTCAATTTGTTTCTTTGCCTGTAATCTGGCAAATTCAGAAGTTTTCTGAAACAAAATTATAACTTTTTCTAATAATTCTTGGTCTATTATTATCTTTTCTATAGTTACTTTATTTTCGTGAAGCTGTTCTAGTAATTTATCTTTTTTTCCTTGTTCTCTTAAAATATAATTCTTTATTTGTTCTAATTGATTATCTAATTCGCTTATTTTTTTTATCATACTAATTCTTCTTTTCTAGTAAGTCTTTTGGAAGTAATTCATTAGCCTCCTGAAAAAGCTTGTTAATTTCCATGGTTAAAGAATTAATTTCTGTTTCAAGATCCTCAGGCTTTACTCCTAAGTCCTTTAACTCTTTTATAATTTCTTCTTCTTGTTGTTTTAATTGCTCTAGACGTGCTTCTGCTCTATATTTCAATGATTTGGCTTTTTCCAAATTATCCTTTAATAAGTTTAAATCCTTTTCATAGTCCATAGATATACCTCCTATTTATAATGTTCTATAATATGATTTACTTTGTTCTCATCTATATAACTAAGACAAACTGGGCAAACTTCTTGCTTAGAAAGTAAATCTCTATAATCTTTTAGGTGTTTTGTTTGTAATAAGTTATTTTGTATTACAGATTCTTGTGTTTTATTTATTTCTGAAGTTAATATTTTAAGTTTATTATATATATTTTGTAATTTTAGAATTTTATTATTGGAAAAGTTTAAATTATTTATAATATTATCTAATTGGTCAATTTCAGTAAAATTTTCCATATAAATTTGACCTTTGTTTATATTATTTTGAATACTAGTATATGAAATGTTTAATTGCTTGAGATTTAATAATTCCTGAGATTTCTTATGGATCAATTTACTAGTATTTTGTAAGTTAGAAATATGTTTTAATTTATCGATTGTCTTATTACATGTCTCAAGCTCATATTTATACTTTGAAATACTATTGTTTAATTTATTCAATGCATTCATTCGTATTAGGAGTTTAGATAATAAGTCACATTTATCTGCCCCATAGTGAAGATTTTCAAGTTTCTTCATAATGTTGATTTCTTCGTTAATGTTAGTTTTAACTGTGTGGTAAGTTCTTTTTTTATTATTATAATATTTATGCTCTTTGTATAAATCTTCTAACCTAACAATTATAAAATCTATATTATCTATCTCTTTTAGCTTGTTTAAATATGATTTTGATTGTTTTAAAGAAGATTCTGTTCTGATTAATATATTATTCAATTCTGTTAATCTATTATATTTATTAGTTAGTTCTTGTATAATACTTCTGATGATTTCAACTTTTTGTATTCTATTACTTACCTCAGTTATATAATCATATTGTTCTAACTCGGTTTCTAACTTAGAAATACTTAATTCTAAGTTTTTTCTAATAGTGGAGATATTTCTATTATCTCTTAGCCCTTCTTGAAGAGCATCATCTATAACATTAACACCTACTAATCTCCCTATTGCACTGGCTCTTATAGCAGTTCTTTCAGAAAGTAAGAATGCCCCATCTAATTGTTCCCCTAGATTTATAGAAGCAGATTCTGAACTGTCTAGGTGAATCTTCTTAATATTTATAGCATCTATTATTTCTTGTGGTACATTAGTACCAAAACCTTCAAAGATTAATTCTTCCTCATCTGGTATAAAAAGATGATAGCTATTTTTTGATTTACTTCTATACCTTTTCACCTTAATATTATCACTGAACTCAATGGTTACACTGGCCTCTCTTTCTCCTTCTCTAATAAAATAGTCTCCTGCAGGCTCATTATATAAAACCCACTTAAGTCCTCTAATAATTGCAGATTTACCGGAATCAGAAGGTCCAACAATTACATTTAACTGATGATCTAATTCTATTATTGTATATTTATGAGACTGGAAATTTTGAAGTATTATCTTTTTAATATATCTCATTATTAATCACCACTTAAACCTTTCATTTGGACAAGTGTAATCCTTCTTAGTGCTTCAATTTTAACATTTTCACTTACACCTTCTGAAGTAGAAACTTCTATTAACAAATCATTTATATCCATCTTTTCGAAATCAAGTGCATCATCTATGGTTTGCTTAAATTCAAATAGTCTTTCTCTTTGAAATATATTTTTTTCAATTTCTGCCCTATCCAATACATCTTCTCCAGTTTTGGCTGTTTTTAGTGGCACAAATCTAATATCTATTTTATCCTTTAAATCTATTAATGCTACTTGAGGTTGCCTTTCTATTTCTCTTAAACTATTTGTAATTCTTACAATACTACCTGGATTGATAAAATATTTATTGTCAATAATAGTCTTTTTAAAGCCTGAATGATAGTGTCCAGAAAGTGTAATATCCGCTTTAGTTGATTTTATATCGTCAATTAATGTAAATGGTATACCTTTGATAAAAGGTTTGTCCAAAAGCATACCATGAACTAAATGGATGGAATAATTTATATCTTCATTTATACTATTTACCAAATAATATTCTCTGTTATTAGGATCGTCTATATTGTATATATAAGGTTGACCAGTTAATTGAACTTTAATATTATCCTTTTCCAGTAATATTTTACCCTTTCCATCAATTATATTAACAATATTTAAACTATTTAACAAACCAACCATTGTTCTATGGACTGTTTGAGGGTTATGACCATATATATCATGATTACCACTAACCATGTATATAGGAACTTTAATCTGATTTAGGATATTTGCAAATCTACTAACAATAGAAACTGAAATATCTGGTCTATCAAATAGGTCTCCACCATGAATTACAAAATCTATACTTTCATCTTCAATTATCTTAAGAATTTCTAAAAATTTGTTCTCTAATGTTTCAACATAGTCATCTTTTCTATTTTTCGGACTTGTTCCTCTTATATGGGTATCTGTAAAATACAATATTCTCAATTCTATCCCACCCTAACATAAAACCTCCTATTAAAGGAGGTTATTTTGTATTTTTGTCTTTTTCCTTTAGATCAATCTCAGTATCTTTAGGATCAACATCATCTTTAATTAGTTCATATTTTATTCTTATTTTCTTTTCAATCTCTTGAGCGATTTCCGGATTGTCTCTTAAAAAGTCTTTGGAATTTTCTCTTCCTTGTCCTAGTCTATGCTCACCATAACTATACCAAGATCCTGATTTATTTATTATATCAGCAGTTACTCCAACATCCAATATATTACCGTCCTTAGATATTCCTAATCCGTACATTATATCAAATTCTGCTTGTTTAAAAGGTGGTGCTACCTTGTTCTTAACAACTTTTATTCTAGTCCTATTTCCTATTACTCCATCACCTTGTTTAATGGCATCAATTCTTCTTATGTCCATTCTAACACTTGCATAGAATTTTAATGCACGTCCTCCAGTGGTGGTTTCTGGACTTCCAAACATAACTCCAATCTTTTCTCTAAGTTGATTTATAAAGATAACTGTAGTATTAGATTTACTAATAGAGCCTGCAAGTTTTCTAAGGGCTTGAGACATAAGCCTAGCCTGTAATCCCATATGGCTATCACCCATTTCTCCTTCAATTTCAGCCTTTGGAACAAGTGCTGCTACTGAATCCACTACCACAATATCTACAGCATTAGAACGTACTAATGATTCTGTTATTTCTAAAGCTTGTTCTCCAGTATCAGGTTGGGAAATTATTAAATTATCTACATCTACTCCTAATCTTCTAGCATATGTAGGATCTAGGGCATGTTCAGCATCAATAAAGGCTGCAATTCCACCTAATTTTTGGGCCTCAGCTACAATATGAAGAGTAACAGTTGTTTTACCTGAGGATTCAGGTCCATAGATTTCAATAATTCTACCTCTAGGAACTCCGCCAATACCTAATGCTATGTCAAGATCAAGAGAACCAGTAGGTATTACATCCAAATTCATTTTGAAATTCTCACCTAAACGCATTATTGAGCCTTTTCCAAATTGTTTTTCAATCTGACTTATTGCTAAGTCTAATGCTTTTTTCTTCTCGCTATTTTCAACCATAATTCTCCAGATAAACTGGATTCACCCCTTTCACATTATAGAACATTTGTTCAGTATCTATATAATATAATACAAACATTAATAAGTCAAACACTTATTTCATCAAAAATTTTCTAATTTCAATAAATGCCCTAGTGGCAGCTCTGTTCTGAATTGAAACCCTACTTCCATTAAAATTACATTTTATAACTTTATGTTTATTTCTATCCATTATGCAGATATACACCAATCCAATAGGCTTGTCTATTGATTCACCAGAAGGACCTGCTATACCTGTTATAGATAAAGCTATGTCTAGGTTTGTTCGCTCCAGTAATCCTTTAGCCATGGCATATGCGGTTTCACTGCTTACAGCTCCAAATTCCTCTATTATTTCATTTTGAACTCCTAATTCTTCATTTTTAGATTGATTACTATAAGTGACTATAGCTCTATCTAATACATTAGATGCACCTGGTATTTTAGTAAATCTACTACTTATAAGTCCACCTGTACATGATTCACACAAGCCCAATTTAAGCTTTCTTTCATTTAATAAATTAAATACAACTTCTTCAATTAAAATATTATCGTAGCCAAAAATAAACTCATTAAATCTATTTATAATAAGATTAATAATTTTACTCATCTTATTTTCTACATCTGTCTTTATTTTGCCTTTGCCTATTATTTTAATTTCTATATAGCTGGACTTAGCAAATGTAGCTATAATAAAATTGTCATCATCCCATATAGGCATTTCTTTTAATTGAGATTCTAAATTAGACTCTCCAATTCCATATAAATTAATAGACCGAGTTAGAATTGTATAATCTTCTTGTATAAGTGGTACAACATATTTTTGAAACATAAAATTCATTTCAGCTGGTGGTCCCGGTAGCATAATCACTTTTTTATTATCTTTATTGATATATATGCCTGGTGCCGTACCATGCTCATTTGTAAGAAAACTAGATCCCTTTGGCTTTACCGCTTGTTTTCTATTGTTTTCACTCATAGGACTACTCATATTCTTAAACATATCTATTATAGTATTTTCCATAGTATAGTCCATCTCTAATTCCAATCCAAGGGCATTAGAGATGACCTCTTTTGTTAAGTCATCTTCAGTTGGACCAAGTCCACCTGTTGTAATTATAATATCTGCTCTATTTAAAGCTATATTAAAGACTTGAGAAAGTCTTTCATTATTATCATCTACTGTAGTGTGATAATATATATCTATACCCAGTTCCATCAATTTTTCTGATAAGAATTTAGAGTTGGTATTTAATATGCTTCCTGTTGTTATTTCAGTTCCAATAGAAATTATTTCTCCAATCACAAGCTTACCCCCCTATTAAATGTCATCAAGATTTAGAGTATGTCTATTCTTATATAAATAATCAATACCTGATAATACTGTAAAGAATAAGGATATATATAACATAATCATATCAAATGGGAAAGCAATTTTGTAAAATGGAAAATTATTAAACAATAATGAAACTATGGCTACTAATTGAGTTATTGTTTTAAATTTTCCAAGAGAACTTGCAGCTATAGTTACGCCTTCAGAAGCAGCCAATATTCTAAATCCTGTTATAGTAAATTCCCTAGCAATTATAACAACAACTACCCACCCTGGTACTTTACCTAATTCAACTAGTGAAATTAGTGCGGCTGATACTAATATTTTATCTGCAAGTGGATCTACAAACTTACCAAAATTAGTTACTAACTTTTGGCTTCTTGCTATATAACCATCTAAGGTATCTGTTAATGAAGCAATAATAAATATTGCACCAGCAATATAATGGCTATTATTTATATTTGAATATAAAACAAACATAAAAACAGGAACTAATAAAACTCTTAACAAAGTAATTTTATTGGGCAGATTCATTTTCTACATCTCCAATCAAGTCATATTCTAGATACTCTGTGATTTTTACAGGAACAAATTCATCTAATTCTAATTCTTCATTTGAATTTACATATACAACCCCATCAATTTCTGGACTATCCATATAAGTTCTACCTACATATATATTTTCTCCTGCATACTCCTCAATTAATACATCGTAAATATTACCAACTTTGTTCATCATGTTGGTTTCTGAGATATTTACCTGAAGTTCCATAATACGGTCCCGACGAGCTTGTTTTACCTCTTCAGATAAATGACCTGGTAGAATATAAGCAGGAGTATCCTCTTCTTTAGAGTATGTGAAAATACCAAGTCTATCAAATTTAGTATCTTTTACAAACTGGTATAGTTCATTAAATTGCTCTTCACTTTCTCCAGGGAAACCAACTATAAATGTGGTTCTAATAATGATATTTGGAATTTCTTTTCTTAGTTTATTTATTAAATGGATTATATCTTCTTTGGATGTTCTTCTTCCCATGATTTTTAGCACATTATTATTAATATGCTGTAGGGGTATATCTACATATTTTATTACTTTGTCATTGTCTTTAATTGATTTTATTAGCTTATCATTAAAGTTATCCGGATATAGATATAATACCCTAATCCATTTAATATCCACTATTTTATTTAATTCATCCAATAATTTATATAATGAATATTCACCATATAAATCTATTCCATAATCAGAAGTGTTTTGGGCTATTAAGATAATTTCGTAAACTCCATTAGCTACAAGGTTATTTACCTCTTTTATTATGTCTTCCATCTTTCTACTTCTATGTTTGCCCCTAAGTTTTGGAATTATGCAATAAGTACATAGATTGTCACAACCTTCTGAAATTCTTACATAGGCAGTAGGTGAATAAGTAATTCTATTAACTTCCTCCAAGTATTCATTGTCTATATTATCAATTTTAACTATTTTATTTGCTTTGTTACTGTCCAATTCATCTAATAAGTTATTTATATCCTTTATATTGCCAGTTCCTATTATTCCATCTATTTCTTCAATTTCCTCCAATAACTCTTTAGAATATCTTTGAGCTAAGCAACCAGCTAATATTAAGTATTCACAATTTTCCTCTTTATATTTAGCCATTTCCCAAATAGTCTCAATGGATTCCTCTTTGGCAGATTCAATAAATCCACAGGTATTTACTACTATAATTTGACTTTCTTCTAAACTTTCAGCTATTTCATATTTATTTAGGTCCAAAGAACCTAGTAATAGTTCTGTATCTACTTCATTTTTTGAACATCCTAAAGTAATAGCGCTTATCTTTTTTCTCATTATAAATTATCTCCCTTTATGACTCAGCATCCTGCTCGTCTTTTGTTATTAGAACCTTTCTTGGCTTACTTCCTTCAAATCCACCTATTACGCCTCTCTCTTCCATCTCATCTACAATTCTACCGGCTCTTGCATAGCCAATCTTTAACTTGCGCTGAAGTAATGATACAGATGCTTGTCCTTCATTTATAACCAAATCAATTGCTTCAGGTAGCAAAACATCAGCGTCTATAATATCTATTTCTTTAACATTTTGTACAAGCTCAATTATATCTTCATCATATTCTGTTATATTCTGATCTTTTAAAAAGTTTACTACCTGGCTAACTTCTTCTTCACTAATGAAGGCACCTTGTAATCTTAGGGGTTTAGAATAAAATGAAGGATAAAAAAGCATATCCCCTTTTCCTAATAATTTTTCTGCACCAGCCATATCAAGTATGGTTCTAGAGTCAATTTGAGATGATACAGCAAAGGAAATTCTAGAAGGTATGTTAGCTTTGATAGTTCCAGTAATAACGTCTACAGAAGGCCTTTGAGTAGCTACAATAAGATACATACCTGCGGCTCTTGCCATTTGTGCCAATCTACATATATAATCTTCTATTTCTTGAGCTGCTACCATCATTAAATCTGCTAATTCATCTATAATTATTACAATCATAGGTAATTTTTCTTGTGAATTATTAGTTAGTTTAGCATTATATGAGGTGATATCTCTAACACCATTTTTTGCAAATATTTTATATCTCTTTTCCATTTCTTCCACAGCCCAATTTAAAGCAAAAGCTGCTCTTTTGGCTTCGGTTACAACTGGAATTAATAAGTGAGGTATACCATTATATACATTTAATTCTACTACTTTTGGATCAATTAAAAGTAATTTAACGTCATCAGGTGAAGATTTATATAAAATATTCATTATTATAGTATTAATACAAACTGATTTACCAGAACCTGTAGCTCCGGCTATAAGTAAGTGGGGCATTTTATCAATTGATGATACTATTGTCTTCCCTGAAACATCTTTTCCCAATGCTAGTGGTATATTAGAATCAATATTAATATATTCTTTGGATAGTAATAATTCTTTTAATAATACGCTATCTTTATTTTTATTAGGTACTTCTATACCTACAGCAGACTTTCCAGGAATTGGTGCTTCAATTCTAATATCTGATGATGCCAGGCTTAGGGCAATATTATCAGATAGAGAAACTATTCTACTTAACTTTATTCCAGGTGCAGGTGATAATTCATAACATGTAATAGTAGGTCCTTTATTGATTTGTGTAATTGTGGCTTCTATTCCAAAGTTTTTCATAGTTTCTTCAATTATTTTACCATTATTTCTAATTTCTCTTTCATCATTTAAGTTAAATTTATTTACTGGTGAATTTAACATATTTAAAGAAGGTACTTTATAATTAGTTGCAAGTGATTTAGATGATTTTTCTTTTATTTCACTGTCAATTATTTCTACTTCTTTTTTAATATTTACACCTTTTAAGGTCTCTTTAGCTTGGCTTTGTGTGTAATCTACTATTTTAATATCGTCAGTTGATATTTCTAACATTTGTTCTGGAGAGAAATCCTGATTGTCTTGTGATTTTTTTGCTTTTTCACTTCTATCTACTTTTCTTTTAAATCTTTTAGAAAAATTAATTAATTGCATATATAGTTCTATTAGTTTTATATCTGTTAAAAATAAGATACTAATTGAAATAGCAAAAAATGTTACAAGATAAGCTCCAATAGTTCCAAATAACTTATAAAAAAAGAAACCTAAAAAGCTGCCTATTATACCTCCTCCTTTTGCAAAGTGAGATAGATATATTGAGTTTTCTACCCTAGCCATCAACCCTGTATTTACACTATTTCTTCCATCCAAAATTATTAAAACACTTATAAGTAAAAAGAAGATTGTTGCAGATATTTTTACTTCCTCATTATCATATTCATCTATTATGTATACAATTCCAGTGGCCATTATGGCTATTGGAAAAAAGTAGCCACCAAAACCCATTAGACTAAATGTGGCTCCCCTAATGGCTGAACCAATTAGACCCATCTTAAAGCTAAACAAGCTTATCATAGAAATGATTCCAATGGCAATAATTATCATTCCAATTAAATCTCTATTGAGTTCTTTAATATTATCTGGCTTCTTTTTCTTTATAGTATTCTTTTTTTGGGTTTTCTTCTTAGACTTACTCAAGTAAACCACCTCTTAACTTTTTTAAGCATATAGCAAGGGTTAAATAATTATAATTCTTCCCTTGCTAAGCTCTACTCTTGTTATTATAGCACAATTTAAGGTCTAATTCTATTTTTATTATCCTTAATTAAAGAGTTCAATTTTTCTAAAGCCTGTGAAAATCCTCCTACTTCATCAATTAATTTGTATTCAACTGCTTCTGCACCAACTAATATGGTACCCACATCATTTGCAATCTCATCTGTGTCGTACATTAGATTCATAAAGTCCTCTTTTTTTACATCAGCAGTCCTTAAAACAAACTTAATTATTCTTTCTTGCATTTTTTGAAAATATCTAAAAGTTTGAGGAACACCTATAACCAGTCCTGTAGTTCTTATAGGATGTATAGTCATAGTAGCGGTTGGTACTATGAAAGAATAGTCAGCTGAAGTAGCCAAAGGAACTCCAATACTATGTCCACCACCTAATACCAAGGATACTTTTGGTTTATCAATGCTATTTATCATTTCACTTAAGGCAAGCCCTGCTTCCACATCTCCACCAACAGTATTTAGTATTATAAAAATTCCTTCTATCTTTGGATTTTGCTGGCAATGTATGAGAATTGGTATAATATGCTCATATTTTGTTGCTTTTTTGTCAGATGATACTAGTGAATGTCCTTCAATTTCACCGATCAAGGTAATAAACTGAATATTCTCATCGTAGCCTATATCCTCTGGTATACCAAATTCCTTGATTTTATCAATAGGTTCTTTTAAACTGTCGTCTTCTTCTTTTGTTACTTCTTTATCTTTATCAAAATTAGTTTTCATAAACGCCTCCTAGTAAATATATTCACTTATTAGCATTTACTATAATTTTGATATTATGCTAAATGAAATAAAACATAACAAAAGTTATGTTTTATTGGTAATTCCTATGAAGTTAAATCTCATCTAACTCAACTATTATCATATCATAACCAATCTTTCTTATTGCGGACCAGGGAATTTCCATACCATCACTAGGTATTCCTAAAAATCTAAAGGTAAATCTTCTTTCAGGAACTATTAAACTAATTATTTTACCGCTTTCTTCATCTAATACTAAATCAGCATCTGCTAAGAGTCCAAGTCTTCCTCCATTATTAAGGTTAATTAATTCTTTTTCTCCTAATTCACTTAGTCTCATAAATTCACCTCACATATTATTCCTATTTAATTATATGATCTAAATAAAAATATATGTATTATCATTTATGATAACATCCGTTATGATACTGATTATAATCCTGTATGACCAAATCCACCTTGGCCTCTTACTGTATCATCTAATTCATTTACCTGGTTCAATTGGGCTCTTTCATATTTAGTGAAAATCATCTGGGCAATTCTGTCTCCATTATTAATAGTGAAGTCTTCATTCCCTAAATTAATCAATATGATCTTTAGCTCTCCTCTATAATCACTATCTATTGTACCTACAGCATTAGCTAATGTAATACCATGTTTTAAAGCTAGTCCACTTCTTCCTCTTATTTGGCCCTCATATCCCTTCGGTATAGAAATGTATAAGCCGGTAGGTATTAATTGCCTGTCTAATGGTTTTAAAGTTACTGGTGAGTCTACAAATGCCTGTAAATCTATTCCTGATGAACCACTTGTCTTATAGGATGGTAATCCATTGTTACTTTTATTAACAATATTAATTTGCATATAATCACCTCAATTAAATAATATTTTTGTTACTTTCTTTTCTACATCTATTGCATTATATATATTACCTACATATGCAATATTTACCTGTTCCTTATTAAATATATGATTTACTACTCTTTCTATATCTTCCATAGATACCATATGAATTTTCTCAATGATTTCCTTAGGGGATTCTATTCTGCCTAAAATAGAAAGAGATTTTCCATTCTCAAACATTCTACTAAAAGTACCTTCAGTTCCTAAAATATAATTTCCTTTTAATTGTTCCTTAGACATAATAAGTTCTTCCTTAGAGATGAGAGCTTTCTTTAAATTTTTTATCTCTTTTTCAATAAGTTCTACAACAGGAAGTAGTTGTGTAGATTTTAGACCTGCATAGATGGAAAATATTCCAGTATGTTCAAATGGTGAAAGATTTGAATATACTGAGTAGGCTAGTCCATGATCTTCCCTTATACTTTGAAACAATCTAGAGCTCATGGAGCCACCAAATACATTGTTCATAACCATGGTAGGATGAATATCTTCAGAAGTAACATTAACACCTTCCATACCTATACAAAAATTTAATTGCTCAAAATTCTTTTCTATACCTTTAATATTATTTTTGTATCTATAGTCTTTACTAATATTATCTAATATTGGATTCTTACTCTTTTTAATAATATTAAAACTATTATTTAAAAGTTTCATGGTTTCTTTAGAATCTAACTTGCCGGCTAAAGATATGATTATATTGTCAGAAGTGTATTTATCATAAAAGTAATCAAGTATAGCTTCCCTACTTAAAGTGGAAACTGAATCTTCTGTACCTAGTATTGGAAGCTCTAGACTAGATCCTTTAAACATTAATTCATTTAACAGTTCGTAAACCAGGTCTTCTGGTTCATCTAAATACATATTTATTTCCTCTATAATAACCCCTTTTTCTTTTTGAATCTCTTCTTGGTTAAAAAGTGAGTTTGTAAGCATATCACCTAGTACATCAATTGCAATAGGTAAATGTTGATCCAAGACTTTAGCATAAAAACAGGTTTGTTCTTTACCTGTAAATGCATTTAGTTGTCCACCTATATTATCAATTGATTCTGCTATTTGTTTTGCTTTTCTGCTTTTAGTTCCCTTAAATAGCATATGCTCTATAAAATGAGAAACACCATTATTTGTCTTGTCCTCATATATAGAGCCATTTTTTATTATTAATCCTATAGAAACTGAATTTACATAATCAATCTTCTCCATTACTACTTGTATTCCATTATCTAATTTATCTATAATATACATTATTTCCTCCAAAATATGATTATTTCATTACACTACTTATTGTACCAATTTTATAGTCATTTTGGAATAAGTATTCTATAATTTCAGGAAGTGCTTTAACAGTTTCTGCTGTGGGATGCATTAAGACTATTGCTGATTGGTGTAATTTATCTTTTACACGTTTTACAATAATGTCTTTGTAACTATCTTTACGCCAATCTATTGTATCAATACTCCATAAAATAACCTTATAGTTTAAATCCTTAGCCGCTTTTATAGTATTATCATTAAAGGCTCCCGATGGGGGAGCAAAATAAATAGGATTCATTTTTATAATATCTTTTATTATATTATGACTTTTTAAGATTTCATCTTTATTTTGTTCATATGATAGTCTATCATAATCTATATGGTTATATCCATGATTACCTATTTCATGTCCACTTTTATATATTTCTGAAACTAAGTCAGGATTCTTTTCTGCCCATTTCCCTGTTGGAAAAAATGTGATTTGTACTTGATTTTCTTTAAAAATCCTCAACATTTCAGGAATATACTCATTACCCCAATCAATATTACATGCAAAAGCAATGTTTTTTTCATTTTTTATTCCTTTGTAAAAGACTTCAGGATTAAAAACATCCTTAGCTTTTGTAAACAATAGAAATTTCAAAGATATTATTATAAGTATAGCAATAATAATAGCAATAGTTAAGTATAGTGTTTTCCTACTTATTATTAATAGTCTCATATTATCCCTCCATTATTATACTATTAGATATATATTCACAATGTAGAATAATATACGAGAAAATTAAAACATGAACCTATTAGGTTCATGCATTATATTATCTTATTCAGTTTTTGGTTCTTCTGGTAATAAAACCTTTCTAGATAGATTGATTCTTCCTTGATTATCTATTTCCATTACTTTTACCATTACTTCATCACCAACAGCTAATACATCTTCTATTTTATTAACTCTTTCTCTAGCTATATTGGATATATGAACTAATCCTTCTTTGCCATTTAATACTTCTACAAAAGCTCCAAAATTCATAATTTTAGTAACTTTACCTAAATATATTTCTCCTACTTCAATTTCTTTAACAATATTAGAAATAATTTCAATAGCCTTTTCTCCACCTTTAGCATCTACAGCGGCTATTGCAATTCTACCTTTATCATCTATATCTATTTTAACCCCTGTTTCATCGATTATCTTATTTATTACTTTTCCACCAGGTCCTATAACATCTCTTATTTTATCAGGATGTATTTGCATTGTAAATATTCTAGGAGCGAAAGGTGATAATTCGCTTCTTGGCTCTACAAGAGTTTCTTCCATTTTATCTAGTATAAACAATCTTCCCTGTCTAGCCTTTTCTAGTGCTTCTTCTAGTATAGTCTTGTCTATTCCAGAAATTTTAATATCCATTTGAATAGCAGTTATACCTTTTCTAGTTCCAGCAGCTTTAAAATCCATATCTCCTAATGCATCTTCCATACCTTGGATATCCGATAAAACTGCAACTTTATCATCTAATTTTATTAGACCCATAGCGATTCCTGCAACAGAAGATTTAATGGGAACTCCTGCATCCAGTAAAGCTAAAGTAGAACCACAAACACTGGCTTGTGAAGAAGAACCATTGGAAGAAAGTACTTCTGATACAAGTCTTATAGTATAAGGAAAATCCTCTTCTGATGGAATAACAGGTAGTAATGCTTTTTCAGCAAGTGAACCATGGCCTATATCTCTTCTACTTGGACCTCTCATTGGTCTTGTATCCCCAACTGAATAAGGTGGGAAGTTATAATGATGCATATATCTTTTTGACTCTTCCTCGCTTAATCCATCAACCGTTTGAGCATCACCAGATGCACCTAAAGTAGCAACTGTTAATACCTGTGTCTGCCCTCTTGTAAATAATCCTGAACCATGAGTTCTTGGTAATAATCCTACTTCACAGCTTATCTTTCTGATCTCATCTGTTTTTCTATTATCAGGTCTAATGTTTTCTTCAATTATTAGTCTTCTAACTTCAGATTTTATTATACTATCTAATACAGCATTTATATCTTTCATTTCTTCAGCATATTCTTCGGCAAAATATTCTAAAGTTTCACTTACAACAGCTTCAATATTTGATTCTCTTTCTTGCTTTTCAAATGTTTTAATAGCATCTGATAATTTACTTTTAGCAAAGATTTCAACTTTTTCTTTAAGTTCTGAATTTGGTTCAAATACATCAAATTCCATTTTCTCTTTGCCAACTTCCGTTACAATTTCTTCAATGAACTCACAAATTGATCTTATTTCTTCTTGAGCAAATAAGATTCCATTTAACATTAGCTCTTCACTAACTTCATTACCTGAGGCTTCAACCATCATAATAGCATCTTTAGTTCCTGATACCACTAGGTTAATTTCTGAAGCTTCTCTTTCTTCAATGTTAGGATTTATAATGTATTTTCCATCAATTAAACCTACCAAAACTGATGCAGTTGGTCCATCAAATGGGATGTCAGAAATTGATAATGAAATGGAACTTCCTATCATAGCTATTATTTCTGGGGAATAATCTTGATCAACAGATAAAACTGTAGCTATTACCTGGACATCATTTCTATACCCTTTTGGAAATAAAGGTCTTAATGGTCTATCTATTAAACGAGAAGTTAGGATAGCTTTTTCACTTGGTCTTCCTTCTCTTTTGATAAAACCACCAGGAAATTTTCCTACTGAATACAGTTTCTCTTCATAATCTACACTTAATGGAAAAAAGTCTATACCATCTCTAGGTTTTTTTGAAGCTGTAACAGCTACTAATACAACTGTATCTCCATATTGTATTAAACATGATCCACTAGCTTGTTCTGCAACCTTTCCAATAGTTACATGTAGATCTCTACCAGCCAATTTATACTGGAATTTCTTTTCCATAGAATACCTCCTTATTAATTAATTAATATATATTTATATTAACCTAATCTTTAGATTAAACACTAATTAATTCTAAATAAACTAATAGAGCGGGAAACCCCGCTCTTATTAACCTCTGATGCCTAATTTTTCAATTAAAGAACGATATCTTTCAATATTACTATTTTGCAAATATCTTAGTAAATTTCTTCTTTGTCCAACCATTTTCAATAATCCTCTTCTTGAATGATGATCTTTCTTATGAGTTTTTAAATGCTCATTTACAGAATTAATTCTAAAGGTTAATAATGCAATTTGTACCTCTGGGGATCCTGTATCTCCCTCGTGAAGTTTATATTGGTCAATTACTTGTTCTTTTGTTTCTTTTAATAACATAAAATACACCTCCATTTTTTTATACACCTATAGCTTAGTAAAACGTTGAGGATACGATTAACTTAGCCTTAGGTAATTGTTAACATTATAATGATATCATATATAATAATAATTGTAAATATTAATGTACCTTTTTAACTTTATTAATGTCATCAAGGACCTTTTTCTTCAAGTCTTCAAGTTTTTGGAACTTGATTTCTTCTCTTAAATACTGAACAAACTCTAATTCTATTATCTTTCCATAAATATCTTCATTAAAATCAATAATATGGCTTTCTATTTTTAGTCCATCTTCTTTAAAAGTAGGATTACTTCCTACACTAGTGGCTGATAAATAAGAATTTCCATCAACTATTGTATTAGTGCTGTATACCCCATACTTAGGTATTACAAAATTGTCCATTGGCTTAATGTTAGCAGTTGGAAAACCCAAACTGCTTCCTAGTTTTTTACCTGGTACAACTTGCCCCTCTATAGAATACTTTCTTCCTAATAGTTTATTAGCTTCTTCTATATTGCCTTGCTCCAATAATTCTCTTATCTTTGTGCTGCTTATTAATTGGCCCCCCATATAAATAGCTTCTATAATAATTACTTCAAAACCATATTTTTCACCAAGCGCTTTTAACAAGTTTGAATCTCCTGAAGCCTTATGGCCAAATCTATAATCAAAGCCTACAACTACAGCTTTTACATTCAATTTATGGATTAAAATATCTTTCACAAATTCTTCTGGTAAGAGTTTCATTAAATCCTGGTCGAATTTCAATTTATATATTAATTCAACACCCAAGCTCTCAAATATATTATATTTTTGCTCCATAGAAGTTATGGTTTTTGGTGCATTCCCTGTTAATACAGTTTTTGTATGATTATCAAATACTAAAAGTGATGATTTTAAATTGTTTGCCTTTCCATAGCTTATCATCTTTTGTATTAAATCAAAGTGGCCTTTATGAACTCCATCAAAATTGCCTAATGCAACTACTGTGTGGAACCGTGTCTCTTCATAATCTTTAGTTTCTATTATTTCCATTTTCTCACCCTAAATTAGTACTTTGTCCATCTTTAAAAATTGTTCATTCTCTGTTGCTAATATCTTTCCAATACCTATGAATTTCTCCATACAATAAATTCTTAAAGGAGTATTATAAACTATATCCGTATCCTTACCTATACTTAATTTTACTCCATTTATAAGTTTATTATAAAGATTGTTAGGAACTACTAATTCTCCTAAATGGGAAATCGCTAAATCCATAGGAGTTAATAAATCTTTTATATTGCTTTTAGACAAATTTTTAAGAAAATCCATTCCATATGAATTTTCTAAGGTGAAATTACCTACTCCTACTCTTATTAGATAAGACATATGCCCATATGTTTTTAAATCAAATCCTATGTCATGGCATAGGGTTCTAATATAAGTTCCTTTGGAACATTTTGTATAGAAAAAAATCTTTTTACCCTCTTTTATATTCATTATATCTAAATTATAAATATTAACTTGTCGGGATTTTCTTTCTACTTCAATACCTTGTCTGGCTAATTCATATAATCTTTTACCATTAACACGTATGGCTGAATACATAGGAGGAGTTTGTGTAATTTTCCCCTGATATTTTGAAAATGTCTTTTCTATCTCTTCATCAGTTACTAGTAAGTCAGATCTATTAATAATACTACCATCACTATCAAGCGTATCCGTTGAAGACCCTAAGGTTAATTCTCCAATATACTCTTTATCAACATCTAGCAGATATTCTGAAATTCTAGTAGCTTTACCAATACAAATTGGTAATACTCCAATAGCATTTGGATCTAAAGTTCCAGTATGTCCTATCTTTTTAATATTTAATAGTTTCCGAAAGAAATAAACTGCATCATGGGATGTCATACCCTTTGGTTTTAAAAAATTAATTACACCATCCATTTAATCACCTAAAATATTCCTTAATTTTATCTACTATTATGGTTTCCGACTTCTGTATATTTTCATATATTGTACCGCCTGCGGCTCTTATATGACCCCCACCATTGAAGTTTTTAAGTATTTCTGAAACATCAATGTACTTTTTACTTCTCATAGAAATTTTCGTCTTTTTTTCTTCTGATTCTTTTAATATGCAAGCTACTTCAACTGGTTCTATTTCTCTAACAAAAGAAATGATTCCTTCTGTATCATCTAATATGGTCCCAGTTTCTTCTAACATTTTTTGTGTTACATGAACAACTGCAATTTTATTGTCATTATATAGATTTAGAGTTGATAATACATTTATAAATAGCTGGGTTTTTTCTAAGGATCTGCTACCGTATAATTGTATATTTATATCTGCCTTATCTATTCCCGCTCTAATTAAATCAGCAATAACATCATGAGTCTCAGCACTTACATTATCATAAATAAAGCTTCCCGTATCTGTGCTTATTCCAGTGTAAAGGCAGCTAGCAATATCAGGATCAATTTCTATATCTAAGTTTTTTATTAAATGATATATTATCTCACCTGTTGAAGAAATTTTTTCTTCAACTAAATTAACATCCGCAAAATTAGTATTGCTAACATGATGATCTATATTTATTGTGTTTTTAGCAATTTCTAATAGTACTTTATTACTAGCTAGTCTGTCTGCATCTCCACAATCAAGTGCAATGAAAAGATCAGGGGAAACCATGTCCCCACTATATTCTTTATATAAGTTTAATCCAGGTAAAAATCTATAATCTCTGGGAATTTCACCTGGAGAGATTGGAATTATATTTTTATTCATCTTTCTTAAGGCCATAGTTAAAGCTAAAGTAGATCCTATGCTATCTCCATCAGGATTTATGTGAGAAGCAATATAAATATTATTAGAGCTTCTAATTAATTCTATAACTTTATCCATATTCTTAAAGAGTTTCTTCATTAGTATTTTCCTTGTTCTTATTGTCTTCTTTACTAACTTTATTAATTAAGTCAGTCATATACATGGCCTTTTCAATAGACTCATCTAAAACGAAAATAGGTACGGGCACAACCCTTAAGTCTACCTTTTTAGCTATTTCTTTTCTAATGAATCCTTTTGCACTTAATAAGCCTTGTAAAGATTCTTCTTTCTCCTTTTGGCTTCCAAGAACAGAGATATAAATTTTAGCAAAACTTAAATCCCTAGTTACCTCAACATTAGTTACACTAGTGAGGGGATGGACTCTTGGGTCCTTTAATCCATTATAAAGTAATTCTGATACTACCTTTTTTACTTCTTCTGATATTCTATTAACTCTCTGGTTTTTCATTATTATACCTCTCTTATCTTTCTACTTCTTTAAGAATATATGCTTCAAACATATCTCCTTCTTTTAGGTCATTGTATCCATCAAGTCCCAACCCAGCTTCATAGCCAGTTTGAACTTCTCTAACATCATCTTTAAATCTCTTAAGTGATGATATACCGCCTTCAAATATTACAACATCATCTCTTAATAATCTAATTTTTGAGTTTCTTGTTATTTTACCACTCATTACATATATCCCTGCAATTGTATGACTGTTAGGTAATCTAAATGTAGCTCTAACTTGAGCTCTACCTAATACTTCTTCTACAATTTTAGGAGCGTGCATACCTTTTACGGCTGCCTGAATATCTTCTATTGCTTCATATATTACCCTATAGGTTCTAATATCAACACTTTCATTTTTAGCTATTTCAATTGCCGATAGATTAGGTCTTACATTAAATCCAATTACAATAGCATTAGATGCTGAAGCTAGCATTATATCTGTTTCCGTAATACCACCTACACCACCATGTATAGTATTGATTCTAACTTCATCTGTATCTAGCTTTGCTAAGGATTGAGTAAGAGCCTCAATTGAACCTCTAACGTCACCTTTAACTATAATATTTAAATCTTTAACTTCACCAAGAGCAATTTTTTCATATAAGTCGTCTAGTGAAACTTTTGAAGTTTGCTTCATTTGTTGTTCTCTTATTCTATCACGTCTTTTGTTGGCATGACTTCTTGCAGCTTTCTCATCCTTTACAACATAAAGTAAATCTCCAGCGTTAGGAACTTCAGACAATCCTAAAATTACTACAGGTATTGAAGGTCCAGCTTTTTTTACTCTCTTTCCTTTATCATCAATCATTGCTCTAATTCTACCACTAGCTAAACCAGATACAACCATATCTCCTACTTTTAAAGTTCCTTTTTGAACAAGAACTGTTGCTAAAGGACCTTTACCTTTATCTAATTGAGCTTCAACAATTGTACCAACAGCAGTTCTATTTGGATTTGCTTTAAATTCTTGCATTTCTGCTACTAGTAAGATCATTTCTAGTAACTCATCTATTCCTTCTTTGTTCTTTGCAGAAACCGGAACAGTGATAGTATCACCACCCCAATCTTCAGGCATTAGACCATTTTCTACTAAACCTTGCTTTATTCTGTCAACATCAGCATCTGGCTTATCCATTTTATTTATAGCAACTATTATTGGTACTCCAGCTGCCTTTGCATGAGAAATTGCTTCTATGGTTTGTGGCATAACACCATCATCTGCTGCTACAACCAAAATGGCAATATCTGTAATTTGAGCACCCCTAGCCCTCATTGAAGTAAATGCCTCGTGACCAGGTGTATCTAAGAAAGTTACTTTTTTATCATTTACATTTACTGTATAGGCACCAATATGCTGAGTTATTCCTCCAGCTTCTTTTGCAGTTACACTAGTTTCTTTTATAGCATCTAGTAGTGAGGTTTTACCATGGTCAACGTGTCCCATTACAGTTACAACTGCTGGTCTTGCTTTTAATGTTTCAGGTAAATCTTCGAAGTCCAAGTCAATATTATCATCTATTTCTTCTTCTTCTTCAACTTCATCGCTTTCTAATACCCTAACTTCCACACCAAATTCTTCTGCTATAATAGTAGCTATTTCAGAATCGATTGCTTGGTTTTGATTAACCATAACTCCCATTTGGATTAATTTCGTAATTACTTGTGATGAATTTACTTCTAATTTATCTGCCAAATCTTTTACTATTATACTTTCTTCAATCTCTATAATAAGCTCATCCCCTTCCGTCTTGGATACTTCTTCATTGCTAATGTTTTTTTCAACTTTCTTTTTCTTTTTACTGCTGTAATTTACTTTTTCTTCTACATCTACTTCTAGATCTAAAGCTACTTCTTCAGTAAATAACTCAAGAATTAATTTAGCATCCCCTTCATCTATTGTACTCATATGACTACTTACATTAATATCAAGGTCTGCTACCTTATCGATTAATTCTTTACTACTAATATTCAATTCCTTCGCTAATTCATATAATCTGACTTTTGTCATATCATACACCCCCTATTTTAATTAAAGGTGATTTCTAACTTATATTATCTTCTTTAATATTTTCTTTCAGTTTTTCATATAATTCATTATTTATTTCAATTTGAAGAGCCCTAGAAATCTTCCTGTTCTTATGAGCCAATTCAAAACAATTTGTTGTTGGGCAAATATATGCACCACGTCCATTTACTTTTCCTGTCAAATCAACAAGAACTTCATCTTCTTTTGTCTTTACAATTCTAATTAATTCTTTTTTACTTTTGTTTTCGCCACAGGAAATACATTTTCTTAGAGGAATCTTTTTTTGTTTCAAATAATCACCTCAGTTATATTAATTTTTCTTCATACTGACTCTCAGATTTTATATCAATTTTCCAATTTGTTAATTTTGCTGCCAACCTTGCATTTTGTCCTTCCTTACCTATTGCCAAGGACAACTGGTAGTCTGGAACTACTACCAATGCAGATTTTTCTTTTTCATTTACTTCTACTTTAACTACCTTTGATGGACTTAAGCTATTTCCAATAAATTCAGCTATATCTTTGCTCCATACTACTATATCTATTTTTTCTCCATGTAATTCTTCTACAATTGCTCTAACTCTACTTCCTTTGAATCCAACACAGGCACCTAAAGGATCTACATCTGGGTCCTTAGAATAAACAGCAATTTTAGTTCGAGCTCCTGCTTCCCTTGCTATGGAGAATACTTCTACAACACCATCATTGATTTCAGGAATTTCTAATTCAAATAATCTTTTTACCAAACCTGGATGGGATCTAGAAAGAACTATTTGGGGTCCTTTAGTAGTTTTCTTTACTTCAGTGATGATTAATTTCAACCTATCCCCTTGTTCATACTCCTCACCTTCTATTTGCTCCACTGGTGGAAGTATGCCTTCAGTTTTGCCCAAATCAACAAATACATTGTTTTTTGATATTCTCTGAATGGACCCTGTGATAATCTCATTTTCTCGATTAATGAAATCATCATATATAACATCTCTTTCTGCATCTTTTATTCTTTGTATTACAACCTGCTTAGCTGTTTGGGCTGCAATTCTTCCGAAATCCTTAGGTGTTATTTCTATTTTTATTAAATCACCTATTTCATTTTTATCACTAATCTTTTTAGCTTCATCTATACTTATTTCTAAATATGGGTCATTTACCACTTCTACAACATCTTTAGTGGAATAAACTAACACTTTTCCATTTTCCTTATTAATGTCTACAAGTACATTTTGTGCTGATCCAAAATTCTTCTTATAGCTTGAAATAAGTGCAGATTCTAAAGCATCAAAAATAACATCTGCGGATATGCCCTTTTCCTTCTCAATTTCATGTAGGGCATTAATAAAATCCTGATTCATTAAGTAACCTCCTTAAAATTTAATAGCTAATTTAATAATAGAAATTATTTCTTTTGGAATTTTGATTGTATTATCTTCACTAGAAATTATTATCTCCATATTATTATAGTCTATTAACTTGCCTTCATAGTTTTTTCTATTGTCCATTGCTTTATATAATTTAATTTCTATGTCTTTACCTAAATTACGTTTTAGGTCTTTATCTGTTTTAAGCGGCCTATCTAAACCTGGTGAGGAAACTTCTAAGTAATAGGCTTCTTTAAATGGGTCATTTTCATCTAATTTTTCACTTAAAGCCATACTCATAGTTTGACAATCATCTAAAGTAATTCCACCTGCTTTATCAACATATACTCTAAGATAGTAACTTCCTGATTCCCGCACATATTCTACATCTACCAATTCGTAGCCTAAATCCTTAGCTAGAGCTTCGCATATATCTTTTACTGACTTTAGTACTGCCTTTTTACTCATAAAAATTCCCTCCATAAATCATTTTGATAAAAAAGTAAGAGTGGGATTCCCCCACTCTTTGCCCAAACCTTACTATTGTCACAATTATTATATCATTGTATTAATAGAAAATCAAATATTAAAAAGGCTAATTTGATTGCTTTCAGGCAAATCTCCAAGACATCCATGATTTGACAATGCTTCAATTACAGTTCTACTTACTTTGGCTCTTTGTACAAGGTCCTCTATACTCATAAATCTTGAGATTTCCCTTTCTTCAACAATTTTCCTTGCAGCATTCTCACCAACTCCATCTAAGCCTTTTAAAGGTGGTAAAATACCATTTTCTCCTATAATAAATCTATCACTATCAGATCTATATAAGTCTACATTTTCAAACTTGTAGCCCCTAGCATACATTTCTAATGCAACTTCTAAGACTACTTGTAAGTTTTTTTCTTTAGATGTAGCCATATTTCCATTAGCTTCTATTTCTAGAATCTTTTCCTTTATATTTTCTTTACCACTTAAGATTAATTGCCCATCAAAGTCTGCGGCTTTTATAGTAAAGTAAGTAGCATAAAAGGCTTCTGGGTGATAAACTTTAAAATAAGCAATTCTAAAAGACATCATAACATAAGCAACTGCATGTGCTTTTGGAAACATGTATTTAATTTTGTTACATGAATCTATATACCAATCTGGAAGGCTTAACTGCCTCATACTTGCTTCATCTTCTTCTGTTAACCCTTTCCCCTTACGAACCTTTTCCATAATCCAAAAGGCCTTTTGGCTGTCCATACCAGCATTAATAAGGTACAACATAATATCCTCTCTAGTGGATATTACTTTTGATAGTGGTGCTATATTATTTTTAACAAGTTCCTGTGCATTATTAATCCATACATCAGTTCCATGTGATAGACCACTTATTCTAACTAATTCAGAAAAAGTATTAGGATTTGTTTCCACTAGCATTTGTCTAACAAACCTTGTACCAAATTCTGGAATACCAAGTGTTCCTACTTCACAATTAATATCCTCTTTACTTATACCCAAGGATTCAGTGCCTGTAAATAATTTCATAGTTTTCTCTTCATCTAAGGGTATTGTAGTCGGATCTACACCTGTTATATCTTCTAACATTCTGATAATTGTTGGAACATCATGTCCTAGAATATCTAGTTTTAGTATTCTTCCACTAATAGCATTATAGTCAAAATGTGTAGTTATTACACCTGACTTACTATCATTAGCTGGATATTGAATTGGAGTAAAGTCGTATATATGCTTATAATTTGGCACAATCATTACTCCGCCAGGATGCTGTCCAGAACTTCTTTTAACTCCTGTTAATCCACGAAGTAGTCTATTAGTTTCTGCAGGATTAACATTTATTTCTTTTTGTTCAAAATACTTTTTTACAAAGCCATAAGCTGTCTTATCTGCAATAGTACCTATGGTTCCAGCTCTAAATACAAATCCTTCACCAAATAGTTCTTCTGTATATCTATGAGCATTGGATTGATATTCTCCTGCAAAGTTTAAATCTATATCAGGTTCTTTGTCTCCTTCAAAACCAAGGAATACTTCAAATGGAATATCCTGACCATCTTTAATTAACTTAGTATGGCAATTTGGACATTCTTTATCTGGTAAGTCTGATCCAGATGCAATACTACCATCTTCAAAGAATTCACTAAACTTACAATTAGGGCATACATAATGGGGTACCAGTGGATTTACCTCTGTAATTCCACTCATAGTTGCAGCAAAGGAAGAACCAACAGAGCCTCTAGACCCTACTAGATAGCCATCTTCATTTGATTTCCAAACTAACTTTTGAGCTATTATATACATTACTGCATATCCATTTTTTATAATTGAATTTAATTCCCTATCCAACCTCTTTTTTACTATTTCAGGTAGTGTATCCCCATATATTTCATGAGCCTTTGTATAAGTTATTGTTTTTAACTCTTGCTCTGACCCTTCTATAATTGGAGGATATGTTCCATCTGGTATAGGTTTAATATTATCTACCATATCATTAATTTTATTAGTATTTGTAATAACTACTTCTTCAGCTATCTCATGACCTAAATATGAAAATTCTTCTAGCATTTGATCTGTAGTCTTGAAATACAATGGAGGCTGTAAATCAGCATCTGAAAATCCTTGACCTGTCATAAGAATTCTCCTATATACCTCATCCTCCGGATTTAGAAAATGCACATCACCAGTAGCCACAACTAATTTATTATACTTTTTCCCTAAATCATATATCTTTTTATTTATTGATTGTAAATGTTCTTCATCCCTTACAATTCCATTTCTAACTAAGTGCAGATTATTAGCAGTTGGTTGTATTTCTAAATAATCATAAAATTTAATTATATTTCTGATTTCATTATCACTTCTACTTTTTACGATTGCCTTATAAAGTTCACCAGCCTCGCAAGCACTACCTATAATTAAACCTTCTCTATTTGCCTCTATAAATGATTTTGGCAATCTTGGCCTTCTATGAAAATATTTTAAATGGGATTCTGATACTAATTTATATAAATTTTTAAGACCTACTAAATTTTTAACTAATAATATTATATGAAAAGTTTCATCCTTCTTATTATCATGGTCAGTTCTTAGATTGTTAATTTGGTCAAAAGTATTTACACCTTTTTCCTCTAATATGCTTAATGTTTTTAAAAATATGTCCTTTGTTGCAGTGGCATCATCTAATGCCCTATGATGATTCTCTAAATCTATATCTAAATGATTAGCTATAGTATCAAGTTTGTGATTTTTTAAAGTAGGAAATATTATCCTAGCTAACTCTAGAGTGTCTATAATAGGATTATCTAAATCTAAATTTACTTGTTTCATTCTTTCTCTAATAAATCCAATATCAAATGATGCATTATGGGCTACCAAAACGCTATCCTTAATAAATTCTTTAAATGATTTTATTACTTGATCAATTTTAGGTTTATCGCTAACCATTTCATTAGTAATACCAGTAAGATTAGTTATAAAAGAAGAAATTGGCCTCTCTGGATTAATTAATTGGCTAAATACATCTATAACTTCCCCATTTTTGACTTTAACCCCACCAATCTCTGTTATCATATCATTAATTGATGAAAGTCCCGTAGTTTCAATATCAAATACTACATACTCATCATATATTTGTGTAGAATCATAATTAGTAATTATGTCCTTTTTATCATTAATCATATAAGCTTCTAAACCATAGATCATCTTTACTCCTAATTTATCCGCTAGTTCCATACCCTCTGGAAAAGCTTGTACTACTCCATGATCAGTAATAGCAATGGCCTTATGTCCCCATTTATGAGCTCTCTTTACTAAACTTGTTAGGCTAGAGATACCATCCATGGAGCTCATTTTAGTGTGTAAATGAAGTTCTACTCTTTTATTTTCAGATTTATCTTCTACTTCTATTTTATTTAATCTTGTCAGTGATTTTAGCATACAAACAATACCCTTTGAAAAATTATCATAGGTAATATCACCTTCAAGTATTACATGAGAATCTTCAGGTAAATTATCTAAAAGCTCATTAGCTTGTTCTTTTGATAAAAATGTTTTAACAGTAATAGAATCTGTTCTATCTGATATATTAAAAGTAATAAGTAACTTATCACCCCGAATTTCTCTACTTTCTATTTGAAATATATCTCCTTTTATAACTGCAGAGCCTGTTTGTATATTGATATCGCTTACTTTAATAGTCTCATTTTTTATGGCTTTACCAAGACTATAGTTTTTTAAGGTTTTTTTCTTTGAAGATGAAGTATTACCTTTTTGAACATTTACCATTATATCCTTAGATATTTTGTTTTCCTCTAACTTCTTTTCTTCAAGAAACATATCTGATGAAATTGTTTTATCTTCAATGATTTCCAATATTAATTTACATTTTAAGTCATTTTCTACTTTGCTTCTAAGTTCATTCATTAGGCCATTTCTCTCCATTGAAAAACTAGCCATTTGATTTGGAGGTATTATTGTTAGTACATCATCCAGCTTTTTCCATTTAAGTTCATTGATCCAAGAGCTACTTGATGGGATGGACTCTTGAATAATATGTTTTAAATCCATTATATAAGTGTCCATATCCAATTTATCTATTACAAGATCAGAAACAATATCCATAGTCAAATTAAATTCTGTAAAATTATCTTTTAGTAATTCTTCTACATCATTATATTCTGCTGTATTCAGTATTTTATTACTCCTCATTTCTAAGTGTAAATCCATTTTTTCCTTTATAATTTTTACTCCTGTGATTAATATGTTAAATTCTTTAAGATAATTATATTTATCATTATTTATCATTTGATTTAGATTAATAGCTTTCTTCTCCATATAAATATCCCCCTTATCCACTATGGGATATAATATTTATAACTTTTCTATTTGTTTTATTAACTCATCTAGCAAATCTTCCTCTTTTACTTTTTTAATAATTTTTCCTTTGGAAAATATTAAACCTTCACCATTTCCACCTGCTAATCCTATATCTGCTTCTCTAGCTTCTCCAGGACCATTTACTGCACAACCCATAATAGCTACTTTTATATGTTTTTTTATTGCTTCTAATCTTTTTTCTGCTTCATTAACAATTTGGATTAGATTGATATTGGTTCTACCACAAGTAGGACATGAAATTAATTCAATACCTTCTTTAAGCAGGCCCAGTGATTTTAAAATCTCTTTACCAACTTTAATTTCCTCTACAGGGTCACCAGTTAATGAAATTCTTATAGTATCACCAATGCCCATACTTAATAAACTACCTATACCAACAGAGGATTTTATTGTTCCTCTCCATGATGGTCCGGCTTCTGTAATGCCTAAATGTAAAGGATAATCACATAAGTCCGAGATCATCTCATAGGCTTTTATAGTTAATGGAACATTACTTGCTTTTAAAGAAATCTTTATATCATAAAAGTCCAAACTCTCTAATAATCTTACTTGCTCCAATGCACTATATACCATTGACTCTTGGTTTACTCCATGGTATTTATCTATAAATTCTTGCTTAATAGACCCTGAATTTACCCCAATACGAATAGAAAGATTATTAGCTTTACAGGCATCAACAACTTTCTTTACATTTTCCAGATTTCCTATATTGCCTGGGTTAATTCTTAGACCATCTATTCCATATTTTATAGATTCTAAGGCCAACCTATAATCATATTGTATATCTGCTATTATAGGTATATGGATATGTCTTTTTATCTCTTCAATGGCCTTTGCATCTTCTTGATCAGTTATAGCTGATCTAATAATATTGCAACCAGCTTCTTCAAGAAGCAAAATTTGTTCAATTGTATTTTCTATATCTTTAGTTCGTGTATTAGTCATTGATTGAACAGCTATAGGATTGTCCCCCCCAATGAGAACATCTCCTACTTTAATAACTCTAGTTTTTTTTCTATTCATTTTAACCACCTATTTAAATATATTTATTCTAATTAAATCCTTGTAAGTTACAACTAGCATTAATGATATCAATAATACAAAACCAATCATATGAATAAAGTTTTCCTTATCAGGATCTATTGGTTTTCCTCTTACTAATTCTACTAATAAAAATATTATTCTACTTCCATCAAGTGCAGGTATTGGCAATAAGTTAAAAAATCCTAAGTTTACACTAATAAAACCTAATATTAAGAGTAGGTTATTAATTCCAAACTTAGCTTGTTCACCAACAGCAGTTATAACCCCAACTGGACCTGATAAATCATTAATAGAAACTTGGCCTTTAAATATCATACCTACAAATTCAAACATTAATTTGATAAACATCCCTGTATTTTCAAATCCACCTTTGATACCAGCAACAATGGACTTTTCTGATTGAGGTATTATTCCTATAATAGTTCTATCTTCTTCTATAGTGGGTTTCACACTAATATTAATATTTTCTCCACCTCTAAGAATACTGACTTCTAAGTTTTCTTTTGGGTTGGCTTTTCCAATTGTATCTGAAATCTTCTCCCAGCTATTTGTAGCCACTCCATTAATCGAGATTATATTATCTCCTTTTTGAATTCCACTTACATAGGCAGGAGAATCCATTATGGCTTCTTCTATTATAGTAGTAGGGCTACCTGTATTAAATGACACTATTGATAATACCACTATTGCCAATACAAAGTTCATAAATGCTCCGGCAGCTACAACAGCAATTCTAGATAAGGGAGAGACTTTTCCAAAACTCCTTGGATCATCTGAATTTTCATCCTCACCTTCCATCTTCACATAACCACCTATAGGCAGTAGTCTTAAAGTATATTGTGTTTCTCCTTTTCTTGTTTGTATTAGCTTAGGCCCCATACCAATTGCAAATTCATTTACCTTGATACCCACCATCTTAGCCACTGTGAAATGACCTAATTCATGTAATAATATAACTAATAAAAATACAAATATAGCTGCTATTGCAGTTTGCATAAAAACACCACCTAATTTAGTTTTAAGTACAGTAAGCAATTGCGTAGCAATTGCATCACACCACTGCAACGAGGTGGGCGATTAAGACGCACCAGTTGTTCAAGCAATCGGTACCCGCCACCTATTACATTAATGTGGGGACATCTTACCTCGTTATAAAATAATGTACATAATAATATATTAAAGGAGCACATACAATTATACTATCAAATCTATCTAATACTCCACCATGTCCTGGCATTATAAAACCATAATCCTTAATACCAGAAATCCGTTTTACTTTTGATGCAAACAAGTCCCCTAATTGACACATTGCTGATACTATTATAGATAATATTATTAGTTGCACAATGTTATCTAAATTCATATATATGGAATAGATTAAAGTTAAAATAGTAGAACCAAGGATTCCACCAATTGAACCTTCTATGGTCTTTTTAGGGCTTAATTCTGGGCACAATTTATTTTTACCAAATAAATTTCCAGCAACATAGGCAAAGGTATCAGTTCCAAATGCAATAATAAATATAAGCCATATAAAGACAGTACCATCTAAAAAGTAAATATGGAATAATAAAAAAGGTATATATAATAATCCAAATATAGTCATAGCTACTGCTCCAAGGTCTATATCTTTCTTATAAATAATTATTAATAATAAGATTATTGTAATAAATGTTATAACTATATCTAAAGTAATAATGGGAAAAATAGAAGATAAGAATAATAGTATAGTACCTATATAGCCTATGATCCCTATGGGTATAATATTTATATTATGTAAAGCCTTATAAAACTCCCTAATTCCAATCAAAGAAATTAAAAATATGGAGGTTGCTAAAAGCATTCCTCCTTTGTTAACTACGATAATTAATAAAATAAGTCCAACTAAACCACTTGTAAATCTTATCCCTAAATCTTTCATTAGATACCTCCAAACCTTCTATTTCTTTTTTGATATTCTAATATGGCTTCATATAGATTTTTTTCTTTAAAATCAGGCCACAATACATTTGAAAACCAAAATTCAGAATAGGCCACCTGGTAAAGCATAAAATTACTAATACGCAATTCACCACTTGGTCTGATTAAAAGATCTGGATCTGGTTGTTCTTTAGTATACAAATACTCTTTAAAACTTTCTGTATTAATATCATCTATATTCATTTTACCCATTTTTACATCTTTTAATAATTCCTTTATACCATATATTATTTCATCCCTAGCTCCATAGTTTAAAGCTATATTTAAAACCATTTTTGTATTATTTTTAGTTTTTTCTATAGCTCTTTCTACCTCTAATCTAGGCTTTTCAGGTAATTTTGTAATATCACCTAATATATTTAATTTAACATTATTATTATGTAATTTATTTAATTCTCTTCTTATATATATAACTAATATGCTCATTAATCCAGCTATTTCATCAGATGGTCTTTTCCAATTTTCTGTGGAAAATGCATAAAGAGTTAGATACTCAATACCTAATTTTGAACAATTTTCAACCACTTCAATAACTCTTTCCATACCTTCTTGATGTCCAAAGTTTCTTGGTAAGAATCTACTTTTTGCCCATCTGCCATTACCATCCATAATTATTGCAATATGTTTTGGCAAATTATCTATATCTATTAGATTCTTTAGTTCCACAGCATCTATATTATCATAATCCATATTATGTATCCTCCATTATTAAAAACCCCTTCCTATTAAGAAGGGGTTTAGCTTAAATTTCTAATAATTCTTCTTCCTTATTTGCTGTTATTGCATCAACTTCAAGAATGTATTTATCAGTAATTTTTTGCATTTCATCCTCCGCAGATTTTCTATCATCTTCCGGCAAGTTTTTATCTTTTTCTAATTTTTTAATCTTATCTATACCATCTCTTCTGGTATTTCTTATAGCGACTTTAGCTTGTTCCCCATTTTTCTTTACAATTTTAATTAAATCTAATCTTCTTTCCTCTGTTAATTGTGGAATTTGTAAACGTATAAGTTTACCATCATTTGATGGATTTATTCCTAAATCAGACTTCTGGATTTCTTTTTCTATAACAGGTATTAATTTAGCATCCCAAGGTTGAATAACTAATAATCTTGGTTCTGGTGCTGATATACTAGCTACTTGTTTTAAAGGTGTTATTTGTCCGTAATAGTCTACAGTCATTCGGTCTAGTAGTGCAGGATTAGCCCTACCAGCCCTGATACTTTGTAGTTCCTCTTTATAAACACTTATTGTTTTGCTCATTTTTACTTCAGCTTCTTTGTGTAGATCTAAAAACATAATTAATCCTCCTTTACATGAGTTCCTATTTTTTCTCCACATACAACTTTTAGCATATTAATTGGATCGTCTATTCCAAAAACAATTAATGGAATTTTATTATCCATACATAAGGAAGTAGCTGTAGAATCCATAATTCCTAGTCCTAAATTTAGTATATCAATATATCTTAATGTGTCAAATTTTTTAGCTTGTAAATTTAATTTAGGATCAGCATCATATACTCCATCTACGCCTTTTTTGCCTAATAGAATAACATCCGCTTCAATTTCGGCAGCTCTTAGGGCCGCAGTAGTATCAGTTGAGAAATATGGGTTTCCAGAACCTGCAGCAAATATAACAACTCTGCCTTTTTCTAAATGTCTTATAGCTCTTCTCCTTATATAAGGTTCTGCTATTTGCCTCATGTCAATGGCAGATTGAACTCTAGTGGCAACATCAATGTTTTCTAAGGCATCTTGTAATGCTAAAGCATTCATAACTGTACCTAGCATTCCCATATAATCAGAAGTAGTTCTATCCATATCCTTTGTAGATCTACCTCTCCAGAAGTTTCCTCCACCAACTACAATAGCAACTTCTACACCTAGATCTTTTATTTTATTTATTTCTTTTGAAATATTATTAACTGTTTCTACATCTATTCCAGTTCCTTTGCCACCTGCTAATGATTCGCCGCTTAATTTAAGAACAACTCTTTTAAAAACAGGATCCATATAATGCCTCCTTTATGTATGCTTAGATTATTATTAAAATGGAGAACAAGTAATTGTTCTCCTATTTATTACATACCCATTTGCTTTGCTACTTCATCAGCAAAGTTTTCTTCTCTTTTTTCTAAACCTTCTCCAACTTCAAATCTAGCAAATCTTCTTATCTTAAGATTTTCGCCAATTTTTGATATTTTACTTGCCAATAAATCTTTTACCTTTAGGCTTGGATCTTTAATAAAGTTTTGGTCTAATAAGCAAATTTGCTCGTAGAACTTCTCGATTCTACCCTCAACCATTTTGTTTGCAATAGCTTCTGGCTTTCCTTCATTAAGTGCTTGTTGCACTAATACTTCTCTTTCTCTAGCAACTTCTTCCTCTGGAACCTCTTCTCTACTAACATATTTCGGATTTGAAGCAGCTACTTGCATTGCCATATCTTTTACAAATTCTTTAAATTCATCTGTTTTAGCAACAAAATCTGTTTCTGAATTGACTTCTATAATAACACCAATTCTTCCACCATGAATATATGAATCTACTAACCCTTCAGATGCAATTCTACCTGATTTTTTAGCTGCTGAGGCAAGTCCTTTTTCTCTTAAATAGTCTACAGCTTTCTCAACATCACCATTTGTTTCTACTAATGCATTTTTACAATCTAGCATTCCTGCACCACTTTTTTCTCTTAATTCTTTAACTAATGAAGCGCTTATTTTCATTTTAACCCTCCTATAATTATTAAAAATGGTAAGGGTTTAAGGAAACTTTACCCTTAGAACCCTTACCATCCAATTGTTATTCTTTAGATTCTATTTGTTCACCTTGTTTTGCTTCCAAAACTGCATTTGCCATAGTTTCTGTTAATAACTTAACAGCTCTAATAGCATCGTCATTTCCTGGAATAACAAAGTCAATTTCATCTGGGTCACAGTTTGTATCAACAATTGCAACAACTGGTATTCCAAGTATTTGAGCTTCTTTAATAGCAATTCTCTCTTTTCTTGGGTCTACAACAAATAAAACACTTGGAATTTTATCCATATCTTTTATTCCACCAAGGAATTTTTCTAGTCTTTCGCCTTCATGCTTTAACTTTATAACTTCTTTCTTAGGTAGAACATCAAATATTCCATCCTCTTCCATCTTAGTTAATTCATGTAGTCTATCAATTCTTTTTCTAATTGTTTTGTAGTTTGTAAGCATACCACCTAACCATCTTTGGTTAACGAAATGCATATTACATCTTCTAGCTTCATTCTCAATTGCTTCTTGAGCTTGCTTCTTAGTACCTACAAATAGTACTTCTCCACCTTCTGCTACAACTTCTCTTACAAAATCATAAGCTACCTCAACCAACTTAACTGTTTTTTGTAAGTCAATAATATAGATACCATTTCTCTCAGTAAAAATGTACTGAGCCATTTTAGGGTTCCATCTTCTTGTTTGGTGTCCAAAATGAACTCCAGCTTCAAGTAAACCCTTCATTGTAATAACTGACATACTATTCACCTCCATGTTTTTTTCCCTCCATTCTCATCATATATATCAGGACCCATAATGGGACTACCCTCAATATCAGAGAATGTGTGTAATCACTATAGTAGTATAACATAATCACAATTCTAAAGCAATGATTTATTAACTATGCTCTAGCTTTTTTTAATTCATTTACTAATTTATCATTTAAAATCTTTATATGAGTACCCTTCATACCTAAGGACCTTGATTCTATAACCCCTGCACTTTCTAGTTTCCTAAGTGCATTTACTATAACGGATCTAGTTATTCCAACTCTATCTGCTATCTTACTTGCCACCAATAATCCTTCTAAACCCTCTAATTCATTAAATATATGCTCCATAGCTTCTAACTCTGAATATGATAAGGTTCCTAAAGCCATTTGTACAATAGACTTTTTACGAGCTTCTTCTTCTATTACTTCATTATCTGACCTTAGTATTTCCATACCTACTATAGTGGCACTATATTCAGCTAGTATAAGGGCCTCTTCATTAAATTCTCTACCAAATCTTGCAAGAACTAAAGTACCCAGTCTTTCGCCTCCACTAATTATTGGAACTATAGTGGCTATTTTGTCAGGGTGGCTACATTCAGAGACCTCATCAAATACACATTCAGTAATTTCCTGTACATTTTCCTTGGTTTCACTAACTTGTAATAATTGGTCATTGTAAAGCTTAGGAAATCTTTTTTCTTTTACCACCTCAGATTGTATAATATCACAATCAAATCCGCTAGATAGCTCATATCCTAAGACTCTACCTCTTTGACTAGCAATATATACATTGGCATCCAGAATATCACTTAGTATTTTACTTAACTCTAAAAAACTTACTCTTTCTGAGCCATAACTTTGTATTGTTTTATTTAATTTTCTAGTTTTTTGTAACAAACTTTCCATGTCTTTTCCTCCTTTTCTTGTTCTAAAATTATTCTACTCTATTATAGCCGCAATTTTTATCAACACATTTTATAGTATTTTTACTTTTTGTTCTCTTAATTACCATCATTCCCTTACATTGTGGACATTTCTCCCCTAATGGTTCATCCCAAGATACAAATTCACAATTAGGATAATCACTACAGCCAAAGAAACTTCTACCCTTTTTAGATCTTTTTCTAACAATAGTACCGTCACATAATGGACAATCTACATTTATTTTATCTAAAATTGGCTTGGTGTTTTTACAATCAGGATATCCTGGACATGCTAGAAATTTACCATATCTACCTGTTTTAATAACCATGTTCTTGCCACATTTTTCACAAATAACATCGCTAACTTCTTCAACAATTTCAATTTTATCTATTTCTTCTTCTGCTATTATTAACTCAGCCTGGAAATCCTTATAGAAATCAGCTACAACAGTTTTCCAAGGGTAATTTCCTTCTGCAACTTCATCAAGCTGTTCTTCAAGTTTTGCTGTAAATTTTTCATTTACAATTCCTTTAAAATACTCTATTAATAAATCATTTACTAAGAATCCTAAATCCGTTGGATAAAATACTCTTTTATCTAAAACAACATAATCCCTAGCTAATATTGTAGCTATGGTAGGTGAGTAAGTACTAGGTCTTCCTATTCCCAGCTCTTCCATTACCTTTATTAGGGATGCCTCAGTAAATCTTCCTGGTGGTTGTGTGAAATGTTGCTTAGGGGTAATTTCTTTAACCTTGCATATATCTCCAGCAATCAAATTAGGGATACTCATATCTTTTACTTCTTCATCCTCTGAAGTATAGACTTTTAAAAATCCTGGAAAAATCAGCTTAGAACCAGTAGCTCTAAATAAGTAATCATTGTTTGTTAAATTCACAGTTAATGAATCATAAACAGCTGGAGCCATTTGAGATCCTACTAATCGATTCCAAATTAAGTTATAAAGTTGATATTGATCTTTTTTTAATGAAGATTTAAGACTATCTGGGTGACGTAATACACTGGTAGGCCTAATAGCCTCATGGGCATCTTGGGTTTGCTTTCCTTTTTTACCAGCATAACTTCTACCTCCATTAGAATATTCTTTTCCAAATTCACTTGTAATATACTGTTTTGTATTTTCTAAAGCATCATTGGAAATTCTTGTAGAGTCAGTTCTCATATAGGTAATTAACCCTTCTGTAGCTTGACCTTTAATATCTATACCTTCATAAAGTTGCTGAGCAACACTCATAGTTTTCTTAGTTGTGAAGCCTAGTTTTTTAGATGCATCCTGTTGTAAAGTACTAGTTGTATAAGGGGGATAAGGATTTCTTCTTCTTTTACCCTTTTTTACATCCTTAACAGTAAAACTTTCTTTATCTAAACTATCAAGTACCTTATTTACTTCTTCCTGGTTTTTTAATTCCATATTTTCTTCTTTATTATCAATATATCTACCAATAAAATTTGCTTCAAAATCTTCATCTTTGTTTAATAGAGCCTTTATACTCCAATATTCCTTTGGTATAAATTCATTAATTTCATTTTCACGATCACAAATTAACTTTGTGGCAACACTTTGAACCCTACCAGCACTAAGTCCTTTTCTAATTTTTTTCCATAATAGAGGACTTATTTTGTAACCTACTAATCGATCTAAGATTCTCCTAGCTTGTTGGGCATCTATTAAGTCTTGATCTAATGCTCTTGGATTCTTAATTGCACTTTTTATCGCATCTTTAGTGATTTCATTAAATTCTACTCTATTATTATCTGATAGGTCTAAACCTAAAATATGTGCCAAATGCCATGATATAGCTTCACCCTCTCTGTCAGGGTCAGTAGCTAATAAAACCTTATCAGCATTTTTTGCTTCCTTCTTTAACTCTTTAATAAGAGGACCCTTGCCTCGAATATTAATATATCTAGGCTCGAAATTATCTTCTATATCTATACCAAGGGTGCTTTTTGGCAAATCGCGAATATGACCTACAGAAGCTACTACCTTATAATTTCTACCTAAAATTTTTCCGATAGATTTTGCTTTTGCAGGTGATTCTACAATAACTAATTTTTTAGACAATATTGCACCTCCATAATTAATCTAGTAAATAGTAAATGTTCTACTAGATAATTCTTTTATAATACCTTTTAATTCAAGAATAGTCAATATACTTATAACTGTACTTATATCTATCTCTGTTTTATAGGATATAATATCAGCATGTAGGGGACCTTCTTCTATTAATTTAACTATTTTCAATTCTGTATCACTTAAAATAGAATAATCCATTTCAATCTTTTTATTGTTTATTTTTAATAATTGTAGTTCATAAATTTCTTCCAGAATATCATCTATATCTAAAAGTGGCCTTGCTCCATCTTTAATTAATCGATTTGTTCCACCACTATAGAGACTATTTATATTTCCTGGTAGGGCAAAAACTTCTTTACCCTGTTCAATTGCACAATGTGCTGTTATAAGTGAGCCAGATTTTTCTTTGGCTTCTATGACTATAACTCCAAGTGATAATCCAGATATTATTCTATTTCTCTGTGGGAAATTATAGGGTAATGGTAGTGTACCTAAGGGGAATTCTGTAATAAGTCCACCATTTTTAGATATATCTTCATAAAGACCTTTATTTTTTGGTGGATATACTTTGTCTAGACCATTACCTAGTATGCCTATAGTTCTACCACCCATTGCTATGGCTGTTTTGTGGGCTACTGCATCTATTCCCAGTGCAGCCCCACTTACTATTGTAACACCCATGTCAACTAATTCCCTTGTAAACTTTTCACAAGCCCACAAACCATAAGTGGTGGCTTTTCTAGAACCTACAATTCCAATAGATAAATGGTCTTCTTCAAGTAAATTACCTTTTAAATATATAACTTTTGGATTATCATTAATATTCTTTAAACTATTGGGATAATTTTCATCATAAATTGTAATAGGTTCTATATTTTGAGTCCTTAATATTCGATTTAAATCTTCTAGTGTTTTATTATTTCTATATTTAATAATTAATGATAGAACTTCAGATTTAATGGACTTAATAGAATAAATTAAATCTTTATTTGCAGTCCACAGTTCACTTAAATCATCAAAATTAATCATTAACTTATCAATATTGGCTTGTGATATACCAATACTATTTAACCATATCAAGACCTGCCTATTTGAAGGAATTGTCATTTTAAGACCCCCAATATTTATTATCTAATGTTCTATACCTGATTGCCTCTAAAACATGCTTATCTTCTATGTCTTTTTTACCATCTAGGTCAGCAATAGTTCTAGAAACTTTCAGTAATTTATTATAAGTCCTACCACTAAACTTATATTTTAAGAATGCGGTTTTCATTATATTTTCAGAACTATTAGATAATTTGCAATATGTTTTTATATCTTTATTCCTTATTTGAGAGTTGTTAAAATAGTCTTTATCTTTAAATCTTTCAAATTGTATATCTCTAGCCTTAGCAACTCTTTCTCTTATATGAAGGGATGACTCCCCTTTTTCATCATTATTTAAGTCACTATACTTTACAGGCAATACTTCAATATGTATGTCAATTCTATCTAATAGAGGATTAGATATTTTTCCCAAATATCTGTCTATATTTCCTTGACTACAGCTACAATCATGGCCAGGATCACCGTAATATCCACACGGACATGGATTCATGCTGGCTATAAACATGAACTTTGCAGGAAATGATAGACTAGCATTTACTCTAGATATATTTACAACACCATCTTCTAAAGGTTGCCTAAGGACCTCAAGAACATTTTTCTGAAACTCTGGCAATTCATCTAAGAATAGTACTCCGTTATGAGCTAAAGACACTTCCCCAGGCTTTGGAATTCTACCTCCCCCAATTAATGATATATTAGATGCAGTATGATGAGGTGACCTAAATGGTCTTTCTTCCATTAGAGATTTATCTTTCAATAAACCTGATATGCTGTAAATCTTAGTTACCTCAATTGCTTCTTCAAAAGATAGTTTAGGTAAAATAGTAGGTAGCCTTCTTGCAGCCATTGTTTTACCCGACCCTGGAGGTCCAATAATTAATAAATTATGATTACCTGCAGCAGCCACTTCTAGTGCTCTTTTTAAGCCTTCTTGGCCTTTTATTTCTGAAAAGTCAATATTATAATCGTATTTAATTTTTTGAATATCTTCATCGATTTTATAAGGCTCTATTTCAATCTCATTATTTAAATAATCAACTACTTGCCCTAGGTTTTTAACTGGTATAATCTCCATGTCCCGAATAATACATGATTCTTCTCTGTTATCAAATGGAATAATACACTTCTTAATTCCTAAGTCCCGCATTGATATAATCATTGGCAATACACCATCAATACTATTTATAGTTCCATCTAGTGATAGTTCTCCAAGAAAAACAGTATTTTCAATCTCATGATCTGAGACAATCCCATCTGCCATTAATAGGCCAATTGCAATAGCCAGATCCATCTGTGATCCTTCTTTTCTTAGGTTTGCAGGGGCTAAATTTATAGTAATACGATTTAAGGGAAAATTATAACCACTATTTTTTATAGCAGTCCTAACTCTTTCTTTTGACTCTTTAATAGCAGCATCTCCTAATCCTACTATGTTAAAGACTGGAAGTCCTCTAGAAAGATCAGATTCTACCTCAATAATTGAAGCATTTAGTCCTTGTAACACAGAAGTATTTACCTTAGAATACATATCATCACCCTTTATATTTTCTTTTATTCCAGGTATAACAATAGAATATCCTATTATTTCTATTATTATAGGCAAAAAGCGTTATCTAAATGATTTATCTCAAGAGTCTTAGTAAAATAAACTTCAATAATATCATACCTTAATTGTATATCTATAAGGTTTTTATATTTTATGTAAACCATAGATGTGTTTATAATCTTTCTTTGCTTTCTATTATCTACAGCTTCAAAAGCATAACCGTAAGAATAACTTGTCCTAGTTTTAACCTCAATAAAAGCTAATATATCTCCATCCATTGCTATAATATCTATTTCACCAATTTTATTTTTATAATTCATTTCCAAAATTTTATAACCTTTTGAAATCAAATATTCTTTAGCAATTTTCTCACCAGATTGGCCTGTAATAATATTAGTATTCATATTACCTCCTGCTAAAAGTTCATTTTAATATTTTTTAAAAATGTTTGTCTGTGAAGGTAGCTTGGTCCATATTCTGATATTCTATCTCTGTGTTCTTTTGTACCATAACCTTTATGTTGAGCAATATTATAGACTGGAAATTCCTTATCCCACTCTAAGCATAACCTATCTCTATATACTTTTGCAACTATAGATGCGCAAGCTATACCGTGAGATTTATCGTCCCCTTTGATTATGCTTTCTTGAGGAATTTTAATATTTATTTCTTCTGCATCTATAAGAATATAATCCGGAATAATACTTTCTCCTAAAGGATTTCTTAAATTCTCAACTGCAAATTTCATGGCTAATCTAGTACTTTGCTTTATATTAATTTGGTCTATTATAGAGGCGTCTACTCTTCCTATACCAATGGCAAGAGCATTTTCGAGAATTTTATCATATAATTTTTCTCTTTTTTTATGAGATAGTTTTTTTGAATCTTTAACACCTTCAATTACTAAGTCCTGAGGCATTATAATAGCGCAGGCTACTACATCACCAAATAGACAACCTCTACCAACTTCGTCTATACATGCAATATGTCTAAAACCATTTTTATATATGCTATTTTCTAACTCTAACATTCTTAAGCCCTCAATTCTTCAGGAAGTTCCAGCGTAATATTTCCCATAATACCTTTTCTAAATTCATCTAATATAATGGAACTAACTTTTGTATAGTCAACTTGTCCGCCTCTTATAATACATCCCCTTTTTTTAGCTATTTCAATCATAATTTTTAATCCATCATCTTCTTTTATTTCTATTCCATATCTTTTAGACAATAGATGAGGGAAATTTAATAATAATCTCTCTACTAACCTTAAGGCTAAAGTTTCTGTATCTAATATTTCATCCTTAATTGCACCTGTAAAGGCAAGATTTAAACCAACTTGTTGATCTTCAAATTTCGGCCATAGGATACCTGGTGTATCTAGAAGCTCTAAAAGACCTTTAGTTTTTATCCACTGATTTGACTTTGTAATTCCAGGCCTATTTCCGGTTTTAGTCCCTTTTCTACCAGATAGACTATTTATTAATGTGGACTTACCTACATTTGGAATTCCAATAATCATAGCTCTGGTAGGCCTACTAATAACTCCTCTATTTTCAAAAGCCATTCTTTTTTCTTCTGTAATATCTAAAGATATCTTTATAAGGTTATCTAAACCTTTTCCACTTAGAGAATCTACTAAAATTGATGGTATATCTTTTTCAGCAAAATGGTCTTGCCATATTTTATTTGACCTACTATCTGCCAAATCTGATTTATTTAAGATAATCACCCTAGGTTTATCTCCAACTATAGATTCTATTACAGGATTTTGACTACTGTATGGTATTCTGGCATCAATAAGTTCAAAGACTACATCTACCATTTTTAAATTTTTTTGTATTGATTCCTTTGTTTTTTTCATATGTCCAGGGTACCAATTTATATTCATCATATACACTACCCCCTAAAATAAAAATGGGACTATACAGTCCCAATAATTAAAATCTCTTCTCTTTAACTTTTGCAGCTTTACCTTGTCTATCTCTTAGATAGTAAAGTTTAGCTCTTCTTACTTTACCTTTTCTAGTAACAATAAGTTTTTCGATTCTTGGGGAATGTATAGGGAATGTTCTTTCTACACCAACACCGTAAGAAATTCTTCTTGCTGTGAATGTTTTTCTAGCCCCGCCACCTTGAATTTTGATAACTGTACCTTCATATACTTGTATTCTTTCTCTAGTTCCTTCTACTACTTTATAATGAACTTGAACAGTATCACCTACGTTAAATATAGGTAAATCACTTCTTAATTGTTCATCTTCTAGCATTTTTATTAAATCCACTGTTCAAAACCTCCCTTTTCTAGATGTTCTTACACTTTTGCAGAGGACCATCTTTAATTCCATACGCTAGGTATTATAGCATGTGGTTATTTCTTTTTCAACTAAAATTTATTCTATTAATTGTAATTTTATTTGCTCAATATGATCAACTTCGTCCTTACTTAAGTTTAAATCCTTTAATAAATCAGGTCTCTTGATCAATGTAGCTTTTAATGATTCATACCTTCTCCAATCAACAATCTTTTTATGGTGTCCAGATAATAAGATCTCTGGAACAGATATATTATTAAATACTCTAGGTCTAGTATATTGTGGATGTTCTAAAATACCATCATAGTGAGATTCATCTAAATAGGAATCCTCACTTGAAAGCACTCCAGGTAATAATCTGGTAATACCGTCAATAAGTACCATTGCTGGAAGTTCTCCACCAGTTAAGACATAATCCCCTATTGATATTTCTTCATCAATATAGTTTTCAATTATTCTATTGTCAATTCCTTCATAATGACCGCACAATAAAATTAAATGATTTTCTTTAGAAAGATTATTTAAAATCTTTTGATTTAATTTTTTACCCTGAGGGGATAAGTAAATCACCTTTGAATCTTGTCTACGAACACTAGAAATAGCATCATATATTGGCTCAGGAGACATAACCATTCCAGGTCCTCCACCATAAGGGTAATCATCTACTTTTTTATGCTTGTTTTTTGAGAAATCTCTAATATTTATAGTATTAATTTCAACTATATTCTTTTCTACAGCTCTACCTATTATACTCCAATTATAAATACCATAAATAAATTCTGGAAATAATGTTAGAACATCAACAATCATTCTATCATTCCTTCTATTGGATCAATTATTACTTTTTTATTGTCTATATCTACCTGTTTTACAAACTCTTTTACTACTGGTATCATATAATCCCTATTTTTTTCAGGATCTTTTATTACATATACATCATTGCTAGCAGCTTGTATAACATCTGAAATATATCCTATATTATTTCCTTTAACATCAAATACTTGGCAGTTTATTAGGTCATATATAAAATAGTGATCTTTTGGTAAAATAATCTTATTGTCTTCATCAACATAAATATCCATATCTTTAAATTTAAGAATTTGATTTATGTCGTCATATTCTTTAAATCTTATGATTACAATACCTTTGTGGTATTTTACACTATGAATTTCTACCTTGACTTTTTCTTCACCTAAATATGCATATTTAAGATATGAAAATCTATCTATATCATGAGTTAATGGATATACTTTTACTTCTCCCTTAATACCATGACTATTAATTATCTTACCTACTATTGTATAATCCATATTTTCACCAGCCATTTTAAAGTTTATTGCATAATTTCTACTACTACCCTTTTGTTATCTTTAATAGCTGCAGCTTTAACAACTGTTCTTAAAGCCTTAGCAATTCTTCCTTGCTTGCCAATTATTTTTCCCATATCTTCAGGTGCTACTTTGAGTTCTATAATAATTGATTGAGAACCTTCAACTTCGTTAACACTAACTGCATCAGGATTATCTACTAGAGCTTTAGCTATAAATTCTACTAATTCACCCATATTATTAACCTCCTAGAACTATTCCTCAGTGTTCTCTACTACTGAATTTTCTTCTGTAGTAACTTCAACAGCTTTTTCATATACTCCATTGTTTCTAAATAGTCTATCTACTGTATCAGTTGGCTTAGCACCATTACTTATCCATTTCATAGCCTTTTCATCATCTATTTTAACTGTTATTGGTTCAGTTAATGGATTGTAATATCCAATTTCTTCAATGAATCTACCATCTCTTGAGTATCTTGAATCAGCTACAACTATTCTATAAAAAGGACTTTTCTTAGCTCCCATTCTTCTTAATCTAATTTTAACTGCCATTATCTTTTCACCTCCTTTAAATATTACTCTTAAATATTAATTTATTTAGAAAAAGGGTAATCCAAATTTCCCTTTTTTCTTAATTGTTTTTTCCATGTCAGTAAATTTCTTCATCATTTTTTTTGTTTCTTTAAATTGTTTTAATAATTTATTTACTTCTTGGACTGTATTCCCACTACCTTTAGCAATTCTCTTTCTTCTACTACTATCTATAATGTCTGGATTATCTCTTTCTTTTTTAGTCATAGATTTTATAATTGCTTCAATTCTGCTAATATCCTTATCATTTATATCTAATCCTTTTAGGGCTTTAGCATCTACCCCAGGAATCATACCCATTAATTGATCTATAGGACCCATACTTTTCATTTGTTCTAATTGATCTAAAAAATCATCAAATGTGAATTGCTGAGTTCGGATCTTTCGCTCTAATTCCATTGCCTTTTTCTCATCAATACTAGATTGAGCTCTTTCAATTAATGTAAGTACATCTCCCATACCTAATATTCTAGAAGCCATTCTTTCAGGATAAAAAGCTTCTAATTCATCTAGTTTCTCACCCATTCCCACAAACTTTATAGGTTTTTGTGTTACGGCTCTAATTGAAAGGGCTGCCCCACCTCTTGCATCCCCATCTAGTTTTGTAAGAATAACTCCTGAAATACCCAGCAATTTATTAAAGCTATCAGCTACATTAACAGCATCTTGCCCTGTCATAGCATCTAAAACTAATAATACCTCACTAGGGTTTACAGCTTCATATATATTCTTTATTTCATCCATCAAGTCTTCGTCTATATGGAGTCTACCAGCTGTATCTATAATAATTACATCATTACCATGTTTCTTACCATGTTCAACTGAAGCTTTAGCAATATTTACTGGATCCTCTTTGTCTCCCATTGAAAAAACAGGAACTCCTACTCTGTCACCAACTACTTCTAATTGTTTTATGGCTGCGGGTCTATAAACATCACAAGCTACCAGTAAGGGTCTTTTGTTTTGTTTTTTTAGGTTTAAAGCTAGTTTTCCTGTGGTAGTTGTTTTACCTGCACCTTGTAAACCACACATCAATATTATTGTTGGATTAGAGGAAAAGTCTAATTTAACTTCTTTTTCTCCCATAAGATTGGTTAACTCTTGGTTTACAATTTTAATTACCTGTTGTCCTGGAGTTAAACTCTCCATTACTTCTCCACCAATAGCTCTTTCTTTAACGGTTTTGATAAAGTCCTTTACTACTTTGAAGTTAACATCAGCCTCTAATAGTGCAAGTCTAACTTCTCTCATAGCTACATCTACATCTTTTTCAGATAGTTTTCCTTTGCCCTTTAACTTACCTAGAGCATTTTGAAGTTTTTCTGATAAACTTTCAAACACCATCAGTTTACTACCCCCCTACTATTATCCAATAATTTATTCCCTAATTCTAATATCTTTTGGGTCTTTAATTGGATGTCTATATTATTGGAATCAATTGCACTATTATTAATTTCATTAGTAATTTTTAATATTTGTTGAATATCTCTATGAGTCTTATGAAATCTTTTTACAAGACCAAGTACTCTTTCATATTCATAAAGTTTATTTTCAGATCTTTTTAAAGTGTCAAATACACTTTGTCTAGTAATATTTAATTCTTCACCAATTTCAGCCAAACTCAAATCATGTATGTAATATAATTCTATAGCTGCATATTGTCTTTCGCTAAGTAATTTCCCATAAAAATCATATAAAATCCCTATTTCCACCAACTTCTCGACCATTATATCACCAACTAAATAGTAGTGTCAAGTCTTTTCCTTGACACTACTATTTTAGTATATTTATTTTTATTTGTCAACCATTTAATTAAAAATTGCTTCTACAAAATCATCAGTATTAAAACTCTGTAAATCCTCTATTCCTTCTCCTACTCCAATTAATTTTATAGGTAAATGTAGTTCAGCCTGAAGAGCTATTACTACGCCTCCTTTTGCAGTGCCATCTAGTTTTGTTAGTGCTACACCTGTTATATTAGCTACTTCTTTAAATACTTTGGCCTGATTTATAGCATTTTGGCCTGTGGTTGCATCTAGAACTAAAATTACTTCCTTTGTAGCATCTCCATATTCTCTTTCAACAACTCTAAATATTTTGTTCAATTCATTCATTAAATTCGACTTATTGTGAAGCCTTCCAGCTGTGTCACAGATCAATATATCTGATTTCCTTGCTTTAGCTGCTTGTATGCCATCATAAATAACAGCAGCAGGGTCTGCACCCTCTGTATGAGCGATAAATTCCGATCCGGACCTATCACTCCATTCTTTTAGTTGCTCTATGGCAGCAGCTCTAAAGGTGTCTCCAGCAGCAATTAATACTTTCTTTCCATTGTTTTTAAAGTTGTGAGATAGTTTACCAATTGTTGTTGTCTTTCCAACACCGTTTACACCTACTACCAAAATAACTGCCGGGGAAGGTTCAACATTCAGATTATTATCAGATACTGATTCCTTCATTAAACTTCTAATTTCATCTTTTAACAGTTCTTTAACTTCAACTGGATCCTTAGTTTTTTCTAATTTTATTCTATCTCTTAACCTATCAATTAGCAACATAGTAGTATTAACTCCAACATCTGCAGTAATTAATACCTCTTCCAAATCTTCAAAGAGTTCTTCATCTATCTTTTTATAGGAATTTAAAACACCGTCAATTTTGCCTGAAATGTCATTCCTGGTTTTAGCTAATCCATCTTTCAGTTTTTCAAAGAAACCAACTTTCTTTTTACTTTCACTTTCAACAGGCTCTTCATTGATTATAATTTCCTGGAATAATTCTTCAATAATTTCCTCTGTTTCTTCTTCAAGTTCTATTATTTCTTCAAGTTCCTCAATAGCCTCTTCATTTATAATATCTTGCTTAATCTCATCTTCCTCAAATGGATTTTCTTCTTTATTTTTCTTGCCTAAATTTTTAAACCAATTTAGCATTTTATTCCTCCTACTAATATATTAGCTTGCTTCCACCTCTAAATTATCCTTAAGTTTAACAGAAATTAATTTACTAATTCCTTCTTCTGCCATTGTAACACCATATAATACATTTGCAATCTCCATTGTTGTTTTTCTATGTGTGATTAATATAAATTGTGTATCATCGTTAAAATTCATTAAATAGTTAGTATATCTACCTATATTTGCTTCATCTAAGGCTGCATCTATTTCATCTAATATACAAAATGGTGCCGGTTTTGTCTTTAGAATGGCAAATAACAATGCTACTGCAGTTAAGGACTTTTCTCCGCCAGATAAGAGACTTAGAGTTTGCAACTTTTTACCTGGAGGTTGAACCACTATCTCTATTCCAGATTCTAGAACATCTTCTCCATCTTCTAGTACTAATTTAGCCTTGCCACCGTCAAATAGGACCCCAAATATTTCATTGAAATTTTCATTAATTTCATTAAAAGAGTGGATGAACTGGCCTCTCATTTTCTTTTCTATATCTTTGATTATTTCGTTGAGCCCTTGTCTACTAAATAATAAATCTTCCTGCTGAGTAGTTATAAAGTCAAGTCTTTCTTTAGTTTTACTATATTCTTCGATAGACCCAATATTAACACTACCTAATTCCTTTATTTGTGTTTTTAATGATTTAACTACTTCTAATGCTTTTTGCATATTAGGTATATCTACTTCATAAGCTACAGCATTTTCAAATGTTAATTCATAGTCCTCAAGTAATTTTAAATGGTTATTTTCAATTTGTAATTCGTTTTTAGCCAATTTGATTTCTTGTCGGCCTTTTTGTTTTTCTAATATAGAAAGTTTATTAGTAATATCTTTTAGCCTGTCTTGTTCCTCGTAGAAGGTCTTCATAAAATTATCTTTATCTTCTATTAATTTATTAAAATTATCCGAGGCTAGAGCTTCTTCAACTTCCAATTTGCCTATATCTTCTTGAATTAATATTTTATCTTTATTAATAATCTCTAATTCACTTTTAATTTCAATTATGCTATTTTCTTTATCCTTTAATAATTGGTCAATTAATTGTTTTTCACCGACTTGTGATTCTTGTTTTTCATTTAAATTTCTTAATGTATTTTCCATTAAATTAATTTTAATTTTATAATCAGTTATCTCATTATTATTGCTTTCCTTTAAATTTCTATAATCTTTAAGTTCTTCCATAAGATACTTGATTTTTTCACTTAGACTGTTAGTTTCAACATCTAAGTCTTTTAGCTTAGCTTCTAATTCATCCTTATTGTGGCTTAAACCACCTATTTCTTTTTTAAAATTAGAAATTTGTTCAATAGTCTTGTCTAAATCATTTTTCAATCTTGTAATTTCAATATTATATGAATTATTAGTATTTGTAATATCAATTAGTTTTAATTCAATATTTTTTCTATATTCTTCATTTTCAATAATTTCTTTATCTATTTCTGACAATTCATTTATATATTGCTGCCTTTTATCCTTTAAGACATTTAAACTAGATTGTAAACTGTTTATATCTCTGTCCATAGCTTTTATCCTATTTTTTCTATTAATTATACTGATAGTATTATTTCCATAACTACCCCCAGTCATAGATCCTCCAGGATTTAACAGATCACCATCTAGAGTTACAATTCTATTACTATGACCATATTTATTTGCATAGATAATAGCACTGTCTATATCTTGAATTATTATAGTACGACCTAGTAAATATTTAAATATATTTTCATATATTGGATCATATTTTATAAGTTCATTTCCTAATCCAAGTATATTGTATTCATTAATATCATCTTGTTTTAAGGTAATTGTATTAGCCTTTATAGTATTTAAGGGTAAAAATGTAACCCGGCCTAATTTGTTATCCTTTAGGTAATTTATCAAGCTTTTTGCATTTACATCAGTATCCATTACTAAGTTCTGTATATTGGAGCCCAAACTTATATCAATTGCCCTCTCAAATTTTGCCTCTACCTTTATAAGATCAGCTACAATGCCTAGAAATCCATTTTTCATATGTTCCGATTTATTTATAGCTAATAATAAATTCTTAACACTTTTAAAATATCCTTCATAGCCAGCTTCCATACTCTTATATACTCTTTGATTAGAAATTAAGCCTTGAACTTGTATTTCAATTTCCTTAATTAATTTATCATTGTCTTCTTTATTATTGCTAATATCTGCCTTTTTAATTGATAGTTCACCATAATCCTTTGATAATCTATTAACCAGAGTTTTTAGACTTGCTTGTTCCAAAATAGAAGCCTCTAGACTCTTCTTATTATTAGTTATATTATTAGCAAGCTTATTTTTCTCATTCTTTAGTTCATCTATTCTTTTTATAATATTTTCCCTAAAAGAATCCATATTATCTAATTTATTTCTTATATGGGATGCATCATTGTATAAGTTTAGATGTTTAGACTTTATGTTTTCTATGTAATCTTCTTTAACTCTTATCTCATCATCTATTAGTAATCTCTCATTATCTTTTTTTTCATAGTTTTCTATTAGATTTTTTAAATTATCATCTATTGATAATTTTTCACTATTAATATCTATTTCTATATCATTTATTTTCTTTAGTGATTCTTCTAGGTCAGATTTTTCTTTTTTTAATCTTTCTAAATCTCTTATATGAAAATTTTCTTTCTCTATATGAAGAGATATCTTATTTTTGCAATTGTCTAAGGCTTGAATTATATTTAACTTTGAATTACGAGCTGTTTCAATACTATTGTCCATATCTTCAATAGTATTTTTAAGCAAATTAAACTTGTCTTCTATTATATTTTTTTCAGTTTCAGATTCTATTATATCCTTATTTATTTCATTAATTTCTATATTTATATTGTCAATTTGCATATTTAATTTTTTTATTTCTTTAATAAATATATTTACTTCGATTTCCCTTAGTTTATTATAAAGAGATGTAAAAGCTACAGCCTTCCTTGACTCTTCTTCAAGAGTTAATGCCTGCTTGTTTATTTCATATATTAAATCCTTTATTCTTATTAAATTTGCCTGAGTTTTTTCTAGTTTCTTTTCTGCTGAAACTTTTCTGTATTTGTATTTTACAATTTCTGCTGCTTCTTCAAAGATATTCCTTCTATCTTCTGGCTTATTACTTAAAATTTCCTCAATTCTACCTTGTCCAATAATAGAGTATCCATCTTTGCCTATACCTGTATCCATAAACAGTTCCCTAATATCTTTCAACCTACATGAGTTCTTATTTATATAATATTCACTTTCTCCAGATCTAAAAACTCTTCTTGTGATCATGATTTCGTTATATTCTAAGGGTACTAATTTGTCAGAATTATCAAATATAATAGATACTTCAGCAAATCCCAAAGCCCTTCTTTTATCTGTACCTGAAAATATAACATCTTCCATTTTTGTTCCTCGGAGGTTTTTAATACTTTGTTCTCCAAGTACCCACCTAATGGCATCAGAAATATTACTCTTTCCACTGCCATTAGGTCCTACAATGGCAGTTATATCATCTTTAAATTCAATCTCTATTTTATCTGCAAATGATTTAAAACCTTGAATTTCAATCTTTTTCAAGTACAATATAAGCACCTCTTATCTATATGTTCTGGTGAATCTCTCCATCTCTACCATAATATCCATTTTATCATAAAAATCCCCAATTGTAATATCTAAAATATTTGTATCTATATCCGCTTCAAATATCTTGATCTTTTTAAAGCCATAGTTTTTTTTGAAATACAATAAATTAGATGATTTTTGACCTGCAATATTTGAAATGTTTTTACTATTAGTTTTAATTATCATTGTTTTATTTTCAGTATTAATATTTTTTTCACTTAAATACATTTGGATTAATAATTTAAATATATTTGCCTCAACTAACTGTCTATAGGCAGGATGAAATGGTCCAGCAATAACATCTTTACCCATCTGGATATTTTCAGTGGGCTGCAGTCCTACTCTAATAACATTTATATTTTCTAAATAAAATAAGATTAGAATTTGAGTAGTAATATCTATGCTCTTCTCTAGACTTAAAGGTAAATATTTATTTTCTAAATATAATTGTTCTAAATAAGTTTCCTTTATTACCAAAGTAGGATAAATCCGTACGCAGTCTGGCTTTAATCTAATAAATTCAGTGGCAGTATAAAGAGCCTTGCTCATAGTATCTCCCGGTAGTCCTAACATCATTTGAAGACCTAAGTTAAAACCCTCTTCCTTGATCATTCTAGAGGCTTTATATACATCATCAGATGTGTGTCCTCTATCACTAAGACTCAGTACTTGGTCATTAAGAGATTGACATCCAAGTTCAATGGTATTTACTGTAAATCTCTTTAGATTATTTAAGATTTTATTATTAATTGCATCAGGCCTTGTAGAAAGTCTAATCTCATTGATTTTACCTTGTAATTTAAATCTATATGGCACACTTAATAGTTGACTTTGAATGTCTATATCTATGGCAGTAAAACTGCCCCCATAAAAAGCTACTTCTATAAATGCGCCCTCTTTAAATGATTTTAAATGTTCTTCTATTATATTTTCCACATGGTCAGGGCTAATATCAGTAGATAAGCCTGTAATTTTTTTTTGATTACAAAACACACAATCATGTGGACATCCAAAATGTGGTACAAATATAGGTATAATATAATGTCTACTCATTTCTTAACCCCATATTTTGCAGAGCATCTTTTGCTGAAGCTTGTTCAGCTTCTTTTTTATTTCTACCCATGCCAGTTCCTATAATAGTTTCATTAACTAATACATTCATATAGAATATTTTATTATGATCTGGCCCTTCTTCTTTGTATACAATATACTCTAGCCTAGATTTGTTAGTTTTTTGCACTATTTCTTGTAATTCTGTTTTATAATCAATAAATAAATTACCCTTATCGACAGCTTGGACTATACCAATTTCAAATCTTTCTAACATTAAATTATTAACTGTCTCAAAGTCACTATCCATATAAATAGCACCCGTTATAGCTTCACTGGCATCTGCTAAGATGGATTCCCTACTTCTACCTCCCGTAGATTCCTCACCTTTCCCCAATAGCAAGTACTTCCCCAAGTTAACTTTTCTTGCAGCTGTAGCCAGTGATGATTCACATACTACTTTAGCCCTAATTTTCGTTAACTCACCTTCAGGATAGTGGGGGTACTTCTTATATAGATATTGACTTACAATAAGACCTAACACTGTGTCTCCAAGAAATTCAAGTCTTTCATTATAACCTTCTACTCCTAGTTTGTTTTCATTAGCATAGGAGCTATGAGTAAGCGCTGTAATTAAAAGCTCTTCATCTTTAAAGAAATAATTTAAGTCTTTTTGTAAAGGCTCAAAAAACTTCATATTTATCTTACTTTTCCTCATAAATATTCTCCTTATCACAAAATGGTTAGTAGAAAGGCTCTATACAGAGCCTTTATAAATTATCTTCATTCAAATTTTCTTTTAAATATTCTAAAGCATCATTAATTGTTTTAATTGAATCCAAGTCCTCATCTTCAATTTCAAGATCAAATTCGTCTTCTAAGGCCATAATCAATTCTACTAAATCTAATGAATCTGCATTTAAGTCATCTCTAAAGGATGTTTCTAAGGTTATAGTATTAGCCTCCACGTTAAATTGAGTTACAACAATATCCTTGATTTTTTCTAAAATCATATCTTTTTCCTCCTATATATTAATATTCTTGTCTTCATTAAAATTAATATTCTGTGTAATAATATTAATTACATCTTTTTCTATGAAATCTATTAATTGTCTTATTGCATTTTTAATAGCTAGAGCATCCGAACTTCCATGGGCTTTGACAATAGCTTGCTTTGTCCCTAATAATGGAGCTCCACCATATTCACGGTAATCCATTTTGCTTTTAAATTCTTTTAACTGAGGCTTTAGTAATAGGGCTCCAATTTTGGTCCCAGTATTCGTAAGGAACATTTTCTTTAAACTGTCAAAAATAGATATTGCCATACCTTCAGTTAATTTTAGTATTATATTTCCTGCAAAACCATCACATAAAATTACATCAGCAACACCAGCGGGTAGCTCCCTACCCTCTATGTTTCCAATAAAATTAATAGGACTTTTCTTAAGAAGTTCATAGGCTTCCTTTGTAAGTAAATTTCCTTTGCCTTCTTCTTTTCCAATATTTACAAGACCTACTCTCGGACTCTTAACCCCCATTACATGTTCCATATAAATTGATCCCATTATTCCAAATTGATTTAGATACTCAGGCTTACAATCTACATTTGCCCCACCATCAACTAACAGAGATAAACCATCTATGGTAGGATATGCAGTAGCCAGTGCAGCTCTATCAATGCCCTGAATTCTCTTAATAATAAATAGGCCCCCTGCTAATAAGGCTCCAGTACTTCCAGCCGACACAAAACCATGGCCTAGTCCATCTGATAATGCTTTGAGACCTACTACCATTGAAGAATCCTTTTTTCGTCTAATAGCTAGTGCTGGATCTTCATCATTAGTAATTATTTGTTCAGAGTTCAAAGTCTCAATTTTTTCCTTTGGATAGGTGTATTTAGATAATTCCTTTAAAATTATATCTTCTTTTCCTACTATAATAATATTTATACCATATTCCATTACTGCATCAACTGAACCCTTAACTATTTCTATAGGTGAATTGTCTCCCCCCATACCATCTACAATAATTTTCATTTTATTCCTCCTGATTGGTTGGAATTTTAATACCATTGATAATAAATATATATGAGACCTTGGAAAATTGCAATAAAGAATTAAAAAAAGATAGTGAAAAGACTCACTATCTTGCTTTAACTATTCAACTACAATCGCTTCTCTATTTTTGTAATA
>CAZAGS010000002.1:0-59110 GCA_964484955.1 uncultured Tissierellaceae bacterium
TGAATATGGGGCAAACCCAGGCAGGTCAGGCCACAAATTAGCCTTAAAGATAAATAGAGAAATATATAATACTAGAGAATCCTTGGCAAATTTATTCCACATAAAAGACCCAATGAATCTAATATTTACTTTTAACGGTACAGAAAGTTTGAATATTGGGATAAAGGGATTTTTAAAAGCAGGAGATCATGTGGTTACCACATCTATGGAACATAACTCTGTTCTAAGGCCTATAAAGTATTTACAAGGCCATGGGGTAGAATCCACAATAGTAGAAGCGGACATTCTAGGGCGCATAAATCCAGAAGATATAAAAAAGGCTATAAAATCAAATACTAAATTAATAATAACCACTCATATTTCCAACCTTACAGGCACTATTATGCCAATTAAAGAAATTGGTAAGATAGCTAAGGATAGTGGAATAATATATATGGTAGATGCAGCCCAATCAGCTGGAGTCTATCCAATAGATGTAAATACTATGAATATCGATATATTAGCTTTCCCGGGACATAAAGGACTTCTGGGTCCCCAAGGTACAGGTGGTTTATATATTAGGGAAGACTTAAATGTTGATGAAGTATTCCAAGGGGGAACAGGAAGCATATCAGAGTCCCTAGAACAACCTAGTATTAGCCCTGATCGATATGAAAGTGGTACACCTAATGGACCAGGTATAATAGGACTTGGAGCTGGGATCAAATATATTGAATCTCAGGGAATGGAAAACATAAGAAGGCATGAAGAAAAATTAACCCAATACTTTATAGAAGAGTTAAAAAAGATTAAGGGGGTTAAACTTTATGGACCATGTGACATTAAACAACAAGGACCTGTTGTAAGCCTTAATATAAAGGATTATGATAGTTCCGAGATAGCCTATATATTAGATGAACAATACGATATAATGGTAAGGCCAGGACTTCACTGTGCACCTTTAGCCCATAAAACCATAGGTACTTTTGATCAAGGTGCAGTAAGATTTAGCTTTAGCCCATTTAACACATTGGATGAAATAGAATATGGTATACGCTCAATAAGAGAGATAGTAAAAGAAGTTTAAAGGAGATAATATATGGAATATTTAGTACATGCTATATCGGTATACAATACAGAGATAATATTAGGTCTATCTATAGGCCTATTTGTTTTGTTGATTCTAAATGTAATCAGTTTATTTAAGATTAGATCAATTAAAAAGCAATACAATAAATTAGCCCAAGGAATGACAGGAATTAACCTAGAACAACTATTAATTCATATTAGTGAAGACCTAGTTGGGATTAAGGGAGATATAGTTCAACTTGATGAAAATATTAAGGGCCTAGGGACAAAACTTGCATTTGCTATTCAAAAAGTAGGATTTATGAGATATAATGCTTTTGGAGATATGGGAAGTGATTTGAGTTTCTCTATAGCACTTTTGGATAACTTCTCAAATGGATTTGTATTAACTAGTATATATGGAAGAGATAATAATGTTTGCTATGCAAAACCAATAAAGCAGGGAAAATCTAAAATACAACTTTCTGCTGAAGAAATTATGGTAATTGATAAAGCTATTAAGGGTATGATCCTAGAAAAATCGATTTAGTTTGGGGGCAATAGAATTGGAAAAACTACTTTTTATAATCAATCCAATAGCAGGGGGAGGTCGGGCTAAAAATCTTATCTCTCTAATTGAAGAAAAAATGCTGGAAGAAAAAAGAGAATATGAGATTATCCAAACCACTAAGCCAAAAGAAGCTATAAGTATAGTAGAATCTTCGAGCTATAATACCCTAATAGCAGTAGGTGGAGATGGCACTGTAAATGAAGTAGCAAAAGGAATTATACAGCGTGGTTGGGGTGTCTTAGGAATAATTCCAGGTGGGACAGGCAATGATATGTGCAAAAGTCTTGGCCTATCAATGGAGCCAGATCAAGCAATAAAAACTGTACTTAATGGAAGTATAAAAGAAATGGATATTGGCCTAGCCAATGGTAAATGTTTCTTAAATATTTCTAGTGTTGGTTTTGATGCAGAAGTAGTTAGAAACACAGATAAAATAAAAACAAAAATCAAAGGTCGAACAGCCTATATATTAGGTGTATTAATTACATTAATTACATATAGACTGAAAACTGCCTATTTGGAAATAGATAATAAAGTTGTAAATAGAAAAATGTTGTTACTAGCTGTTGGAAATGGACAATATTATGGTGGGGGAATGAAAATATTACCCCAAGCAAGAATAGATGATGGTTATCTGCATGTATGCTTAGTAAAAGATATTAATAATTTAAAATCTCTATTACTATTTCCTTCTATATTCAAAGGTAATCATTTGAAGTATACAAAATATGTGGAGATTTATAAGGCTAAGACAATAAAGATAAAAACTCCAGGAGAATTCTATTTAAACTTAGATGGTGATTTAATTCATAGTGAAAATCAGGTAGAATTCAAAATGTCAAATAAAAAGTTACAGATCATTTATGAATAAACTCTAAATATTAAGTTTTCTTAACATTTGTTTGAGTCTAAAAGAATTTGGATAATAGCATTTGCTGTATCTATTGTAATCAGTTAATAACAATTGATGTATAATTTTGGAAATACTTATTATACTATATTTATTAGGCATATTCTAATAGTTGCAAAAATATAAGAGTGTGATATACTAAATGCAATTATTACAAAATGGTTACAATAACTTTTGATTAACCAAAATATCTAGGAGGTACAGTATATGAAAGAACCAAATTCATCAAAGAAATTTGACTTGAAAATGGATTTCAATAATAGGAAACTTAGACAAGCGTTGGCGGGTTTTATGATAATTGTAATTCTTGGACTGGGTTATGCAGGATATGCAATAAATGAATCAAATTCCAGAGGGTTTGATGTATATTTAGGAACAGAAAAAATAGGGTCTACTAGAAGTGAAGAGGATGTACAAACTATAGTAGAATTTTTAAAAGCAGATTTAGCAAATACATATAAAGCAGAAATAGTACTAGATGAGGAAATAAAATTTGAACCAACACATGTAAAGCAATCAGATATCTTATCTAATGGAGATTTTAATAGTATTATAAAATCAAAGATAAGCTTTTTAATTGCTGCACATTCACTTGTAGTAAATGGTGAAGAAATAGGTGTTGTAAAGACAGAAGAAGATGCTGAAATCATATTAAATACCATAAAAGAACCATATATAACAAGTGATGATGAAGACACTAATATAAAAGAAATAAATTTTTTAGAAGATGTCCAAATATTAAATAAAGAAATATCATTTAATGAATTATCAACCCCAGAATCATTAATCCAGTTAATTCAAGATGGTGGGGAAGAAAAGAGAATCCATACTATAGAAGTTGGAGAAAACTTTTGGACTATAGCTAAAATATATGGTTTGAATCCATACGATATAGAAGCAGCAAATCCAGATAAAGATCAACTTAAATTGAAACCAGGTGATGAAATTAATCTGCTAATGGCAAAATCACTAATTACAGTAGCAACTGTAGAAGAAGTAGAATATATAGAAGATGTTAATTTTGAAGTAATTGTAGAAACAAATGACAGTATGTTTACAAATGAAAAGAAAATTAAAGTAGAAGGCCAACGGGGTCAGAATAAAATAACTGCAAATGAAATAAAACATAATGGTATATTATTTGAAAAGGAAATATTAAAGGAAGAGATAATTAAAGAGCCTGTAGATCAAGTAGTAATTAAGGGAACAAAGGAACTACCAAAGACAGCAGCTACAGGAGTTCTAATGATGCCTACTAGAGGTAGAATATCTTCTAGATATGGAAGCAGATGGGGTAGAATGCATCGAGGTCTAGATATAGCAGCACCAACAGGCACTCCAATAAAAGCAGCAGATGGAGGAACTGTTACTTATTCTGGATGGAAGAATGGATTAGGATATATGGTAGAAATTAACCATGGAAATGGATATGTTACTAGATATGGACACTGTAGCAAACTATTAGTTAAAAAAGGAGCCAAAGTATATAAGGGCCAAGAAATAGCTAAAGTAGGAAATACAGGAAATTCCACAGGTCCACATTTACATTTAGAAGTATTAAAAAATGGTGTTTATCAAAACCCAAGTAAATATGTAGAATAGAAAAGTCCTAGGCAATCAAACATTGCCTAGGATTATTTTTTTCAAATATTTATCAGCTACAGCCTTAGCTTTATACATAAATTTTAAATCAGTAGGTGGATTATCCATTTTATAAGTTGGGAAATATCTGCTTAAGTGAAGTGGAATATTTTTATCGATACTAGCTATAAATCTTGCTATATCTTCAACTTCTCCTAAATTATCATTTTCGCCTGTGACTAAAAGGGTGGTGACTTCAACATAAGTGGATTTACCAGCTATTTCTATAGTCTTTAAGACAGGTTCTAAGCTACCGCCACATATTTCATGGTAGAACCTATTATTGAACCCCTTTAGGTCTATATTCATGGCATTAATATAAGGTAATAATTTTCTAAGTGGATCTTCATTTATGAAGCCATTTGTAATTAAAACTATATCTTTACTAGGATCACTTTCTTTTAATAATTTAGACACTTCATATATATATTCATACCAAATACTAGGCTCATTATAGGTAAAAGCAATCCCTATGGAGTCTTTTCTTTTAATAATTATATCCACTAATTCTTTTGAGCTAACAGAATCCCTTCTGCCCCTAAACTCTTCTATTTGAGCAATGGAATAGTTTTGACAAAAGCTACATTTCAAATTACAACCAAAACTCCCAACTGATAGAATAGAAGTACCAGGCTTATAAAAATGAAGAGGCTTCTTCTCAATTGGATCCAATGAAATAGAAGTAATTTCTCCATAATTCATAGTAAAGAGTTGGCCATCCATATTTTTTCTAACATTACATTTACCTGCATCCCCCTCATTAATAAGACAATAATGAGGACATAAAATACAATGGACTTTAGAATCTTTTAATTGATTATAGTACATAGCTTGCTTAATCATTTGAAATTTCCTCGTAGCGGGTAACCTTAAACCTTTCTATTGAAAAACTCTCATTATTTCTAATGCCAGCCTTTTCTTTTGTGATTTCTATTTGTTGCTCTACTGTATCTACTCCTTGTAAATTAGGAAGCAGTAGACCTTTCTTATGGCCAGAAGTCAGGATTATACCATAATGTATTGGATCTAAGTCAGTTACTGTTGCTGGTTCAGGACTATCTAGTATGTCCACTGAATATTGTAGATCTCCTAGTTCATCTATTTGAACCTCTCTAAATCTAGGATCATATATACCAGCTTGGACAGAGTTTCTAAGGATCTCTTCATATATAGAATTTGTAGCAGGAAAAATTGTACCAATACATCCTCTTAAGAATTCATCCTTATATAAGGTAACAAATACACCTTTGGTCTGATTTTTCATTTTATCCGTTACATAATCAGGCATAGTTTCTAAAGACTTACCAGTATTTAAATAATGGGTTAGATTATCCTTAGCCAGCCTTACATAAGGATTTTCCTTCTCTAAATCATTTGTTTGGAATTTCATAACTCCATAGCCTACGCCAAATGTATCTTCATAGCTTAAAATCTCGCCTTTAAAATCAAAACCATCCATAGCTCCAAGCAAAATCAATATAGATCTCATACCACATTCTCCAGCATTTTCTACTAAATCCCTATCCATATTTAAAATAGAATCTACATCCCCAATTTCCAACAGTTGCAAGATACTATTATCAAATTTAGGACCGTCAGGATTATAACCGTAAGGACCACTATCTTTTAATCTATGAGAAAGATCTCCACTAGCTATTATAATAGAATCAAGATTTTTTGAAGCATCAGAAATTAATCTTCCGAATTCATAAAGTAGACTTTCTGATAATGGAGCATAGGTAATATGAACAAGTTTATAATTCTTTAGGTACTTATTAATGAAATATAAGGGAACCATAGCTCCGTGGTCTAGTTCATAGGAAGAATTATATGATTTTAAGAACTTTTGATCTGCTTCTATAACTGGAATACCAGTTTTTACAGCCAAATCATATATTGATTTAGTTAATTCTAGGTCTATATTACTTTTAAACTCAACAGTAGGAAAACCAAAATTACCCAAGTTTCCACTAACAGACTCACCATATAGTAGAGAAATTCCATCTCTAAACATAGGTCCATGAGGGCTAATTAGAATAATTGTCTTTGGAGATTTCACACCTATTTCCTGGGCTAAACTATCCATACTATTATAAGTAGACTGAATCTTCTTTTCCTCTCCTCTTCCTACTTCAGGAATAACAATAGGTGGGTGAGGAAATAAATAAAACCCTTTAATTGCCAAAACAATCTCCTCCATAATTTACTTTAATACTCTTATTCATATGTTTACCCAAAGCTAGGAAAATTATAGTTAAAACTAAATACTAAACCGTTTAAAGGGTGGACTAATAACCCTAACTTGTCACACTGATTGAGTTTATTATGATAAATAAGTAACTATTAAGCTATAGTGAGAATAGACTAATATACACTATGTATTTTTAAGGAGGATAATAAAATGTGGGATAAATATATAAACAATTATATGAGAAATATAGATCCTATGGATATAAAAGTACCAGCAGGATATAGAGTTGATGTGTTCGCTCAAGGATTGGACACACCCATAAGCATGCTATTTACAGATAAAGGAGATATTTTAGTAGCTGATTCAGGCGTAATATCGGGAAGTGGTAAGGTATTACAACTTACTCATGAGGGATACAAAATAATTGCAGAAGGCTTTAATCCCCCAGTAACAGGGATTAATTATTTGAACGGGGATATCTATGTATCTCATAGAGGATTTATAACGGTCATTAAAAGAGATGGAACAATGGAAGATTTAGTTTCTGGTTTACCTAGTTGGGGTGACCATCACAATAATCAAGTAGATTTTGGACCAGATGGAAAGATGTATTTTGGTCAAGGAACTGCAACAAATTCTGCTGTAGTTGGGCTAGACAATGATTGGGTAAAGTTATATCCCTTCTTTCATGATTATCCTGGATCCAATATATATCTAACTGGTGAAAATTTTGGAACTGAAAACATACAATCCGCAGACCCAGATGATTATGCTTGTACTGGTGCCTATTCTCCATTTGGAATACCAAGTACTCCTAGGGAAAAGGTAAAAGGAATTGTAAGATCTAGTGGTAGTTTAATGAGGGCAAATCTTGATGGTTCTGATCTTGAACTGTTAGTTTGGGGTCTTAGAAATCCATTTAGGTTGAAATTTGATGAGAATAATAAGTTATATACTACAAACCATGGTTCAGATGTTAGAGGGAGTAGGCCGATTGCAAATTCACCAGATGAATTCCATAAAGTTAGTTCAAGAAAATGGTATGGATGGCCAGATTTTACTGCAGGTCTTCCAGTAACACTTCCAGAATTCCAAGTGGATGGCTATCCACAGCTTGAATTTCTAATAGAAAATCATCCAATGACTCCTCCAAAACCTTTTGCTACTTTTGACCCTCATTCCGCTATAATGGGATTTGATTACAATTATAGTAGAAGATTTGGACCATATGGAGATGTTTATATTTCAGAATTTGGTAGTCTTGCCCCTGGCACCACAGGAGGAAAACCTCTACCAGGTGTAGGCCATAGAATATCTAGAATCAACATGAAAACATCGGAAGTATCTGTATTTGCTATAAACAAATCTGGATTTCAAGCTTCTTATACTGGAGGCGGAGGTTTTGAAAGACCAATTGATGTAGTATTTGGTCCAGATGGTAATATGTTTGTTGTAGACTTTGGTGTAGCCCATAAAGATAACCCAGGCGACTTTTACCCTAAGACAGGTGTTATTTGGCGAATAAGTAAAAATTAATATATAAAGATAAAAGGAGGATACCAATTAATTTAGTATCCTCCTTGTTTATTATATTTATCTACATTTTCTACTGATGCAAGTCTACCGGCTCTAAATTCACACCTACAAGTCTTCCTGTCAGCCTTTATACTTTGAAGCCTTTTAAGTTTTGTCATATCCCCTATATCTGAAGCATTTAAATACAAAATTCTTTTTATCATATAATCACCATCCCTAAAATTATATATACCCATTAAGACTTGAAAGTATTAAGCTATATTGTGGCGTGCCTAAATAATAAGGCATATGTAATTTTAAAAATTCTATTATATTATAGCCTTTTATGATAATCTAATAGTGCATTATTAATAAATTAAGGATGTGATAAATTGATATATTTGTTTTTAGCCATGCTTTGTAGTGCTACAATCGCATTGATTTTTAAGTATACAGAGAATTCTAATGCTAATAGATACTTAATTACTAGCGCAAATTATTTGATTGCTTTTTCAATTAGTTTATTTATGGTATTTTATAATAGGTTATTTACAGAATTAGTTAAAGAGCAATCCTTCTTAAGCGAATTAAAGATACTACTTACAGGAGTTGATTATACATTTACCCCATATGGAAGTATTTGGTGGGGAATTATAGTTGGGGGTATTTCAGGATTCTTTTTCTTTTTCTCTTTTATATATTATCAAAAAAGCGTAAAGGAGAATGGAGTAGGTATATCAGGTACATTTGCAAAGTTAGGGATCTTAATACCAATGATTTTTTCAATTATCTTATGGAGAGAATTTCCATCTGCTTTTCAATGGATTGGAATTGCCTTGTCTATAATATCCATACTAATAGTAAATTTATCTCCAAAAAGTCTTGAAAAGTTTGATATTAAGCCTACCATTATACTATTATTCATTTTTGGTGGTATGGCAGAGTTTTCAAATAAGATTTATCAGCAATATGCCTTAAATCAATATAAGGATATATTTCTATTTGCAATATTTTTTGTAGCCTTTTTAATTAGTATAATTTTTACCCTACAAGATAGGAGTAAGATTAATAAAAAAGATATATTAACTGGTTTGGCCGTTGGAATACCAAATTTGTTTTCTTCCTTCTTTTTAATTCTTTCTTTAGATACATTGAAAGCCACTATAGCATTTCCTATTTATAGCGCTGGAAGTATAGTTTTAATTAATATAGGCGGATTATTGATATTTAAAGAGAAGATAGCAAATAAAAATAAAGTAGCAATTGGGCTTATAATAATTGGATTAGTGTTAATAAATATATAATTAAACTCATAAGAGGAAGGTCTTCATGCAAAGAAATTGCATAGAAGACCCTTTTCTATTGGATACATATAATACATTTTGGGTATAAATAGTATGCAGTAATACTACTTATTTCAGGAAAGGATGAAAAATATGGATTTAAACAAATTCACTCAAAAGAGCATTGAAGCAATACAAGACTCCCAAAATATTGCTATAAAAAGTGGTAATCCTCAGTTGGAAGAAATTCATATTCATTATAGTCTTTTATTCCAACAAGATGGATTAATTCCTAGGGTTATTAAGTATATGGGAGAAAATATTGATTTAATTAAAGCAGATGTAGAAAGACAAGTAGACAATCTACCAAAGCAATCAGGTGGAGGTGGATCTATTTATCCTAGTAGAGTCTACACTAAGATATTATTAGATTCAGAGGAAGAGGCTAAAAGGTTTGGAGATGAGTATGTAGGGGTTGAACATATATATTTAACACTTTTGAAAGCAAAGAATACTCTATCAGAAAAGATATTTAATAAGTACAATATAAATCAACAAAGGTTTTTAGAAGCACTTAAGAAGATTAGAGGTAGTCAGACAATTACAACAGATAATCCAGAATCAACTTATGAAGCTCTTAATAGATTTGGTAAAAATCTAGTAGAAGAAGCCAGAAGTGGAAAGATAGATCCAGTAATTGGTAGAGACAGTGAAATTAGAAATGTAATTAGGATATTATCCAGAAGAACTAAAAACAATCCTGTGCTAATAGGTGAGCCAGGAGTAGGTAAAACGGCCATAGCCGAAGGCTTAGCACAAAGAATTGTAAATGGTGATGTACCAGAAGGTCTTAAGGACAAGACCATATTTGCCCTAGATATTGGGTCATTAATAGCTGGCGCTAAGTATAGAGGAGAATTTGAAGAAAGATTAAAAGCTGTACTTTCTGAAATTACAAAATCAGAAGGCCAGATAATATTATTTATAGATGAACTTCATAATATTGTAGGTGCAGGAAAGACAGAGGGTGCTATGGATGCTTCTAATATGTTAAAGCCAATGTTAGCCCGAGGGGAACTCCATACAATAGGAGCTACCACACTTGATGAATATAGAAAATATATTGAGAAGGATGCAGCCTTAGAAAGAAGGTTCCAAAAAGTATTAGTTGAAGAACCAAGTGTAGAAGATACTATATCTATACTAAGGGGATTAAAAGAAAGATATGAAATACATCATGGAATTAGGATTTCTGATGGAGCAGTTATAGCTGCTGCAACTCTTTCGGATAGATATATAAGTGATAGATTTTTACCAGATAAAGCCATAGATTTAATGGACGAAGCTTCAGCTATGATTAGGACAGAAATTGATAGTATGCCTATAGAAATAGATGAAACAAGACGAAGAATACTTCAACTGGAAATTGAGAAAGCAGCACTAAAGAAGGAAACTGATGAAGCTTCAAAACTTAGACTAGAAAAGTTGGAGAAAGAGTTAGCTGATTTAAAAGAAAAGTTTGATATTTTGAAAGCAAAATGGGAAGAAGAAAAAAGAAGCATAACAAGGGTTAAGGATATTAAAGAAGAAATAGATCGAGTAAAGAGGCAAATAGAGGAAGCAGAGAGAAAATATGATTTAGAAAAATTATCCCAACTTAAGTATGGAACTCTGGTAGACTTACAGAAAAAGTTAGAACTGGCAGATGCAAAGGATAATCAACAAGAAAAGATGTTAAAAGAAGAGGTTACAGAAGAAGAAATAGCAGAGGTAGTAGCTAAATGGACTGGAATCCCTGTTACAAAACTGATTTCTACTGAAAGAGATAAATTGCTAAATCTAGGTCCTATTCTTCATAAAAAGGTTATAGGCCAAGATGAAGCTGTAGATGCAGTAGTAGATGCTGTTATTAGAGCCAGAGCCGGCATGAAACAAATTAATCGACCAGTAGGTAGTTTTATATTCTTAGGACCTACAGGAGTAGGAAAAACAGAGTTAGCAAAAGCTTTAACATCAACCCTATTTGATGATGAAAGAAATATGATCCGAATAGATATGAGTGAATATATGGAAAAACATTCAGTTTCTAGACTTATAGGAGCACCTCCTGGCTATATTGGTTATGATGAAGGTGGTCAATTAACTGAATCAGTGAGGAGAAAGCCTTATTCAGTAATCTTATTTGATGAAATTGAAAAAGCGCATCCAGATGTATTTAATATATTATTACAAGTATTAGATGATGGAAGATTAACAGACAATCAAGGTAGAACTGTAGATTTTAAAAATACAGTTATAATTATGACATCTAATATAGGTTCCTCTTATCTATTAGAAGGTATAAGGGCAGATGGGTCCATAGATGAATTAGCTAGGGATAAAGTTATGAGTGAAATGCAAAGAACATTTAGACCAGAATTTCTAAATAGAATAGATGAAATAGTAATGTTTAAACCACTACAAAAGGACGAAATATTTAAGATAATAGACCTACAAGTGGAAGAAATTAAAGCCAGATTAGAGGATAGACAAATAGATATAGACTTTACAGGTCAAGCTAAAGAATTTGTCTTAAACAAAGCCTACTCAATTCAATATGGTGCTAGACCAGTTAAAAGGTTTTTACAAAAAGAACTAGAAACAAAAATAGGTAGAGCTATAATTAGTGGTTATGTAAAGGATAAGGATTTAATAAGAGTGGTAGTGAAAAATGATGATTTAAATCTTGAAATAGTATCAAGTCTAGAAAATTAATATATGTAATCATAAGTGTAGTATGATATTCTAAGGATAAAGATTATCATACTATGCTTTTTTAAATTACATAAATAATGAGGGGATAGACTATGGATATAAAACAATTAAAGATAAAAAATATTGACATTTATTCGATGATTTTTTCGGGAGTGTTGTATTTGTCTTTAGGAATATTATTTCTTATAAAAAAACAGACTATCTTTTCAGCCATTAAGGGATTATTAAATTTACTAGTTATCCTTTTAATAATAGCAGCAATATTTCAAGTCATAGGATATACACCTGATAAAAAGAAAAATCTTACTTCATTGTCAAGATTAATAGGGTTTATAATAAATATTGCTATGGCTACAATACTGTATTTTAAGCCAGAAGTTGTTATTGCAATAATCCCTATTTTATTTGGCGTATATGCATTGTTTAGCGGAATAATTAGAATTCTTATTTATATACAATACAAGAGAAATAATGTTGGCGGAACAAGTATTATTATAGTAGGAGCAATAATTCTAATTATACTTGGCGTATTAATAATAATTAATCCATTAAGCTCCATATTGCCTATTACCAATATTATTGGATTGTTCTTTATCTTTTATGGGATTTCCTTTATTTTAGATGGAATTATAGAAAGATTATCTATAGAAGCAAAGGATTCTTTTAAAAGAAGAATTAGAATTAGCTTGCCTGTATTTATGGTGGCCTTAATTCCACATAAAATACTAATGAAAATCAATAAATCTTTAGAAACAGAACAATTAAAAGAAGAAGAATTAGCTATATATAAAGAAAATAGACCTTTTGATTTAGAAGTATTGATCCATGTAGGTGAGAAAGGGACAGCTGCTTTTGGACATGTGGATATTTGGTTTGATGATAAAGTTATTACATATGGAAGCTATGATGATGACACTTATAAATTTGCAGGTGCAATTTCAGATGGAGTCTTTATTGAAATCAGTGATAAAGACAAATATATAGACTTTTCCCAAAAGGAATTAGGTAAAACTTTATTTGGTTTTGGACTAAAACTTACAGAAGAACAAAAAATTAGGGTTCGTGAGAAAATAGAAGATATAAAAGAAAATCTCTATGAATGGAAGCCCAAAAGTCAGCTAGATGAGGAAAGAGGAATAATACTAGAAACTAAAAGAAAAGATTATGCAAGCAAGGTATACTATAATCTTAAAGGAAGGTTTTACAAGTTCGTTAAGGGACCTTTTAAAACATATTTTGTTATGAATACTAATTGCGTTCTTTTAGCAGACAAGATTGTAGGTCAAGCAGGAATAGATTTAGTTAAAATTAGAGGGCTTATATCTCCTGGAGCATATTTTGAATTTTTCAATAGGGAATTTATGAGAAAAAATAGCTTTGTAATTTCTAGAACCATATATTACAAGGACCATTAAAACACTGGGGACAGTCCCCAGTGTTTTAGCCAAATAAATATGAAAAGATTAATTCCATCATCTCATCTTTATTAAAAATATTATTGTTATTTTCCCCATTATCTATTGGCCCATCCTGGCTTTCTTCAAATAGTTTTTTCAAATTCAATATACCTGCACTTTGCTTATCTTGATTATTTGAAAGTGGAACGCAAGAATTTATGAGTTTTTCCTTTACTTCAACAGCAGTTAAATTCCCATATTTATTTAATAATAAGGCTACACTTCCTGATACCATAGGGGTTGCCATAGAGGTACCGCTAAGAGAAATATATTTGCTTGTATTACTATTGGATAGGGATTCTATATTTACCCCTGGGGCTAAAATATCTGGTTTATTTAATCCATCCAGCGTAGGACCACGACTAGAAAAGTCAGCTAAAGTATCATCACTAAAATCAATAGTATTCTTATCATCAATAGCACCAACAGTTATAACTTTACTGCTAATACCTGGGGATAAGATGCTTCCTTCCTTTGGGCCACTATTTCCTGCAGCAACCATAACTATTAATCCTGCATCTACTGTCTTTTCAACAGCTTTACATAATGGATCCTTGGCGCACGAACCACGGGCCGGTGAGCCTAGTGAAAGATTAACTATTTTTGTATTGTATAGGTCTTTAGTCTCAATTATAAAAGATAAAGCATGGATTATATCAGAGGAGGATCCTCCACCATTTTCATCCAAAGCCTTAACTATTAAAAGATTAGCACTTGGAGCCACACCTGCATACTTGCCATTTGAGGAATATCCATTTCCAGCTATAATACCGGCAACATGGGTTCCGTGCCCGTTATCATCGTAGGCTTTATCTCTCTTATTTACTACATCCTCAAAAGCTATAATTCTATTTATAGGCTTTATTAAATCATCATGGGGAAATACCCCTGTATCTATTATTGCTATTGTAATATTTTCACCCTTATAGCCTTTTTCATGAGCAAAGTCTGCAGCAATAGTAGGTAGAGCGATATCCAATAATGTGTGGACTTTATTATCAAAACTAATGAAGGCTACATCTTGGCTAGTTGATAATTTATATATAGTTTCTGTAGACATTAGGCCAGCAAAACCATTGATTATAGGTAAACTAAAACTAATATCAGCTGAAAGACTGGATACATAGTTATTAATATTTTTTATAGTATTATTCAATTGTACTATTACAGGTACAGGTTCTCTTGACTGGGTCAAGACTTTAGCACTTAGAATAGGACATAGTTTATTAGCAATTGAACTTTTCAATATAACCACCTTCCTTGTTCCATTCTATGCACTAGAAAATAAGATTGTGCAAAAAAAAAGCCCTAGGGCTTTTTATCTTTTTCTAAATATTACTTTATATAATTCTCCCGCTAATAGTGGAATAAATGCATAGGATAATACAATTTTCCATTCTGTAAAGCCAAGAGCAAAAGTTTTAAATATTGGTTGAAGTATTGGGATATACAAGACTCCTAATAATAAAATGAAGGAAAACGTAGTTGCATATACCATAGTCATATTGGAAAATAATCCTATTTTAAATAAAGTAAATTTATCTGATCTACTGGAATAAGCACGTAGTAATTCTGCTAGTATTAATGTTGCAAAAGCTATAGTTCTAGCTTGAAGCAATCCAGGGCCTGTTCTTCCAAAGGTATCCAAGCCCCACTTATAAGCAAGTAATGAAGATGCAGCAATTGCTATACTTTGGAACATAATTCCCAGTATCATACCTTTATCTAAAATAGGCTCATTTTGACTCCTAGGTTTTTCATTCATTATTTCTGGGTCCCCTTTTTCAACACCTAAGGCTAAAGCTGGGAAACTATCGGTTACTAAATTTAGCCATAGCAATTGTATTGGTAAAAGTGGAACAGGCCATTTAAGGAGTATACTTATAAATACTAATAGTATCTCACCTATATTACATGAAAGCAGGAAGAACACGAACTTTTTAATATTACTGTAAATAATTCTTCCTTCCTCTACTGCGGACACTATACTTGCAAAGTTATCATCTGTAAGAATCATTTCGGCAGTGTTTTTAGCTACATCTGTACCTGTAATCCCCATTGAAATCCCTATATCAGCCCTCTTTAATGCCAAGGCGTCGTTGACTCCATCCCCTGTCATAGCTGTAACATCATCATTTGCCTTTAGTGCTGAAATAATCCTTACTTTATGCTCTGGGGATACTCTGGCATAAACCTTTACTCTTTTAACAACTTCTTTTAATTCTTCATCAGAAATATTATTTAATTCATTGCCCATCATGGCTTGGTCCTCTCTTTCTGCCATACCAAGCTCTTTAGCTATTGCAAAGGCTGTTTCTAAAAAATCTCCTGTTATCATTACAGTTTTTATTCCAGCCTGTTTACATAGTTTTATAGCATCTTTAGCTTCAGCTCTAGGAGGGTCTATCATTCCTGTAAGTCCAACAAAAATCATATTTCTTTCGTTATTATCAGGTGATATATCCTCTGGAAGAGTATCATATTCCCTATAAGCAAAGGCCAAAACTCTTAAGGCATCTTTAGACAATTTAGAGTTTACGCTTAATACTTCCTTTTTTAAATCTTCAGTAAAAGCGATCACTTTGTTATTCATACTAATATGACTACATCTGTCTATTACAATGTCTGGAGCTCCCTTGGTAAAGGAGACAATCTTTTCTGGTATATAATTTTTATGAAATGTAGACATCATTTTTCTTTCACTATCAAAAGGAATTTCTTCTATTCTAGGGTAATTCTTATTTATTTCACTTTTAACAATATTAGCCTTACCTGCTAAAGTTACTAAAGCTCCTTCTGTTGGGTCTCCAATGATCTTATATACACCATCTGACTTTTCCAAATTAGAATCATTTGTTAGAGCAGATATAGAAAGTAGTGTTTCCAAGTCACCTATGGAATCAATATCAATAGATTCATTATTGTAGATAAACTCTCCAATAGGATCATAACCACTACCTGTTATATCCAATATCTTACCATCCGTATATAGCTTAACTACGGTCATTTCATTTTGAGTAAGAGTTCCTGTTTTGTCTGAACAAATAACGGTTGTAGTACCCAGTGTTTCTACTGCTAAAAGCTTTTTAACAATGGCATGTCTTTTAACCATTTTGTTCATTCCAATAGCTAATACTATAGTTACTATAGCTGGAAGTCCTTCTGGAATAGCTGCAACGGCTAAACTAATACTGACCATAAACATTTCCAGTACTTCTCTTCCTTGTAACATGCCTATTCCAAATACAGCTAAACATACAATTATGGTTGTTATACCTAAGACTTTTCCTAGTTGATTTAACTTTCTTTGTAATGGGGTTATTTCTTCTTCATAGCTTTGAATCATAGTTGCTATTTTTCCAATCTCAGTTTCATGGCCAGTGCCAACTACAATTCCTTTTCCTCTACCATAAGTAACTATTGTGCTCATATAGGCCATATTAAGTCTGTCACCTAATGAAGTATCTAAATCAAAGTGAGAACTACTATTTTTTTCAACTGGAACAGATTCCCCCGTCAATGATGCTTCTTCAATTTTTAAATTTGAGCTTTCTAGAAGCCGTAAATCTGCAGGAATAATATCTCCTGCATCTAAAAGCACCAAATCTCCAGGCACTAAGTCAGCTGATGGAACAACCTCCGTAACACCATTTCTAATAACTTTTGCATTTGGAGATGCCATTTTCTTTAAAGCGTCTAGTGACTTTTGTGCTCGACCTTCTTGATATAAGCCCAAAAATGCATTTACAACTACTATTGCTAGAATAACTACTGCATCTTGTACTTCTCCAACAAAAATACTTACTAGTGCAGCGCCAATTAATATTAACACTAAAAAATCTGAAAACTGGTCCTTTAATTTGGATAAAAAGCTTTTACCTTTCTCCTCTGTTAACTGATTTGGTCCATATTTTTCTAAGCTGGCCTTTACATTGTCAGTATTTAATCCTCTTTCTATATCTGAATTTAATGTAGACAGGACTTCTTCTCTACTTTGTTTATACCATTCCATACTAGTACACTTCCTTTGTTATATTATTAATAGTATACCTCTAATCTAAAAAACAAAACAAAAAAGACTTTTGTTTAAGCCAAATAGGCCTAAACAAAAGTCTTGCTTCCTAGTTAGGTAATTAGCCGGGATATACCGTATTGACGACTAATTAAGATAAGCTACTCCCTCTTGTTATATATTATCATATAATAAATCAGTGGAATATACAATAGAATTAATAATATATATTTAACTCACTGGTCTAGGGGTAATAATTAATTGACATTAGTAGCTAATTGATAGATAATTTGGTTAGTATATAAAATAAAATTGGGGTGATTCATAAATGAGTAATAAAGTATTAGTCATTGATGATGAAAAAGCTATAGCTGATATAATAAAATTTAATTTAGAACAAGAAGGATATACTGTGGACACTGCATATGATGGAGAAGAGGGTATCAATAAAGTCCACAAGTGGAAGCCGGATCTTGTTTTACTAGATATAATGATGCCTAAAAAGGATGGTTTTCAAGTACTAAAAGAAATTAGAAATACTTATAATTTCCCAGTTATAATGCTTACTGCAAAAGAAGCAGAAGTTGACAAGGTCTTAGGCTTGGAGTTAGGGGCTGACGATTATATGGTTAAGCCATTTTCCATGAGAGAATTAGTAGCTAGAGTTAAGGCTAACTTTAGAAGAATGGACTTTTCTGCCTTAGCTGAAGCTAATGATAATGTAATAGTTTCTGGAGAATTGGAAATTGACATAAGTAAATATGAAGTAAAAAAACAGGGTCAAGTGGTAGAAGTTACTCTACGTGAATTTGAACTTTTAAAATTTTTAGCTTCCTCTTCTGAGCAAGTATTTTCTAGAGAACAATTATTAGAAGAAGTTTGGGGATACGAATATTATGGAGATATTAGAACTGTTGACGTTACAGTAAGAAGACTTCGTGAAAAGATTGAAGATCTTGATGGTGATGATTTTAAATATATATTAACTAAAAGAGGCGTAGGATATTACTTCGGGAGGTAAAAGTATGTTTTCAAGTATCAAATGGAAGTTTATCTTGGTATACTTTTTACTAGTATTTATTGCTATGGCTATAGTAGGTATTTTTATAGTAGGAAGGTTAGAGGATCAACAAATTAAAACAACCACAAACAATATGGAACAACATATCAAGACTATAATAGAAGTTGGTTCTAGATATATTTCTATGGATAATTGGGGAGAAAATAGTGAGGGTATACAAAAAACTATTAACGAATTAAGTATTGGTGGAGATGAAACACTTTATGTTATATTTGATGAAGACTTACCAACAATAATAGCATCTTCCTCTAATCAATATGAAAGCATATTAGGACAAAATGCACTAAACTACAATGCTATTGACCCTATATTGGTATTAAAGGCATTTGAAGGTGATAAGGCAGACAATACTTTGAATGTTATAAATGAAGATACAATAAATAGACATTTAGCTTATCCAGTATTTTCAGGATTAGGTAAGGTTAAAGGCGTCTTTTATATGACATCAGATTTAAAAGATGTATATGCAACTGTAAATGAATCTAAGATTATATTAACTAATGCTACACTATTAGCACTTGTTATTACTATATTTTTAGGGTTTTTTATTGCCAGTTCCATTACTGAGCCTATTAGAGATGTAACAAAAAAAGCTGAAGAAATGTCCATGGGTGACTTCAATCAATTTGTAGAAGTTAAATCCAATGACGAAATAGGTCAATTGGCTTCTATGTTTAACCATTTAACTTTAAAATTGAAATATACCATACAAGATATGGACTTAGAACGAAGTAAATTAGATACAATTTTTAACTATATGGCTGAAGGAGTCGTGGCTATAGATAAAAATGGAAACCTCATACATGCAAATCCTATTGCTTTGAATATATTAAACTTAAATGAAGAAGACATTAATAATAATATACCTTTAAATTTGGAAAAGATAAATCTTAGAAAAATAAATTATGAAGATGTAATTACTTTAGAAGGAGATGAAATAGCAGAAATAAACGACCAAGTATATAAAGTAAAATATGCACCCTTTAAAATTGAACTAGGAGATATTGGCGGTATTATTATTGTGTTACAAGATATAACAGATGAGCATAAACTAGATATTATGAGGAAGGAATTCGTAGCAAATGTAAGTCATGAGTTAAAAACTCCTATAACCACAATAAAATCTTATGCTGAGACCCTATTGGAAAGAGATTTGGATAAAACTACAAGTCAAAAATTTCTATCTGTAATAGATAGTGAGTGTGATAGAATGACTAGATTAGTAAAAGATCTATTACAATTATCTAATTTAGATTATAAAAAAACAGAATGGAAAAGAACAGAGATTTCTCCTAGTGAAACCCTTAAAGATATTATTGGTAAATTAGATTTGCTATTTAAGGAAAAAGATCAAAAAGTAATATGTAATATCCAGGAAGATATGGAAGATATTGTAGTAGATAAAGATGGTATAGAACAGGTTATACTAAATATAATATCAAATGCAATAAAGTATACTGAAAAAAATGGGGAAATACAGATCCAGTCTTATCAAGATGATAATAAATTTATAATAAAAGTCAGTGACAATGGTATAGGAATACCAGATGAGGATCAAGATAGAATATTTGAAAGGTTCTATAGGGTAGAAAAAGGAAGAAGTAGGGAATTAGGTGGGACTGGATTAGGATTGGCTATAGCCAAAGAAATAATTGAAGCTCATGGTGGTGAAATTTTGCTAAATAGTAAGGCTGCAGAAGGCACTACAGTTCAACTAATACTTCCTTGCCATATAATGTAATTAGCTTTTAATTCTACTGTAACACTTCTGTAATATATATAATATATAATAAAATTGTATCAAAGTATTTGAAAGGAGGTAAATTATGTTTAAACGTATCATTGCTAGTATATTACTAGGTTTAATGCTTGTAATGGGAAGTACTTTCTCATATGCAGGACCTATTGCTATTACTACAAAACAAAATGTAACAATGGACTTATCTAAGTACGAAATACTAACACCTGAAAAAGCATTATATTCTACTGAAAATAAAAACTTACAATTAAACGGCAAAGCACCATCAGGATCAGAAGTTAAAATAGAAGTTTTTGGAACCACAGATTTAACTAAGAGAAATTTTAATTTAACTAAATTACCTTCTGAGAAGGATTATATACAGGTGATTAATGAAGTAATAAGCTCAGGGAATATGGGATTTTTTCAAAAACAAATCGAACTGGTTATGGGTATAAATAAGATAATAATTGATTTTGGACTAGAGGATGTAAATCCAGTTGAAATAATAATCTATGTTTATGACAAATCAGTAGCTCAAGGAGCAATTAACAATACAAGAGAAGTAAGAATTAGCAATTTAATACCATTATTATCAAAATAATACTTACCAGAGAAAGGGAGATGATTTAAATGAAAGAAAGGCTTAAGACTTTTCTACTCTTTTCTTTGGTAGGTATTAGTATTTTTATTACCCAAAAATTATGGCTAAAATTACCTACAGATTTTTTAAAAACTATTAATTTAAACAGACCTGTAGCTTCCACTTCTTATGCCATATCAGATATGATAGCACCAAACAAATACTTATTAAATTTTGATTATGATAATCACACTCTTGTCTATGATGATTCAAAATATGGACTTTGGGCCTCTTCTAAGACTAATTTAAAACAAATATTTGAATCTAAAACTGCGGAATTTAAAGATATTTCTTATGAAGATTATATAGCTTATGAAAAAGAAAAATCTCTTATATTTTACTTTCCTGAGGAAATATCTAGCTATATACTGGCTAAAGCTTGGAATATAAAAAAACCAAATGATATTGTGGACACAATGCCAAGTATAAGTAGTATATATATATACTTGGGTACTAGTGAGCCATTTTTTGTATTAAATGGCATGGATAAAAGAATTATTGTAAGAGATATAAATATTAATACAAATTCATTAAAGGCTGATATTAGTGAAATAGAAGTTGAAAAAGAATATCCAAATTACTATTCAATGAGAGAACGACTGGATACAGATAACGACACCTACGTACTTTTTAACACTAACAATCTATTGCCTAGGGTTATTGTAACAAATGAAATCGCCATAATGAATGAGTTACAAAAAAACAATCTTGCAAAGAGATTTTTCAATAAAGAGATTGACCATAGATACTTTGTAGAAGATAGTGGGTCCACTGTATATATTTATGATCAAAAAGTATTAAAATTAAATACAAATGGAACCCTTGAATATTTTCATGGACTAGAAGAAGTGGTAAAAGAACTAAATTTCTATGAGAGCCTTACTGCAGCTGCAGACTTTATATCGCAAAAAGCTGGAGTTCAAAAAGGAATGTATTTATCTAAATCAGAAGAAATTGAAGTTGATGGCAATTTAGGTTATAGACTTTCCTTTAAATATAGAGTAAGAGGTATTCCCGTTATTCTAGGCAATCTACAAATAGATGAATATATTCAAATAGATGTATTTAAAGACCACGTAAGAAATTACAAGCAATATGTAAGGAAGGATATGAGCTTAACACCAAATACATTTATAGAAAATAAACCTATGTTAACCTCATACGATATTCTAGATATGAATAGTGAAACTTTAAAAAATAGATACTTAATTAATAATAGTTTTGACTTAGATATTGAGGAATCGGCACAAATTAAGGCAGTATTAAACTCAATTAAAGATATTACACTTGCCTATTATGATCCATGTTTAAAGGATAAAGAAGAAAGATTAATAGGAGTGTGGGCCATTAGACTACAAGATAGGATATTGGCTTTTGATGCATATACAGGTTCCTTGGTTTATGAAAGATAATTAGGTGGTGAAACTGTGGATTGGGGTAAAGCTAAAAATATTTTAATAATAGCTTTTATTGTAATAAATCTCATAATGGGCTATGTTTTTATAGTTAAAGATAAAGAAGTAGATGCTACTAATAGTCCAGACTTTATTAATCAAGCAATAGAATTGTTAAATAAAAAACAAATACAAGTTCATTCAGAAATACCTAATATTAATCCAAAGCTTTCAGCACTGACAGTTGTCTATGTTAATATGAAACCCGAACAAATAAATAAAGATTATTTCAATAATATAGGTCATGTTTCATCACAGGGAGAAGAATTAATAGAAGTAAGCTTAAAGGACGAGACCATATCTATTTTAAATAAAAAATTATTAATATATGAATCTGATTCCCAAGCTATTAAATATCCTAATTTAACAGAGGATGATGTAATTCCTATTGCGAAGGACTTTCTAATAGATAAGGGATATAGTATTGATGACTTAAAGATTTCTTTTATGAAAAAGGTAGGAGACTATTATTATGTAGAGTTTTCAAAAGTTTATAGTGATATATATTTAGAATCTGCATTTACCAATATTCAACTTGATTCTAGAGGAGTTATAAAAATGGAGAGAATGTGGTTAGATGTGAAAGAAGAAGGGGAAAATCTCATTTCTATAAGTGCTGCATCAAAGAGTATATTAGGTTTATTAAGCATGAAAGAGGTATATGGGAAGACAATAGCTGATATTTCCCTATGTTACTATTTTAATCCAGGCAAGCATGATTATATAGAAGATCCATTAGAGACAAAGCAAGGTAGAGCAATACCTGCATGGAGAATACAGTTTGATGATGGATATAAAGTGATTATAGATAATTATTAAATTAGGCCAAAAACTGGCCTTCTTTTTTTTATAGCTATATACTATAATAGAAGAGTTAAGAAGATTGGGGGAATTAAATTGGGAATTAAGTTTTGTTCTCTATCTAGCGGAAGTGATGGCAACTGCCAGTATATAGAAACTGGGAAGAGTAGAATATTAATAGATGCAGGATTTAGTGGTAAAAAGATAGAGGGCTTATTATCATCCATTGGGGTATGTCCTACCACATTAGATGGAATATTTGTAACTCATGAACATATAGATCATTCTAGAGGAGTAGGTGTACTGTCTAGACGGTATGATTTACCTATCTTTGCTAATAATAATACCTGGATAGGTATGAATTCTATTGTAGGCAAAATAAGTGAAAAGAATACTCAAATATTTAATACAGATGATTATTTAGATATTAAAGATATAACCATAAACCCTATTTTAGTCAGTCATGATGCTTTAGAGCCAGTTGGTTATATTATATTTTATAAAAATGTTAAAATCAGTATTATAACAGATACAGGTTGGGTAAAGGATAGTATAATAGGTAAAATAAAGGATTCCAACCTTTATTTAATGGAATCTAATCATGATGTAGATATGCTTAAAAAGGGATCTTATCCATGGTCTCTAAAGCAAAGAATATTAAGCAAACATGGACATTTATCCAACGATGATGCAGCTGATGTACTAGGTAATGTACTTTCAGGCAATGGAGAGACTGTATTACTTGCCCATTTAAGTCAAGACAACAATAGACCTGACTTAGCCTATAATACTGTTAGGAATAGCATTATGGGCTTGGGATTAGATGTAGATAATGATATGTGTTTAGAATTATCATTTAGAGGCAAAGCTACAAAGATTTATACTCTATAAGGAGATGGTTAATATGGATAATTATAATTACCAAAGTTATAACAGACCACCTAAAAGGAGAAGAGGTCCATCATATATATTAGTAGCCTTAATAGCAGGGATAGTAGGGGGACTTATTAGTAGTTATATTGCACCAAATTATTTATATGGTAAATTTATACCCACACCTGCTATATTTGTTAGTAAAAGTGAACCTATGCAACAAATACAAATATCCACCATGGAAGATATTTCACCAGTAACTGCCGTAGCTAAAAAGGCAATTGGGTCTGTGGTTGGTATTACAACGGTTCAGGTGCAAAGAGACTGGATATTTGAAAAAGAAGTACCTGGAGTAGGTTCTGGTGTTATAGTTAATAGCAATGGATATATTCTAACTAATTCACATGTAATAGGGGATGGTCAAGCTAAACGTATATCTGTATTATTTGAAAATGGTGACAATCTTGAAGGCAAAATATTATGGTTTGATCCAACAATAGATTTAGCTATCATAAAAGTAGAGACGACTAATGCACATGTTGCAGATTTAGGCGACTCAGACTCTTTAGAGGTAGGAGAACTGGCCGTAGCAATAGGAAATCCCCTTGGCCTAGATTTTCAACGAACATTAACCTCAGGTGTAATAAGTGGACTTCATAGATCTGTTAGAACTGACCAAATGACAGTTATAGAAGACTTAATACAAACTGATGCTTCTATTAACCCAGGAAATAGTGGAGGACCTTTATTAAATAACAAGGGAGAAGTTATAGGTATAAACACTGCAAAAATTAGAGGTGGAGAAGGATTGGGTTTTTCTATCCCAATAAATCTAGTAAAGCCTATATTAGAAGAAGTAATTAAAGAAGGTAGTTTTAATAATGTATATATTGGATTTAGGGGAGTAGAAGTTGAAATTTATGAGAGGCAGTATGGAGTAAAACTAAAAGCAGATAGGGGAACGGTTATAACCGAGGTATTTGAAGGATCTCCAGCCCATATTGCAAAACTAAGACCTTTTGATGTTATTACGGAATTAGATAATAAACCTGTAGATACAATGATTAGCCTTAGAAAAATGCTTTATAAATATAAAATTGGTGATCGAGTGGATCTTACTATTAATAGAGATGGTGAAATAATTCAAGTAGAGATTACTTTTAAAGATTTCTAAGGTTTTATAATGTGTATTTCAAATCATATTGGGTAAATAATTAATGTGGGGTAATATAAATATAGCAAGCTAATATGAGGAGAGATTTTATGGATAAAAGAACGGGACTAGTAACAATGCATGGTAACCCTTTGACACTTGTAGGAAAAGAGATTAAAGTAGGAGACAAAGCACCAGACTTTACAGTAGCTAAAAATGATTTAAGCCCATATAGTTTAAGTGATGCTGGAGAAAAGGTTAAGATAATCTCAGTTGTACCATCACTAGATACTGGAGTATGTGAATTGCAGACTATTAGATTTAATGAAGAAGCTGCAGCACTAAAAGATGTTGTAGTATTAACTATTTCAGTAGACTTACCATTTGCTCAAGGCAGATTCTGTGGGGCACATAATATAGACAAAGTAATCACATTGTCAGACTATAAGGACCTGTCCTTTGGAGAAAATTATGGTTTTGTTCTAGAAGAACTAAGACTATTGAGCAGAGGAATTGTTGTACTAGATAAAGATAATACAGTTAAATATGTAGAATATGTAAAAGAAGTAACAGACCACCCAGATTATGACAAAGCTATAGAGGCAGCAAAGAAACTATTGTAGATTGGCAGAGATGACCTATGTGTCATCTCTTTTTTGTGTTATAATAATAAAGATAATAGAAATGAGGGGCACAATGAATATAAATATTATAGCAGTTGGTAAAATTAAAGAAAAATACATACAAGAAGGAATCAAGGAATTCTCTAAAAGACTGTCAAGATATTGCAAACTAAGAATTATAGAACTAGAAGATGAAAAGGCACCAGAAACTCTATCGGAAAAAGATATGTTAATAGTTAAGAGCAAAGAAGGAGAAAAGATATTAAATAAGATCCCTAGCAATTCATTTGTAATAGCTCTAGTTATAGATGGCAAACAACTATCATCAGAAGACTTAGCTGATAAATTTGAAGAAATAATGGTAAATGGAAATAATGATATAACATTTATTATAGGTGGGTCCTTAGGATTAAGCCAGGAAGTTATAGATAGAAGTAACTTCAAGCTATCCTTCTCCAAAATGACCTTTCCACATCAGTTGATGAGGTTGATATTATTGGAACAAGTGTATAGGGCCTGGAGAATAAATAAGAATGAACCATATCATAAGTGAACATTTGAATTGGCTCACAAAAAAATAATAAAGACATAAGATTTATAAATCTTATGTCTTTATTTATAGGTAAATATTATTTTTAATATACCTTATTTATTATTATAATAACTCTCCAAATCGTTTTACATAGAAATTTTTCATTATTTGAACAAGTGCTAAATAAGCAACTACTGTTGCAAATAGCATCCACCAAGCACTGATAGGTAGTGGTGCTAGGCCAAGTAACTCTCCTAATTTTGTATAAGGGGCAACTGAACCTATGATAATTCCAAGCGAAGTAATTGTAGTCATTATAAAGGATGCATTACTTTCTATGAAAGGTATCTTAGGTGTCCTTAAGGTATGGAGTACAAGGGTCTGTGTCCATAATGAAACTATAAACCAGGAGGATTGAAAAACGGCTATAAATATAGCTTGTTGTCCTGGACCTAGTGATTGGTAACTTCCTCCTGCAATAGATGGTGCTATTAGGAAAAAACTAATCAAGAAAGTTGTTACATCAAAAATTGAACTAGTTGGACCAAACCAAACCATAAACCTTCTGATACTTGATGCTTCCCATTTCTTTGGTTTATAAAGATATTCTTTATCCATATTATCCCATGGAATAGACATAGAAGAAATTTCATAAATTAAGCCTAGGAACAATAATTGGATTGGCAACATTGGTAAAAATGGTAGGAAAAGACTAGCAAGTAATACGGAAAATACATTACCAAAGTTAGAACTTGTGGTGGCTTTAATATATTTCATTGTATTACCAAAGATCTTTCTACCTGATAATATTCCCTGCTCTAATATCATTAAGTCTTTTTCTAATAAGATAATATCTGCTGATTCTTTAGCTATATCCACTGCATTATCTACGGATATACCTACATCTGCTGCTCTAAGAGCAGGTGAATCATTGATTCCATCACCTAAGAATCCTACTACATGACCATTGCCTCTTAAAATACCAACTAATCTGGATTTTTGCGTTGGATTTAGTTTAACAAATAAATCATGGTCCTCAACAATTACTTTTAATTCATCATCTGTTTTATCCATAAGTTTTTCACCTGAGATTACCCTATCTGTAGGCAAACCAACTTGATTAGCAACTGCAATAGTTACTAATTCAGTGTCTCCTGTCATTACCTTAACATCAACTGCATGATCTTTTAATGCCTGAATTGCTTCTTTTGTTGACTCCTTTGGCGGATCTAAGAAAGCAAGATAACCTATTAGAACCATATCAGTTTCGTCTTTCACTGAAAATTCATCTACTGGAGGGGGATTAGTTTTTTGAGCAACTCCTAAAACACGTAATCCTTTTCTATTTAGATCTGCTATTTGATTCATAACAAATGTGCGACGTTCATCTGTTAATTCATGGATCTCACCATGGTAATCAACATATGAACAAGCATCTAACATTTCTTCAACTGCACCTTTTGTAATTAACTGAGTTTTCCCAGTGTGGTCTTCAACTACTACGCTTAAGCGACGTCTTTCAAAATCAAAGGGAACCTCATCTACCTTAGTATAATTTAATGCATCTGTATCTAATTCTTCTTTAGCTGCATTAATAATTGCTTCATCCATTAAATTTCCTAGACCTGTTTGATACTTGCTATTTAAATATGCATGACGCAAAACTCTTTTACTCTCAAGCCCTTCTATATCTAAGTGATATTGTAGAATTATATTATCTTGAGTCAATGTCCCAGTCTTATCCGTAACTAAAAGATTAATGGCCCCGAAATTTTGAATTCCATGTAGGTTACGTACAATGGTTCCTTCTTTTGCCATATCATTGGCACCTTTAACTAAGTTTGTTGTTACAATCATTGGTAACATCTCTGGTGTTAAGCCAACTGCAATTGAAATTCCAAATATTAAAGCCTGTAACCAATCGCCTTTTGTTATACCGTTAATTAGAATTACAATTAAAGCCATAATAACCATAAAACGAATTAATAGTAAGGATGTATTTTTAATTCCAATATCAAAGCTAGTTTCTGGCTCTTCATGGGCTAGTTCATCTGCAATATCACCAAATAAAGTATTATTCCCAGTCTTTACTACAATTCCCTGTGCACTACCACTTACTACTTCAGTTCCTGTAAATGCTAAAGTTTCATAAGCTGTTTCATTTGTAACTTCTGTAACCTCTATCTCCGCTCTTTTTTCAACTGGGTAACTTTCCCCAGTTAATGAAGTTTGTGAAATAAATAGGTCTTTGCTTTCACAAAGCCTAATATCTGCTGGAATCATGTCTCCAGCACTTAATCTAATCCAGTCCCCAAGTACAATATCCTCTGTTCGTATTTCACTATACTGGCCATTACGCTTAACAGCTGATGTTACCTCTACCATAGATTCCAATTGTTCAACAGAACGATTAGACCGTAGGGTTTGAATTAAAGTCATTGTTCCGCTTAATAAGACTAATACTATAATAATAATGGGACCAAAGATTTCTTGATCTTCCACGGGAACAAAAATAAAATCCGTTAAAAAAGAAACAACTGCTAAAGCAAATAATACTAATGTAAAAGGAGTAAAATAAGCCTCTACAACAATTTTCCATAATGGTTTATCAGTTCCATAATCAATTTCATTGTCTCCATACTCTTCTCTTACAAGGGCTGCACTTACTTCACTGTGGCCTTCTTCCTTTACATTAAACCATTCTTTGATCTGCTTCAGTGGCCGGCTAGCTAAATCAAAATAGTCAATATTAAATAAATCTTTCACGGTTTTCCACCTCTTCTATAATTTTACTTTTCCATCCTTTGATTTCTTAGAAATATAAAAAGCTCTCACTAAATAAGCGAGAGCTTTACTAAATATCCACATAAAATGTAAAAATCTTATAAATTAAGACAATCTTACATATTATGATTCTTTCGTGGAGTTTTAGCACTATACAACGTAAACATTTCTGTTAGCTACCTTAAGAATACCTTATTTCGATTAATTCCTGTTATACCCATTGGCGTCTCTAGACGTTTCTGGGCAGTAGCCTGTGTTTGTATAGGAGCCTCTACCTAACAAATCATATTCTTCTTTCCAATTTCTAACTATAACAATGATTTTAGCTTCTGTCAAGGCAGCTAGGCTTTTGACAGTGTCAATGAGAGTAAATACAAATAAGATTTGCTATATACTTTTAATAAGTTTACCCAAAATATAAACTATATAGTCATACAGGCAAAATATGTTAAAAATAGAATTTATATGGGGTATCTTTAAGAAAAGTACAAAATCTATTCATCAATAGTATTGTATAATTTACATAAGTAAGAGAGATAACATATACAAGTATAAAAAGGTGAAATATAAATAGATTTATGTTAGTATTACATAGTTGAACAATAGTAAAGTAAAAGGAGAAATTAAATGGGAGAAAAATTAACTAAAAACCCTATGGGTTATAAAAAGGTACTACCATTACTTATAAAAATGTCATTGCCTATAATGCTATCTATGCTTATACAGTCTTTATATAATATTGTAGACTCATACTTTGTATCTCAAATTAGTGAAAAGGCTTTAAGGGCAACATCCCTTTCCTATCCTATTCAAATAATAATTATTGGTTTTGGTGTTGGTACAGGAATAGGAATAAACTCTTTTATTTCAAGAGCCTTAGGTTCAAATAAACATGATAGAGCTAATTTAGGTGCAATGCATGGATTACTGTTAGTATTTGTTTCATGGGCATTATTCTTATTTTTTAGGGTAGCTTTAATGGAAAGGTTTTTAGATTACTTTACTGCTGACCCTGTGGTAAAAGCAATGGGAGTACAATATTTAGGATTAATAACAACATTTTCATGTTTTTCTATATTACAAATAACCATCGAAAAGATATTACAAGGAACAGGTAATATGGTTAAGCCAATGATAATTCAGGGAATAGGAGCTATTATTAATATAATACTTGACCCTATAATGATCTTTGGATTATTTGGATTTCCAGCAATGGGAATACGAGGAGCAGCTATAGCTACACTTATTGGGCAAGGGATAGGAGCATTATTTGGAGTAATTTTTCTGTTGTCAAAAAGTTCTAGTATAAAAATAAATTTTAAGAAGTTTAAGTATTCAAGACAAATTATAAGGGATATCTATGTTGTTGGATTCCCAAGTATTTTAATGCAATCAGTAACTGCATTGGTTACTACAATACTAAATTTGATAGTAATAAGACATTCAGAGCTTGCTGTATCTGTTTTAGGAATATATTTCAAATTAGAATCATTTATACTACTACCTGTATTTGGGTTAAGTCAAGCAGTATTACCTTTAATAGGATATAATTATGGTGCTAAGGAAAAAACCAGAGTAAATGATGCCTACCGCTACGGCCTTATCTTAGCATTGATCTTAATGGGAGTAGGAACCATGATATTTCAAATATTTCCAAAACAATTAATCCGTATATTTAGCGATAACACTGAAATGATAGATATGGGTGTATATACCCTTAGAATAATATCTATAGGCTATTTATTAGCCGCAATTGGAATAACAAACGCTACTTATTTCCAAGCTTTGGGTTTAGGAAATTATAGTTTGTTAATAACATCTTTAAGACAAATAATAGTAATAATCCCATTGGCCTATGTCCTTTCATTTATAGGTCTAAATTGGATATGGTTTGCATATCCAATAGCAGAATCTGTATCTATTATTGTTTCCGTAGCACTACAGAGAAGAGCAAAAAAGAAATATATAGATATACTGTAAGCATAAAGGTGAATAATACTAAATTTAGTATTATTCACCTTTATAAATATTGGCTATATCCTTAGCTTTTATGGTTAGTGACGGATAGAACATTGGTATAGGCAAGAATTTATGTCTACTATATTCATGCATTCTATCTATTTTATTTTTTATTGCCTTATCTTGGCATACACCTTCACGTATATATTTGTTTAAAAGCTCATATGAAAATCCAAATACATCTTCATCAGTTTTTCCTCTTAAGCCGTCACTTGGTGTCTTTATAAGAAATCTTTCTGGTAAACCAATATAGTCACCCATTTGTATTACCTCATCACTTGTTAACATTCCAAGGGGTGAAAAAGCACCCGCTGTGTCTCCATAAACAGTTGCATATCCTATCCAATCTTCTGAAAGGTTACTAGTATTTATTACTCTACTATTATCTATAGATTGGGATATAGCATAAAGTGTAGTCATTCTGACCCTTGGAGGAATATTGATTTTAGTCTGATTTGAAATATTGTGTATTAAGTCCTCTTCAATATTAGTTAATAAATCTAAAAATGCACCAGTCATTGTTGAAATATCAGCTATTATATAGGCTATTCCCAAGAATTTGCAAAGATCTATAGCATCATCAATATCTTTTTGAAATCCATCAGGCAATAATATGCCTATAACATTCTCGTTTCCAAGTGCATTAACACAAAGTGCTGCAGTTACAGAACTATCCTTGCCACCAGATATGCCTATCACTGCCTTTGTTCCACCTGTATCCAATATTTTTTCTTTAATCCAATAATTTAATTGTTCACTTAATTGCTTTAGTTTTTCATTTGTGAGTTTTATTTATCTCATCTCCTAATTTCCATTCCTAAAGCTTCCATTAATTTTAATGCTGCTTCATGGTCTTTTTTATCTTTACTTTTACATAAGGATGCATTAATAATAATTTCCGAATTGGGAAAAGCACTTTGAATACAAACAGCGTTGGCAAGAACACATAAATGGGTTTCTACACCTACAAATTCTATTATACCCTTATGGTCTCCACTAACTTTAAAATATTCTTGTAACTCTAAAAGGCTTTCTGGGGCTAAAGCATAGTAACTTTTCTTTAAAATCTTATGTTTCTTTAAATATGGCTTTAATAGGTCATATGGCTCAATAGCCCATCTTTTCTCATCTGTGGACTGTTTTTCTGCATAATTAATATTTTCTTTATTATTAATTAAATTGTTGGAATTAATTTCTTGCATTTTCTTTATAGATATATCTATAGTATAAAATATATTGTGACCATTTTCTTCATATTCCTTTATCTTATCAATAATACCCTCTATGATTTTCTCTGAGTCATTTACATACTTTTTCCCTTTTTCTTTATCTACATATTCATTTTGCATATCTATTATAAATAACATATATACACCTCATAAAAAGATTTAATCCTTATTATTATGTACATATATTTGTTTAAAATTATTATAAACATAAGTATATTTGGAAGTTTGTAAATGTAAATAGTAATTGGTTTTGTTAGATTCTAAAGTTAACAAGAGAATATGGGACAATGCATACGTTTAATGCTATAATAAGTTAATACAATTTTTGATTTAATATAGAATGTATATAAATGGATGGAGGTTATTATGGATACTAATTTGTTTCATATGTTAGATGGTGAAAATCTGTATTTTAAACTTTTAAGTTTAGATGATGCAATAGCAATACATAGATTTGCCTCAGATGAAAATGTAGCAAGATATATTGGTTGGAATCTAAGTCATAGTTTTGAGGAGACCCTAGAACTTATTGAAGGTATGATAGAAAAGGAATCATCAGGAACCTCACTATATGCATCTATTGTTCATAAAGAAACAGATAAGGTTATTGGAACTTGTATGTTCTTTAATTTTAATACTGAAGCAAAACATGCTGAATTAGGTTATGTCCTAAATGCCAACTATTGGCATAAGGGTTATGGTACAGAAATTGTAAGGATTATGAATGATTATGCCCTTGAATATCTTCAACTCCATAAACTTCACGCTCGTGTGGTTGATGTAAATATTGGTTCTAGTAAAGTATTAGAAAAAAATGACTTTGTCTTAGAAGGACGGTTAAAAGACTATTACTTTATAGATGACCAATATTATGATGGCCTGTTCTTTGGTAAAATCTTATCCTAATCAATTAGCTAAAGGGGAGAGTTTTATGGGATTCAAAATTAGGGGAAATCTAAAGGCCCCATTATTTGTCATATTAGCAGGGGCATGCTGGGGTATAATCGGGGTATTTACTAGAACATTATCCAAGATGGGTTTTTCCTCCCTTCAGATAACTACATCCCGTTGTCTTGTAACTGCAATATGTCTACTTATATATTTATTAATTGCAGATAAAGATAAACTGAAGATTGATTTTAAGGATATTTGGTACTTTTTAGGTACAGGAATTGGAAGTATTGTGTTTTTTAATATTTGCTACTTTATAACTATAGAGGAAACCACCCTATCTGTGGCTGCTATTTTATTGTATACAGCACCTTTTTTTGTAATAATTATGTCTGCAATATTCTTTAAAGAAAAGATAACAAGCAAGAAGATTATAGCCTTGATTATTGCTTTTATGGGATGTATTTTAATAACAGAAGTCATAGGAGTGCAAACAATTAAATTAACTAATCTTGGTATCTTAACTGGAATTGGTTCTGGTATTGGTTATGCCTTATATAGTATTTTTGGAAGGTTAGCCCTTAGAAAATATGAAACCATAACTGTGACTGCCTACACTTTTATAGTAGCTAGTATAAGTTTGATCCCTTTTAGCAATATAAACTATATGGGAAAAGTAATTATTAATAGTAACACTGTATTAATTAATGTATTATTACTTGGACTTTTATCTACACTTATCCCCTTTTTACTATATACTAAAGGTCTCCAAAATATGGAAGCAGGTAAGGCGTCTATAATGGCTTTTGTAGAACCTATGGTGGCAACATTAGCAGGTATTATACTTTTTAAAGAGGGTTTACACTTACAAAATGTGGCAGGAATTTTACTCATTTTTATATCCTTAGTATTGTTGAATTTACCTAAGGGCACGGATAAGGAAACCATTATAGATTAGGCAACTTGGGGGCAGCAAAGCTAGCCTGTTTGTCTATTATGTTGAACTATGATAACATATATAGCTGATAGATTAAAACAAAGAATGGAGGAAATATATTTGAGCAATTTACCAAATTGTCCAAAATGTAATTCAGAATATACATATGAGGACAGACACTTATTAGTTTGCCCAGAATGTGCACATGAATGGGTTCCAGGTAGTGAAGTTGATAGTGTGGAAGCAGATAATACTATTAAGGATTCTAATGGAAATGTATTAGCAGATGGGGATGATGTAATAGTAATTAAGGATCTTAGAATAAGAGGAAGTTCATCTTCAGTAAAATTAGGTACTAAAGCTAAAAACATTAAATTGATCCATAATGCAAGTGATGGTCATGATATTGACTGTAGAATAGATGGTTTTGGAGCAATGAAGTTAAAATCAGAATTTGTTAAAAAAGCATAAAGATGGCAGTCTCATTTTATTTGAGACTGCTATTTTTAAATAGGCTTATTAATGATATACTTCTAAATAAGAAACTAATATATAGAATAAGGTGAAAATATGATAAGAGTACCAGAAATCAAACTATCATTAGATGATAATGAAGAAAGACTTAAGTTTGAATTAGCTAAAAAACTGAAAATCTCTGAAGAAGATATTTTTAGTTATAGAATATTTAAAAAATCCATAGATGCTAGAAAGAAAAATAATATTCAATTTATATATACTTTAGATGTGGATTTAAAAAATGAAGATAAAGTGCTTCATAAGTTTTCAAAGCAAAATGTAATAAAAGTCCCAATAACTAATTATGAATACAAAAAAATTCATACTCAAAATATTCAAAGCCCTATTATAGTTGGCATGGGGCCAGCAGGATTATTTGCAGGCTTAGTATTAGCGCAAATGGGTTATAAACCTATCTTACTAGAAAGAGGAAAATCAGTTGATGAAAGAGCTCTTGATGTAGGCCTATTTTGGAGTAAGGGAGAGTTAAATACTGAATCAAATGTACAATTTGGTGAAGGTGGAGCTGGTACATTTTCCGATGGGAAATTGACCACATTAATTAATGACCCTAGGTCAAGAAAGGTATTGGAAGAGTTCATAAAGGCTGGAGCACCAGAAGAAATATTGTATTTAAGTAAACCTCATATAGGTACAGATATACTTAGAGATGTAGTTAAAAAAATTAGAAAGACTATTATATCCCTAGGTGGTCAAGTTAGATTTAATAGCAAAGTAACAGATTTAATAATTAAAGATAATTGTATAAGTGGTGTTAAGATAAATGATAGAGAAGTATTAAATAGTGACAAGGTATTACTTGCACTGGGTCATAGTGCTAGAGACACATTTGAAATGTTATATGATAATGGAATAAAAATAATACAAAAGGGTTTCTCCATTGGGGTAAGAATAGAACACCCACAGCAGCTAATAAATGAAAAACAATATGGCCAATATGCAAATCACAAGAAATTAGGCGCAGCAGAATATAAATTATCAGGCCATTTTAATAATGGCAGGTCTGCATATACATTTTGTATGTGTCCTGGTGGAAGAGTGGTAGCTGCAACATCTGAAAAGAATATGGTTGTAACCAACGGTATGAGTATACATGCTAGGGATGAGGAAAATGCAAATAGTGCAGTATTAGTAGGGGTCACTCCTGGTGACTACGGTAGTGATCATCCCTTAGCAGGAATAAAGTTCCAAAGAAAGTGGGAACATTTAGCATATATAGCAGGAGGAGAAAACTATAAAGCACCAGCTCAAAGAGTAGGAGACTTTTTATTGGACCGACCATCTAAAGAAATTGGTTTTATAAATTCAACTTATAATCCTGGAATTACAATGGGAGATTTAACAAAGTGTTTACCAGATTATGTTACTGACACCCTAAAATTGGCATTAATAGATTTTGATAGAAAGATAAAGGGTTTTGCTAATCCTGATGCTATTATGACAGGAGTAGAAACAAGATCCTCATCACCTATTAGAATCCCAAGAGATGAAACATTCCAATCAAATATTAAGGGGCTTTATCCAGTTGGAGAAGGGGCAGGATATGCAGGAGGCATTATGTCTGCTGCCATAGATGGTATAAGAGTAGCAGAAATGCTATATATTTAAAAACAAAAAGGAGGCGATTTCATCGCCTCCTTCAAACACTGGGGACAGTCCCCAGTGTTTTGGGTTACATATGAATTGGCTTATCTATAGCACCATAGGCAGCCTCTACCAATGTTTCTGAAAGAGTTGGATGAGGATGTATGGTTTTCGCTAAGTCGTAAATAGTTCCCTCTAACTGCATTATTGCAACAGCTTTGGATATCATTTCTGTAGCATCTGATGCTGCAATATGAACACCTATCACTTCGCCATATGCATTATCTGAAATCAGTTTTACAAATCCAATAGTTTCTCCTTCTGCTATAGCCATTCCATTTGCAGCTAATGGAAATTTACTTACCGTATAATCCAAGCCCTTTTCTTTGGCCTGTTCTTCTGTTATACCTACACTAGCTAATTCTGGGAATGAATAAACACCTGTTGGTACCAAATTATAGTTTAATTTACTATCTAATCCCATAATATTTTCTGCTGCCACTAGTCCTTCTGCAGAGGCAACATGTGCTAAAGGATATACTCCATTTACATCACCTATTGCATATACTCCATCAACACTTGTTTCCATTTTATTGTTGGTTTGGATAAATCCCAGTAAAGTTAATTTTAAGTCTAGATTCTCTAATCCTTTAAGATTAGGATTAATCCCTAAGAATACCAGGTTTTTATCAGCTTTAAATAATTTTTCTTCATTTTTATGATTTACCAATATTCCTTCTTCTGTAAATTCTTTGACTTCTGCATTACTAACTATTTTTATGCCTTCTTTTTTTAGATTTCTTTCAAGTAGTATTGCTCCTTCGTTTTCAGAGTATGGAAGTATATTTTTCCCACTATGAATAAGAGTTACATTAGAGCCGATTGCATTGAAAAGAGTTGCAAATTCAACTGCATAGGTATTTCCACCTACTACTACAAGGTCTTTAGGAATTTCTTCTAATAAGAGAGCTCCATTACTATCTATAGTTTTGCCAGATTTTATTGACTCTTGTAATCCTGGTATATCAGGGAAATTACTTCTTGCCCCCGTAGCTATTATTAAGTTTTTAAAAGATATATGCTCATCATTTACTTGAATCTCATTTTTATTTATTACCCTTCCAAATCCTGATATTAAGTCGATTTTATTCTTTTTAAACAGCATAGTAATTCCTGATACTAGCTTTTTAACGACACTATCTTTACGCTTTAGCATTAAATTCCAATCTACTTTAACTTTGTCCTTGTCTACTCCTACAATACCAAAATCTTCACTTCTCAGTACATCTTGGTAATGTTTAGCAGTGATTAACATAGCTTTGGTAGGAATACATCCCCAATTGAGACATACCCCTCCTAATGCATCTTTTTCTATAACTAATACTTTAGCTCCCAATTGAGCTGCTTTTATAGCAGCTACATAACCACCGGGGCCTCCGCCTAATACTACTACATCATAATTTTTCATACCATCACCCTATCTCTCTATGATTTTAGGAATAATATTTCAGGATCTGAAAGTAGTTCTTTTAATACATTTAGGAAGCGTGAACCACTTGCACCATCAATAGTTCTATGGTCATAGGATAATGATAGTGGTAATACTTTGGCAATTACAATCTCATCGTCCCTAACAATAGGTTTTTTAACAACTCTTCCTAGGCCTAATATAGCTGCTTCAGGATAATTTATAATTGGAATTCCAAAATGTCCACCTATAGAACCATAATTTGTTATTGTAAAAGTACCGCCTCTTAGTTCATTAAGTGAAATCTTGTTATCTTTGGCTTTTGTAGTTACATCTTCTATAGCTCTCGCTATTTCTACAAGGCTTAATCTATCAATATCCTTTACTACTGGTACCATTAATCCTCTATCCGTATCTGTAGCTATACCTAAATTATAGAAGTGTTTTAGGATTAATTCCTGATTTTCTTCATCTAACTCTGAATTGAATTCTGGATATTTTTTAAGCGCTACTATAACTGCTTTAACTATAAATGGTAGATAGGTTAGATTTACATCTTCTTCCTTTAAAATATCTTTATATTTACTTCTAAATTCATCGAGTTTAGTAATATCTATTTCATCCATAGCAGTAGTATGAGGAATTGTAAATCTTGATTGGCTCATTCTTGATGCTATAGTTTGACGAATCTTTGAAAGTGGAATTCTCTCATGTCTTGCATCATCTATTGATATTGGTTGACTAGCTGCTACTTGAGGCGATTTAAGCTGAACTGGTTTTTCAAAACTACCGTCCTTAGCTTTTTGAATATCTTCTTTCATAACTCTACCATTTGGACCAGTGCCCTTTACTGTACCAATATCCACTCCTAAGTCCTTAGCCATCTGCCTAGCTACTGGAGTAGCTAATACTTTGCCTGTTTGTTTAGATGGTCCAGCTACATGATGTTCCTCTGTACTTGGTGCAATTACTTCTGAGGAAGCTATTACTTCTCCTACAACACCTGCAGTTTCTTCTTCTACTACTTCTTGTTTTTCTTCTAATTCATCTTTAACCTCTACTGCTGCTTCTGTATCTGATGCTTCACCTTCCACTTCAATAACAACAAATACATTACCAACGTGGATGGTGTCTCCTTTACTGGCTTTTAATTCTAATACTTTACCTGTTCTTGGTGAAGGAATCTCTGCTGTAACTTTGTCTGTTTCAACTTCAACTAATGAGTCACCTTCTTTAATATAGTCACCTTCATTAACTAACCACTTCATAATGACGCCTTCGTCTAAACCCTCACCTATATCTGGGAATTTAAATTCAAATTTCATAATATATCCTCCTTAACTAGTATCTCACTACATCTTCAATAGCCTTAGCTATTCTTTCTGGGCTAGGAATATAGTGTTTTTCACCTAACGGCAATGGGAAAGTAGTGTCAAAACCTGTTAACCTTGTTGGAGGTGCTTCCAAGTATAAGAATGCCTTCTCATTTACTACTGAAATAATTTCAGCTCCAAGACCCAATGTCTTAGGTGCTTCGTGTACAACTAAAATTCTTCCTGTTTTTTTAACTGATTGGATAAAGGATTCTCTATCCATTGGAGCAATTGTTCTAAGATCTATTATTTCAGGTTTGATTCCCTTATCTTTAACCATTTCAGCTGCTTTCTGTACATCTCTAACCATAGCACCCCAAGTTACAATAGTTATATCTTCACCTTCTTGAACTATCTTGGCTTTGCCCAATGGTATTTCATATGCTTCTTCAGGTATTTCTTGTTTAAATGCTCTATAAATACGTTTCGGTTCCATAAATATTACTGGGTTAGGACTTTTAATTGCGGCTATCAGTAATCCTTTAGCATCATAAGGAGTTGAAGGAATAACTACAGTTAGACCTGGTATTTGCGCAAATAAGGCTTCAGTACTTTCTGAATGATGCTCTAGTGCCCTAATACCTCCTCCATAAGGAGTACGAATTACCATAGGAAGTGTATATTTTCCACGAGATCTATTTCTCATTCTAGCCACATGGGTTACAATTTGATTAAAGGCTGGATATATAAATCCAGAGAATTGCATTTCAACAACTGGTTTTAATCCATTTATAGCCATACCTATTGCAGTACCTACAATTGCAGACTCTGCCAGTGGACTATCAAATACTCTATCTGCTCCAAATTCTTTTTGCAAATCTACAGTGGCCCTAAAAACTCCACCTTCCACACCTACGTCTTCACCATAGACAACTACGGTTTTATCATTTTCTAATTCATTTTTGAGAGCTTGATTTACTGCTTGAACAATATTTAATGTGTTAGCCATTATTTTTCTACCTCCTTTAAAAAGGATTTATATTCTTCTAATTGTTCCTCAAGTTGAGGAGTCATTTCATCATATTGGAATTTAAATATATCTTCTATTTCTGTATCTGAATTACCTTCAAGTGATTCAAAGGTAGACATTACTTCTTTTTCTAATTCTTCTTTTGTATTAGTGTCCCATTCTTCTGTTAAAACTCCCTTATCTAAAAGATAAGTTTTAAATCTTAAAATAGGATCCTTTGGTCTCCATTTATCAACTTCTGCTTCTTCTCTATATTTAGTTGGGTCATCTGAAGTAGTGTGGGCTCCTAAACGATAAGTGTAAGCCTCAATAAGTGTTGGACCTTCTCCTCTTCTGGCTCTGTCTACAGCTTCCTTTGTAGCTGTATACATTGCTAATACATCATTACCGTCAACTAAAATTCCAGGCATACCATAAGCTATGGCCTTTTGTGCTAAATTCTGACTCATGGTTTGAATTTTTCTAGGAACTGAAATTGCCCATTGATTATTTTGTATGATAAATACAACAGGTGCCTTAAATACACTAGCAAAGTTTAAAGCTTCATGGAAATCTCCTTGAGAAGTACCACCGTCACCTACATATCCTACAGCAACAGATTTCTCACCTTTAATATTGTTTGCCATAGCAATGCCCGTTGCATGTTGTAGCTGACTAGCTATTGGAACAGAAGTAGGCAATACATTTACATCCTTTGGTGTATGACTACCCCATTCATTTCCATACCAGTAAAGATAAATATCTTTTAGGGGAACCCCTTTTATCAATAAGACGCCCAATTCTCTAAAGGATGGTGCTACCCAATCTTCCTTGTTTAATGCATAAGCACTACCAACTTGTGCTGCCTCTTGCCCTAGGTTTGGGGCATAGGTAAGCATCCGACCTTGTCTTTGATAGGATAGTGCTTTTTCATCTATAATTCTGCTATAAATCATTGTCTTATATAGGTGTAAAAGCTCTTCGTCACTTAGTTCAGGTAGGTCTTCTTCTTTAACAATTTTGCCATTAGAATCTAAAATTCTATATTGCTCATTGTCTAATGGATTATAATCTTCAATACGCATATAATTTGCCTCCTTTTATTTTGTAATACTATTAATAATCATTATCATCACTATTCTATATATCTCCCATTTTTATAATGTTAAACATTTTTTTATATTATTTATTAAAAAGTAAAAAACCTGCACTAGGGCATTAACGCCTTAGTGCAGGTTTATATATCATCTAAAAAAGCTTTTATTTTTTTGCTTCTACTAGGGTGCCTTAATTTGTTTAAGGCCTTTGATTCAATTTGTCTAATTCTTTCTCTAGTTAAATCAAATTTTTGTCCTACTTCTTCTAGGGTTCTACTTCTCTCATCATTTAAGCCAAATCTTAAGGTCAAAACTTCTTGCTCCCTAGGGGTAAGTGTTTCCAAAACTTCTAATAGCCCTTCTTTAAGCATTGCCTGGGTTGCTGCTTCTACAGGTGTGGCTGTATGCTCATCTTCTACAAAATCACCTAATTGACTTTCGCCTTCACCTATTGGAATTTCCAGACTAACTGGTTTTTGGGCAAATTGTATTATATCATTTACTTTATCAACATCAATATCCATATATTCAGCAATTTCTTCCGGCAGAGGATCTCTACCCAGTTCATTTAGGAGAATTCTTTGAATCCTAAATAATTTATTTATATTTTCTATCATATGGACAGGAACTCTAATGGTCCTGCCTTGGTCTGCAATAGACCTTGTTACAGCTTGTCTTATCCACCAGGTTGCATAGGTAGAAAATTTGAAACCTTTCTTATAGTCGTATCTTTCTACTGCTTTCATAAGTCCGATATTTCCTTCTTGAATTAAGTCTAAAAAGCCCATATCGCTACCGATATGATTTTTTGCAATAGAAACTACCAATCTTAAATTGCCTTCGGCTAATTTAATCTTAGCTGATTCATCTCCTGCTTCAATCTGCTTTGCTAGACTAATTTCTTCTTCCCGGCTTAGAAGAGGAAACTTACCGATTTCTTTAAGATACATTTTTATTGGATCACTTGTACTTAAATTTGTGGCCATAGGTTCTCACCTTTCTTTTTTATCTTTAGTGTACTTTTAAAATCAAGAGCCTCTAACTATTCTATAGTATCACACTATTGCATAAATACCCAATTATATTAGCATTTTAAACATATATTGTTGAATTAGGTTATATATTCTCATATAGGGGTAGTATTTAAAGTGAATAATAAATATAGAAAGAAAACAATGAATAATAAGAAAGGGGTTGAAGCTATGTTTTTAAATGATGTTTCATTTCCTATAGCCTTTGGAGCAGGATTTGTATCTTTTTTTACTCCTTGTATATTACCTATGATACCTGGGTATATAATGTATATGACTGGGTCTACTTTAGAAAGTGAAGTTCAAGAAAGAAGATTTTATGCCTTAACTAGGACCCTAGGCTTTGTTTTGGGTTTTACAATTATTTTTATGATAATGGGGACCTCAGCAAGTTTTGTAGGAAGATTGTTTATTCGAAACAAAGAAATAGTGGCAAAGATAAGTGGTTTACTAATTATACTTTTTGGTCTAAATATGACTGGATTACTTAAATTTGATTTTGCAAAATTAAGTGGAAGAGTAAAAACGCCTAAAAAGATGACTAGTTGGTTTAGTTCAGTATTAATGGGTATTGCATTTGCAGCTGGATGGACTCCATGTTTTGGTCCTGTGCTTGCTTCTATTTTAGTATATGCTGGAGGAGCCGATACAATTGGTAAAGGAGTTTTGCTTCTTTTAATATATTCAATAGGAATGGGTATACCATTTATATTAACAGCATTATTTATTAATGTATTTACATCTTGGATGAATCGAGCTGAAAGATTTATGAAATACTTCCCAGTAATTGGTGGAATATTTATGATTATATTCGGACTTTTAGTATTTTTTAATAAAGTTATAAATATTAGTAAATTAATGTTATAAGCAGTGAAGATAAACCTGGAGGGATTTTAATGAAAAATAAAAATATGGTAGTAATTCTAGTATTGGCAATAGTTTTAGTGGGTGGTATGTACTATTTCGCCACTAAGGACAATGGAAAGTTATTAGTAAAAGAAGACCCACCTATAGTAGATCAGAATCCAGAAGAACCTGCAAGGTCAGAGGAGCCTACTACACCTTCTACTAGCTCTCCAACCATAGCTGTTGCTGGAGAATTAGCACCAGATTTTACACTTAAAAATTTAGCAGGAGAAGATGTCACCTTATCTGACTATAGAGGCAAAATTGTAATGATTAACTTTTGGGCTACATGGTGTACCTGGTGTGATATAGAAATGCCAGATATGCAAAAATTTGATGCAGAAAATGATGATTTAGTTGTGCTTGCAGTAGATGTACAAGAAGATATTAAAGATGTTAAAGCCTATATAGAGAAAGGCGGCTATGACTTTGAAGTAGTCTTAGATCCAGATGGAGAAATTTATAAAACATATTTAGGAAATGGATTCCCTAATTCATATTTTATTGATAAAGAGGGAATATTATTAGGAAAGGTTCCTGGTGCAATGAATCTGGCGCAAATGGAAGAAATACTGGGAAACATAAGGGATGAGCAGTAATGAAAACTATGTTTTTTGAGTATGGGAGGTTTGCTATAAGTTGGTTTATGTTCTTTGTTTTAACACTTGGAACAATTGGATACTATATAGCTAAATCTCTGGCAGTCCAATATGGAGAAGATAAAAAGAAAATAGAAGATATATATCTAATGATATTACTTAGCTCCTTTATTGGAGCTAGGCTTTTCTATGTTTTAACCCATTTAAATTTATTTAAAGATAATTTGCTTTCAATACTTAAATTATCTCATTACAATCTGTCACTAATTGGCGGTCTCATAAGTGGTATTTTAGTCACTTTTTTAATAGGCAAAAAAGAGAAAATTCAGATGGATAAGTTATTAAAAATAATGCTTCCACCTTTTTACTTCGCTATGGCAATTGGAATATGGATAGGGAATTTTGATAGACTACTGAATATATCTTCTAATTTAAGAAATAATCCTAAAATGATATTACTACTTTCAGTAATATTTTTAACCGGCCTAATTTTGGAACTAACTCTTATAAAAGAAGAGAGATATAAGAGACTAAGATGGCCAGTTTTAATAATAGTTATGTTTTTATATTATATAATATGATATGATAAGTCGTTAATGAATATAGAATCTAAAGATAATATTATAAAAGGATGGGAATGTAATGGCAAATGATTTTAAAAGTATTGGAATTACTAGTGAATTAGAAAATTTATTAAAAAAGAATGGTATATTAACACCAACCCCAATTCAAGAACAGGCTATACCTCTACTATTAAATGGTAGAGATGTAATTGCACAAGCATATACGGGGACTGGAAAGACCTTTGCCTTTATGTTGCCTATTATGCAAAATATAGATGTGAGCAAACCATATATACAATCATTGATAATAACACCTACTAGAGAGTTAGCAATTCAGATAACCAATGAGGCTAGAAAGCTAGCAGTCTTAAAGGAAGTAAGCATATTAGCAGCCTATGGTGGACAGGATGTAGAAAGGCAATTAAAGAAACTAAACAATGGGGTACATATGGTTATAGGTACTCCAGGACGTATATTAGACCATATAAGACGAGGAAGCTTGGATTTAGGTCATCTTTCATCTTTAGTATTAGATGAAGCAGATGAGATGCTAAACATGGGTTTCTTAGGGGATGTAGAAGATATAATGTACAAGACTCCAAAGAGACGTCAAACCATGTTGTTTTCAGCAACTATGCCAGGACAGCTTCGTGATTTAGCTAGTAGATATATGAAGGACCCAGCACAAATACAAATACAAGGTGAAAATGTAACCTTAGATGAAATAAAACAAGTAGTAATAGAAACTACAGATAGAGGGAAATTAGATGCCCTTTGCAATATAATAGATCAACAGCAACCTTTTATGGCAATAATATTTTGCCGTACAAAAAATCGAGTAAAATCATTAAACTGGGATTTAAGAACCCGTGGTTATAATTCAGAAGAAATACATGGAGACCTTAGCCAATCTAAACGTGAACAAGTAATAAAATCATTTAGAAAGATGGAAATTCAATTACTTGTAGCAACTGATATAGCAGCAAGAGGTCTAGATATTGAAGGAATTACTCATATATTTAATTACGATATACCAAGAGAAGGAGAATCATATATCCACCGCATAGGTCGTACTGGTAGAGCAGGAGAAAGCGGTATGGCATTTACCTTTGTTACGGATAGGGATATGGATACCCTACGCTCCATTGAAAAGAAAATAGATATGAATATAAAAGCCTCAAAACTATCAAATGAAAGGGCCGGTAAAAAAACTAAAGAAGATAAAAGTACAAAGCCTACTTCTAAGGAAAAATCAGGAAAGAAAAAACCGGACTTTAATGAAGGGAAAAAATGGGACAGCAAGAAGAAAACATTTGGCCCTAAGAATACCAAAAAATCCTTTAGTAAAACTAATAATAAAAGAGGCGGTAATAGATAAACTGTTTAATAAAGGAAAAATAGGGTAATCCTATTATAGATGAATATTAATATAGGAGGTAGTGCGATTATGAGTCAATATCATGAGCCAGTAGAAAAGTTAGACCAAAAAACAATGGATACAACTAGAGCATTAGTCAGTCTCCAGGAGGAAATAGAGGCGGTAGATTGGTATAACCAAAGAATTACAGCCTCAAACAATCCAGAACTTAGAGCTATTCTGGAACATAATAGAAATGAAGAAATTGAACATGCAGCTATGTTAATTGAATGGCTAAGAAGAAATGCAGATAAATGGGATGAAGAATTAAGGACTTACTTATTTACCGATGGAGATATAACAAAATTAGAAGAAGCAAGTATGAGTGGTGAAGATGGGGAAGGCGAATCTAATTTAAAAATTGGAGACTTAAAATAGGAGGAATAAATCATGCTATATAGAAATTTAGCACCTATTTCAAATGAAGCTTGGAAAGAAATAGATGAAAGGGCAGAAGAAGTTTTAAGGGCCTATTTATCTGCTAGAAAAGTAGTTAAGGTAGAAGGACCAAAAGGTTTAGACTACAATGTTATAACTGAAGGTAGACTTACAAATATAGATGAAGTAGATGGAGTTAGCTATGGTAACTACCAGGTGTTACCACTTTTAGAATCTAGAATAGAATTTGAAATGGGTAGATGGGAACTAGATAATATTGCCAGAGGTGCAAAGGATATAGATTATGAACCGCTAGAAGAAGCCATGAAATCACTAGCACTTTTTGAAGAAAATGCTGTATATAATAGTCTTGAACAAGCCATAGTACATGGTATAGACGAAGAAATGGAGGGTGTACCTATAGATTTTGGTAACAATCCAATTGAAATTATGGAAGCTATAGCTAAAGGTTTAGTACAACTTAGAAAGGCATTTGTTCAGGGGCCATTTTCTTTAGTAGTAAATAAAGAAGCATATAAAAGAATAATATCGAAAGAAACAGCCTACCCACTAGACAAAAGAATTGAGAAGTTAATTGGTGGAAAAATCATATTTAGTCATGTAGTAAAGGGTGCATATTTATTACCTTTTGATCATGAGGATCTAGAATTAACTATAGGAAGAGACTTTTCCATAGGATATCAATCTCATGATGCAGAAAAAGTAAGATTCTTTGCTACTGAAAGTTTTACTTTCAGAGTATTAGACCCAAATATTATAGTAAAATTTAAACTTTAATAAAAACCCTAGAGCAAGGAGGAATCCTTGCTCTTTTTTTTCAAAAAAATACCTGGTATTAAAATCTCCAAACTATGCACAATATAGAAGAGTTAAATATCTTTTAATGGGGTGATTTTTATTAAGAAAAACCAAGCAAAACCAGATGATAGAAGAGATAATGTAGATAAGCTTCAATTTGCCATTGACCACACAATAAGTAATTATAGAGAATCTAAAGATATAATTGCTTCAACTGAAGATGAAAAGTTAAAAAGTGAGTTAGAAATGAAGAATCAAAGAAGAGAAAATGCAATTGATAGTATGAGAGATGAAATTAGAGATGAAGCCATAGCAAAGCAAAATGATTATAGATAACTGAAAAACCCTCATATGAGGGTTTTTCTTGTATATTGTAGCCATATAATATATAATATCCTCTTGTGATGCAAAAAATATTAAATATGATATTATTTATATAGAGGGGAAAAAGATTAATGAAATTAGGAATAGTAGGATTACCAAATGTAGGAAAGAGTACATTATTTAATGCAATAACAGGAGCAGGAGCAGAGTCGGCAAACTATCCATTCTGTACCATTGAGCCAAATGTAGGTGTGGTAGCAGTACCTGATGATAGATTAGAAAAATTGGCTACATTATATACTTCAAAGAAAACTGTGCCTACTGCTATAGAATTCTATGATATAGCTGGACTAGTAAAAGGAGCCAGTAATGGAGAAGGACTTGGAAATAAGTTTCTTTCACATATAAGAGAAGTAGAAGCAATAGTCCATGTGGTCAGATGTTTTGAAGATATAGACATAGTTCATGTAGACGGTGATATAGATCCAATTCGAGACATAGAAACTATAAATATAGAACTTATTTTTTCGGATATGGAAGTTTTAGAAAGAAGATTAGAAAGATTAGAAAGAGCAGTTAAAGGTGATAAATCTTTAGCTTTAGAATTAGAACTAGTGGAAAGAGTAAAACTAACACTAGAAGAGGGCAAATCAATTAGAAAATTGGATTTAACTGATGAAGAAAAGGATATATTGAAGTCATTTAATTTATTATCCACAATACCTGTAATATTTGCAGCTAATGTAAGTGAAGATGATTTAGTAGCTGGTGGAAACAATTATGTAGAAAAGGTACGTCAATATGCAGCACAAGAAGATGCAGAGGTAGTAGTAGTTAGTGCACAAATAGAACAAGAGATTTCCCAATTAGATGAAGATGAAAAAATGGAGTTTTTAAAGGATATGGGACTAGAAAAGTCAGGTCTAGATAAGTTGATACAGGCAAGCTATAAATTACTTGGGCTTATGAGTTTTTTAACTGCAGGACCAATGGAGTCCAGAGCTTGGACAATAAAGACTGGTACCCCAGCTCCACAAGCAGCTAGCAAAATTCACTCTGATATAGAAAGAGGATTTATAAGAGCTGAAGTCATAGCCTTCGATGATTTATATGCTCATGGAGGAAACATGACTTCCGCCAAAGAAAAAGGCCTGGTTAGAATAGAAGGAAAAGAATACATTATGAAAGATGGAGATGTAGTTCTTTTTAGATTTAATGTATAAGATAGATAGCTCTTTATAGGGCTATTTTTTATTTATATGTCTTTACTTTATACTGGACCTAACATTATAATAGTTATAGAAGAATATTAAAAAGGAGCGTTATATATGAAGATTGGTTTAATTGGACTACCTTCTGTAGGTAAAACTACATTATTTAATTTGTTAACGGGGTCAAATATAGAAGTATCAGAATTCTCACAGGGAAAAGTTGAAGCGCACCTGGGAATGGCTAGAATACCTGATGAAAGACTATTATTTTTAGAAGATTTATATAAAGCTAAAAAAGTTACCTATGCCACTATAGAAGTTATAGATGTTCCTGGACTTGTTAAGGGTTCCAGTGCTGGTAAAGGGGTAGGCAATCAATTTTTAGACAATATTAGAAAATCAGATACTTTGGTACATGTTATAAGAGCTTTTGAAAATGATGGAGTAATTCACGCTGATGGGTCCATTGATCCTATGAGAGATATTGAAACTATAAATATGGAATTACTGTTTGCAGATTTAGGAGTTATTGAAAATCGTATAGAAAAAATAACAACTAGTAAAAAGCAAACAAAAGAGCAATTAGAAGAGTTAGAAGTATTAAAGAAGTGTAGAGATGGATTAGAAGAAGGTCTATTATTACACAATATGGATTTTGATGAAGAGGAAAAAGAAATCTTAAAGACTTTTTCATTTCTATCAGAACAGCCTATGATTTTAGTTGTTAATATAGATGAAAATCAGCTAATGGATGGGGATTATCCAGGTAAAGAAGCATTAGAAAACTTTTCAAAAGAAACTAACACTCCTGTAATTGAAATCTGCGTTAAAACAGAGCAAGAAATATCTCAATTAGACCAAGAGGATAGAGATTTATTTATGGAAGACCTTGAAATTGAAGAAACTGGAATAGACAAACTATGCAAAACAGCCTATGACTACCTGGGTCTTATGAGCTTTTTAACAGCTGGCGTTCAAGAAGTAAGAGCCTGGACCATTAAAAAGGGAACTATTGCAAAGCATGCAGCAGGTAAAATTCATACGGATATTGAAAAGGGATTTATAAGAGCTGAAGTCACTAGATACAAAGATTTAGTAGAATTTGGAACAACTCAAAAGTGTAAGGAAAAAGGATTAGTTACCCTAGAAGGTAAAGAATATATAGTAGTAGATGGAGACATTATAGATTTTAGATTTAATGTTTAGTGAGAGAGATTAGGATTAAATCCTAATCTCTTTACTTGTTTTATAAGCCTATCTGGGTTAAACTATTATAGATAAGGTATTTTTACTTAGGCAAAAAATGGAGTGATAAAAGTGGAAGAAAAAGATTTAGGACTGGCAGGACAAGGTTGTGACATACTAGTTCCTTTTAATGATAGAAAGCCTTTGGCTGATATAGAAAGAAGTGTAATAAAAACATATAGAAAACATATTTGGTCTAAATTTATTAAGGCTATAAAAGAATATGAGCTTATTCAAGATGGAGACAAGATTGCAGTAGCTATTTCAGGTGGTAAGGATAGTCTCTTAATGGCAAAACTCTTTCAAGAATTGCAAAAACATGGTAATCGTAATTTTGAATTAGAGTTTATAGCCATGGACCCAGGGTATCATAGTGAAATTAGGGAACTATTAATAGATAACTGCAAGTATTTAGAAATTCCTGTTCAAATCTATGAAGCTAATATATTTGAAGTAGCTGACAAAATAGCTAAGGATTATCCTTGTTATATGTGTGCCAGAATGAGAAGGGGCGCCTTATATGGAAAAGCTAAAGAATTGGGATGTAATAAACTAGCCTTAGGACACCATTTTAACGACGTTATAGAAACCACTATGTTAAATTTATTATGTGCAGGTAATTTTAAAACCATGCTACCAAAACTTAAAGCAGAAAACTTTGAAAATATGGAGTTAATAAGGCCTCTTTATTTGATTGAAGAGACTTATATAGAAAGATTTATACAAAATAGTGGAATATGGCCACTGAACTGTGCTTGTATGGTAGCCGCAAAGAAAATAGGCAACAAACGTCATGAAATAAAAGCACTAATTGAAGAATTAAAGGGCAGTTTTAACAATGTTGATATGTCCATATTTAGAGCAGCAGAAAATGTGAATATGGATCAAATATTAGGCTGGGAAATAGATAGAGAAAAACATTCATTTTTAGATGAATATTAAAATGGAGGGAGAAAATGAAACTTATTTCTTGGAATGTAAATGGATTAAGGGCAAATGTAAGAAAAGGTTTTATGGACTACTTTTTAACTATTGATGCAGATATATTTTGTGTACAGGAAACAAAATTACAAGAAGGTCAAATAGATATAAATCTTCATGGTTATCATCAATATTGGAATTATGCTGAGAAAAAGGGATATTCAGGTACTGCCATCTATACTAAAGTAGAACCTCTTACTTATCATTATGGAATAAATATTGAAAATCATGATAGTGAGGGAAGAGTAATTACCCTTGAATATGAAGATTTTTACTTAGTAAATGTATATACTCCAAATTCACAAAATGAATTGGCTAGACTGGATTATAGGATGGAATGGGAAAGAGATTTCTCAAACTATATAAAAGGACTTGATGAAAAGAAACCTGTAATTCTTTGTGGTGACTTAAACGTTGCACATAGAGAAATAGATCTAAAAAATCCAAATACTAATAGAAAAAGTGCTGGATTTAGTGACGAAGAAAGGGCTAAGATGACTGAACTGTTAGATTCAGGATTTGTAGATACTTTTAGACACTTCTACCCAGATACTGAAGGGGCCTATACTTGGTGGTCTTACATGAGAAATGCCAGAGCAAATAACTCTGGGTGGAGAATTGATTACTTTATAGTAAGTGAAAGATTTATAGATAGGGTAAAATCCTCAGAAATACACGACCATATAATGGGATCAGACCATTGTCCTGTTGAATTAATATTGAAATAAATAGGCTTTCCATATTGTCATTCTGAACGCAGTGAAGAATCTAAGGTTTTAGGTTTTAAAGAACGTTCAGATGACCATATGGATTTTTTATCTTTACAACTCTATAATTTGATTTTTGTGAGTAATCTCCACAATTGTACTCCCACTATTCTTCATTTTGTGGATAAAGTGCTTTGAGGTTTTGAACTTATCCCCAAAATGCATAGGAAGAAAGTATTTTGGTTTAATTTCTTTGATAAAAAATTCTCCACCTAAATGGAAGTTTTCCTCCAGTCTAGGATCTACAGGGAAAAATGCTATATCAATTTCTTCACCTTTAATTTCAGCTATTTCACTTTTAAAAGCTATTTCCATTTCCTTTTTCTCATCAGGACTATCATTATTCCAATACCACCAATTTAAATCCCCAGCATGAAAGATATTTATGCCATCTACAGTCACTAAAAAGCTTAACCCTAAATCTGTGGAAGCAAAGGTCTTAACATCTATATCATCAAATTCTAGTATCTCGTTTGGATTCATAATATATATCTTTTTATCATCTCTACTTATATCTATATCCGAACTTATAATATACTTTATATCTCTTCCTTCCCAATTAAAGATATCTGGTGTGTAGTGGTCACCATGACCATGTGTTACAAAGACATAATTTTTTTTAGTTTTACTAAGCTCAATATCTCCTGCATAATAATCAAATACAAAAAAGTGTTCTTTAGTTTCTACTGTAAAACAACTATGAATAATATGCTCTATTTTTACGTTCAACTTTTCCATTGAATCATCCCTTCTGATATAATATTGTTAAATAATACTCATTTCTGGATCTAACTCTATCAAAAATGATACCCCTAGATTTTCATTCCTAACAGAAATACAACAATTATGCATCTGTAATATTTTATATACTATGGCTAATCCTAAGCCAAACTCACCTTTATATCCTTTATTAAATTTAGTAAACATATTATCTAGTGTCTTTTCATCTATTGAAGGTCCATCATTATAAAAATGTAAGAGATTATCTTCTAAGGAAATCTGTATTTCACTTACAGCATATCGTAACTGATTATTTAATAGATTTTCTATTACAACCTTCCATTGTTCTATATCTCCTACAATTGTAATTGGATTTAAATTTACATTCCATTTTACATCTGGTCGATGTAAGGAAAATCTTTCTATTACATCATTAATAACTAAGTCCAGTGAAAAATTTTCTATATTTTTATCATAGTCTGAAATATAATCTAATTTGGTCATATATAATAGGTTTTTAATCTTATTTTCTAGAGTTTCAGCTTCTTTATCTATAACTTCTATAGACCCTTTTAAATCACCCTTTGGGTATATACCATCTACAATAGCTTGGGAAAAACTACGTATTACCATTACAGGTGTTTTTAATTCATGGCTAACATTTTGCAGAAAAGACTGCTGGGCTTCATCTTGTCTAATAAGTCTATTTCTAAGATATTCTATAGAATCACCTAATTTTCCAATCTCATCCTGCCGATTTAGTTCAACTTTTTCATTCCATTGATTATCTGCAATCTTCTTTAGCCTTTTTTCCAAGTCAACTAAAGGTTTTGTAAGATAATTACTTAGAAGTAGTGCTGGTATCCAGCTAAATATAAATACCAGAATCACAATACTAACCAATCTTCTAAATAAGGTCCTAACCAAATCTTCTCTATAAGAGTCTCCCATAAAACTTACTAAAAATGCATCTCTACCTAAGGCCTTACCTTTAGTAATAATATAAAAGACCTTTTCACCATTTAAAGCTCCACTATATTCCTCACTATTAGATTTTTGTATTTCCGATTGGGCTTTAACTGCTAGGGCAAATTCTGTTGGTATGGGGAAATTAACAACTATACTATTATCATCTTTATATATAATAAAGTGATTTACAGTCCTAATATCTTCCAACTTCTGCTTGTTTCCAAAGAATTCACTGCCCAAATAATCCCTATAAACTTGGCTATCAAATTGATTAAAGATAAGGTCTTGGGCAGAATCTATAGTGGCATAAATCTCCCTTGTGAAAAAGCTTCTAAGAGTTACCGGAAGTATAAAGGAAAGTAAAATTGATATTGAAAGTGTAATAATGGCAAATACAATCCATATTTGAACAGCTAATGGATAATCTTTCATTCTTTTCATGATTTAATCACCTTATATCCATAGCCATAAATAGTTTCTAAATTTAATTTTGACATTTTACGTCTTATTCGCCTTATTAGATCATCTACAACTCTGTCCGAGCCAAAATAATCCTCTCCCCAAATATAATCAAGAATTTGTTCTCTAGATAATGCCCGATCTTGATTTTTGGCAAAGTATAATATTAAATCATATTCTTTTGTGGTTAAATCAATTATTTCATTATCCAATCTAATCTCTCTACTTGTATGATTGATTGTATAAGGACCCAGATTATTAATACTAGGATTAACTCTATCTAGCAGTTTCTTAGCTCTTAATACTAGCTCTCTAGGTAAAAATGGCTTAGCTAAATAGTCATCACTTCCTAATTCCAATCCTACAACCCTATCTATATCTGCATCTCTAGCAGAAATAAATATAACAGGAACCTGTGGATCAGCAGTTTTTATCTCTTTAATAAGTTGATAACCATCAATATCAGGTAACATAATATCCAATATCCATAAATCAGGACTATTTAATATATTTTCTTTTGCTGATGAACCATTTAAAAATGAAGTCACAGTCCATCCTTCATTTTCTAAGTATGTTTTTAATACCAAATTTAAATTTACATCATCTTCTACTAAAAATATTTTATAGCTCATCAAATCACCTCTTTAATATTCTAATTATTACCATTATAACAAAGATTATAATAAATGTATTAATCCCACAACAAAAACATAATTTATCCATAATATTTCCACATTATACTATTATAATGAAGCTACAAAGTGAAAAGGAGGAAGAAGCATGAATGATGATAGAAATCAAGATTTTTTAGAACATGAAATAATTAATGATGAAAATGTAGTTGAAGAAATGATAAAAGATGAAGAAAACCAATATAGAGAATTTAAAACTGTAAGTAAAAAACCTAAAAGAAAATTTAGAGGAAGCCTGTTATCCTATATAGCAGTGATATTAATAGCTTCATTAATCGGTGGTTTAGCATCTAGTTTTATAGCACCAAAACTGTTTGCTCAAACAACAAGTCCAACTGGAGTATATGCATCTCCGGTTGTTAATATAAATTCTACTGATGACATAAATACAGTTGCAGCAGTTGCAAAGAAGGCTATGAGCTCAGTTGTTGGAATAACAACAGTAGGAGTTCAACAAGACTTTTTTGGAACTAGGGATGTGGAAGGGGTTGGGTCAGGTATAATAGTCAATAGTAATGGCTATATACTAACCAACTCCCATGTAGTTAATGATGGAAATTCAAAGTCTATACAAGTCTTATTTGAAAATGGAGAAAAGTTAGAAGGGAAAACTCTTTGGAATGACCCAGTATTAGATTTGGCTATGGTAAAAGTAGAGACCACAGGACTACCAACAGCAACCCTAGGTGACTCATCAAATTTACAAGTGGGAGAGATCGCAGTTGCAATAGGAAATCCATTAGGACTAGAATTCCAAAGAACAGTTACTTCAGGAATAATTTCCGGTCTTCACAGGTCTATTCAAATTGATGCCAATAATGTAATTGAGGACTTAATTCAAACAGATGCTTCTATAAATGGGGGAAACAGCGGTGGACCACTATTAAATAGTAATGGAGATGTAATTGGTATTAATACAGCTAAGATTAAGTCAGCTGAAGGATTAGGATTTGCAATTCCTATAGATAGTGCCAAAGTAATTATTGAAGAAGTTATTAAAACAGGTAATTACGAAACTGTCTTTATGGGAATCTCTGGAGTTGGTGTTAAAGAATATCAAGCAAGACTTGGTGTAGAACTTGGTCAAGATAATGGAGTCATCTTAATTCAAGTAGGAAAAGATACTCCAGCTGATAAAGCAGGGCTTTTAAATGGAGATATTATTATTAGTATTGATAAGACAAATATTGATAATATGAACCAACTTAAGAAGACATTATATAATTACAAGATAGGAGATGTTGCAAATCTCAAAGTAATTAGAAATGGAATAGAAATTGATATAGACATAGAGTTCGGAGAGAGACAATAAGAAATAAGTGTGCCCATATACTTGGGTACACTTATTTTATTTTAGCAAAGTGTATTGCAAAATTCCTAAAATTGTAGTATTCTATAGTTAATAGAATAAGTTTAGGAGGGTATATATGAAAAAGATAATAGCATTATTAATAGTAGTAGTATTGGCAATATCAGTAGTAGGATGTACAGCAAAAGAAGAACAAGTTTTAAAAATGGGCTTTGTACCTATGAAGGATGGGGATACACTTATTGAATCTGTAGAACCATTAACAGAAATGCTTTCAAAAGAATTAGGAATTAAAGTAGAAGGTTTCACTGCTACAAATTATGTTGGTGTAGTTGAAGGCTTAGGTTCTGGTCAAGTAGATTTTGGATTTATCCCACCTTTTGCATATGTTCTTGCAAATAGTGAAAGTAATGCACAAGTTATTTTAACAGCTATAAATAAATCTGGTGAAGCAATGTATAGATCTCAATTTTTAGTGAGAAAAGATAGCGGAATAAAAAATTTTGCTGATGTTAAAGGGCATACTGTAGCTTTTGTAGACCCATCATCAACTTCAGGTTATTTATTCCCAGGTGCTCATTTAATAACTGAAGGAATAGATATTGAAAAGGATATCCAATATGTATATAGTGGTGGTCACGATAAATCACTTCAACTACTTTTAAATGGAGACGTTGATGTGGCTACAACTTTTGTAGATGCAAGAGAAAGATATGAAGAAGACTTTCCAAAAGCTATGGAAGAAACAGAGCTTTTAGGATATACTGAATTTATTCCAAATATTAGTGTTACCTTAAGAGGAGATATGGATGCAGAGCTTCAAGGCAAAATCAAAGATGCTTTATTAAAGATTCAGGCATCTGATGAAGGTAAAGCTCTTTTAATAGAATTATTTAATATGTATGGATTTGAAGAAGCAACAGATGCAGATTATGATGTTATTAGAACAACTGCTAAAACAATGAATGTAGATTTAAAAGAAGGGAAGTAGGAGCTGATTATATGTTGAAATTGGAGAATATTACTGTTCTTTATGATGGGAAAGTATTAGCCGTAGATGATGTTAGTTTAGAAATCCAACAAGGAGAATTTATTGGGATAATAGGATCCAGTGGCAGTGGTAAATCCAGTTTATTAAAGACTATTAACCTACTAGTTAAGCCATCAAAGGGGAAGATTTACCTTGATGACTTGGATATTACAAAACTTTCTACTTCAGAACTTAAATCCATTAGGAGGAATATTGGATTTATATTCCAAGATTATAATTTAATTGATAGATCAACGGTACTTGATAATGTACTAATAGGAAGACTTGGATATAAGTCTTCCTTAAAGTCTATTCTAGGTTTATTTTCAGATGACGATTACGAAAGAGCATCTATTGCCTTGAGACAAGTAGGCCTAACGGAAAAGATGTTTGAAAGAGCAGATCAATTAAGTGGAGGGCAAAAGCAAAGAGTTGCCATTGCTAAGACTCTATGTCAAAGGCCAAAGATAATACTGGCAGATGAACCAGTTTCAAGCCTTGATGTAGCAACATCTAGGGTTATTATGGAGTACTTTAAGAAAGTTAATGAAAAGAAGAATATGACTATTATGATAAATCTTCATGATGTAAATTTAGCTAAGAAATATTGCCATAGAATATTAGCCTTAAAAGATGGGAAAATTGTATATGATGGAAGTGCAGGTGATTTAAGCGATGGACTCCTTAAAGACATATATAAGTAAAAAAAGACGTAATAGAATTATATTTCCACTAGGACTTATTTTAATATTAATATTTTTAGGCTATAAGGTAAATTTCAGCTTTGTAAGACTCTATAAAGGTATACCTAGTATGCTTAACTTGTTTCAAAGAATGTTAAGACCAAATCTATCATATACTAGTGAAGTGTTTGAAAAACTAATCGAAACTATTGAAATAGCCATAGTTTCATCTATTATGGGTGTAATATTAGCGGTACCATTTTCACTACTAACAGCTAATAATATTGCATTAAACAAGTATTTAGCAAGTATATTAAGCTCTATATTTTCGTTTTTTAGAACAATTCCCAGTTTAATCTGGGCAGCCTTATTAGTAAGTGTATTTTCTATAGGTAAATTCTCAGGAATTATTGCACTAACAATAATAGCCTTTTTAATGAGCTTAAAATTATTTAGGGAATATATTGAATCTATAAATGAAAATCAATTGAATTCCACCAGGTCTGTAGGTGCAAATTCTATACAAGTCTTAAGATATTGTGTATTGCCTAATATGGTTCAACAGTCTATATCTATTTTCTTTATAGTATTTGAAACCAATATAAGAAGTGCTACAATACTGGGACTAGTTGGTGCAGGTGGAATAGGTCAAATTATGTGGAGAGACTTAAATCATTTAAGGTATGACAATTTAGCTACATTGATTCTTATTTTATTCTTCACTATATTATTAATTGATATTTTAAGTCTATATATTAGAAACTCTTTAAATAAAACGTCTATAAAGTTTAAATCTATTAAATCTTATAAAAACTTCAAATTAACCAAGTTAATCCTAACTCCTCTTATTTTGATCGGAATTATTGTGGTCTTATACAAATCATTAAATATATCTTATGATAGATTATTATTAGGATTGCAGCAGGGAAAACAAATTTTATCTCGAATGATAAAGATAGATGTGACCTACTTTCCGAAGTTAATCCTTGGAATACAAGAAAGTTTGTTTATAGCATTATTTGCAACATTAGTAGGTGCCTTATTTGCAATTGTTATTTCTTATTTAACTGCATATAATACATCACCTAAAAGAAGCATTTCTCTATTATTTAAAGCTCTAATAAATATATTAAGAACCTTTCCATCAATAATTACTGCAATAATATTCTTTAGGGGCGTTGGAGCAGGACCTTTGGCTGGGGCCATGGCCTTAAGTATTTATACTACAGGGGTATTGACCAAAATGTATAGTGAAGTATTAGAAAGTACAGAGAAGAATATAAAAGATAGTATTATAGTAACAGGTGCTTCAAATATTGAAGCCTATGTAAATGGCCTAATACCACATACCTTTCCAACCTTTATAAGTCTTGCCCTATATAGACTAGAGTCAAATATTAGAACTTCAACTATTTTAGGAATTATTGGAGCAGGAGGTATAGGAACTGTCTTATCACAGAATATAAATTGGAGGAACTGGGAGCAGGTAGGATTTTTATTACTGGGTATTTCTCTAATGGTCATTATAATAGATAAGACAAGTCAATATATAAGAAGAAGATTATTGTAAGATAAAAAAATGTCATCCCTAGGGATGACATTTCCATTAATAAAATCTTTCTAGATATTCTTCATAAGTCATTTCTCTATCATTAAATCCATCAGGTTTGATTTCAATAATTCTATTAGCAATGGTTTGTATAAATTGGTGGTCATGAGATGCAAACAATACATTACTCTTGAAATCCTTTAAACCATTATTTACAGCAGTAATTGACTCTAAGTCCAAGTGGTTTGTAGGTTGATCTAAAACTAATACATTTGAATTACTAAGCATCATTCTAGATAACATACATCTAA
>CAZAGS010000003.1:0-48889 GCA_964484955.1 uncultured Tissierellaceae bacterium
ATAGTACCTCCTTAAACTACTTTTCAACTCTAATTCCTTGTACATGTACATTTATTTTATCTACTGTTACACCAGTTATTTTCTCTACACTAAATTTAACTCTTTCAATTATATTTTGCGCAACAACAGATATTTTAACACCATATTCTAAGATAACATGTAGATCAATAGTCAATATATTATCCTTTGATGCTACCCTAATACCTTTAGATAAATAATCCCATTTTAAAAGTTCAAAGAATCCATCAGTTGCATTTTTAGAAGCCATACCTACTATCCCATAACTTTCCATTGCTGATAAGCCTGCTAATGTTGCAATTACATTATCATCAATAGTAATTAATCCTAGGTCCGTATTAGTTTTGGCTGGCATAAACAATCGCCTCCTCATTTTATATATAGCATATATTATATATTACATTATAAATCCTAATAGTTCAACTAATTACTTTTTATTAATTGAACAAATTAAACATTTTTCTTGCATTATAGTAGATTTCTGTGGTAAAATGTAAGTTGTTATTATTGATTAATATAAATATACTTATAAAGTATTATGTAGCACTAGATTAAGGAGGTGTTTTTTTATGGCGAAAATTTGCGAAGTGTGTGGCAAAAAGAAAGTATTTGGTAATAAGGTAACTTTCTCAAACAAAAAGAATCCAAGAAGCTTTTCACCTAACATTAGAAAGGTTAGAGCAGTTGTTAATGGAGGAGTTAGAAGAGTAAATGTATGTACAAGATGTCTAAGATCCGGTTATGTTGAAAGAGCGTTGTAGGCTTAATATAAAAGGAACATAAATAGGGCTTCCATTATCAAATAATGGGAAGCCCTATTTTATTGTCAATAATAAGACAGCCATAGCTATAAGAGCTATTCCAACAACTAATATAAGAAATCTTATTGGAATAGAACTAATTACTAAAAATAAACCAATGGAACCTAATATAATTCCCACTAATTTCTCAATTGACAATTTATGTTTAGAGTACTTTCTATTCATGGATATCACTCCTAATAGCTTTGTACCATTATATTCTATTAATATATAAGTGTTACACAATAGTAAAACTTATAGATCCATGGATTCAATAATTAATGCTTCACCCTTTAAAAGAATAATATTTCCAAAACTACTGGTCAAAATATTACTTATACCTCTAGTTGAACCAAAATCAATATGCTCATTCATCAATGGATATAAAAATCCACTAACACTTACCTGAATCCCGTCCTGACTAATAGGTATAATAGACGTATAGTAATTGTCTTTTCTTAGTAATTTAATTGAATTATCTATCAAATGTATAATATTATTACCATTAATAATACATCCTTTTATACCTATCTTATTCAATTTCCTTAAAAGGAATATATTGGCTAATGTATGGTCCATCCTAGTTCCAATGCCACCTATAATTGTTATTTCTTTATAATTTTTAGATATTAAATAATTTACTGCCAAATGTGTATCTGTTTCATCCTTCATAGTAGGATACTTTTCTACTTTAATATTTTTACTTTTTATATATTCTATTCCATCATCTGAAATAGAATCCAGATCTCCTAAAACTAAATTAGGAATTAAACCTATTTTCATTAGGTGGTTAAGTCCACCATCAGCACAGAGAATAAAACTGTTTTCCTGAACTAGGGAATTGAGTAAGTCATAATCATCTATTCTACCACTAGCTATAATAAGTGCTTTCATAATACATCTCCTATTTCTTAATAAATCTATTTATAGGTTTCCAGATTAAGATAATAATTATAACGGAAATTAATAATTCTGGTAGCAAAAATGAGGCATTGTAACCTATTGAATACAGCCAAGGGTTCATATCTCCTGCATATTCTGCAAAAAATATTACTCCTGATAAAGTATGTGCTATCATTCTTCCTATTACTGCTAGAGAAATTCCTAAAGCTATCTTAACTATATCGGATGTTCTATCTTTTTCCTTCATCACATAAAAAATACCTGCTAATCCTAATAATCCGTAGCCTACTGGATAATCTAACAAGGCTTGTACAGGATGGTAAAAGGAAGGTTTTATAATAAAATCTATAATACCATATGCAGTTCCTACAGTAATACCAGGAACCAATCCCCACTTTAAGGCAAATAATAATATAGGCACCATACTTCCTGCTGTTACAGACCCACCATTTGGCATTTGGTAAATCTTTATTAATGACAATAAAACTGATAATGCTATCATTATACCGCCCTCTGCTAGCATTCTTACATTCCAATTCTTATTCATAAATACCTCCCCAATTAAAATATACCCATTACCTAGACAGGTAATGGGTATTAAAATACAATACACACTTTCCTACGCTAGAATTACCTAGTTCAGGTCATAAGGGTCGGGATAAATCCACTCTCAGCATATTGCTCCCCTAGTGTTAATGCTTTTATTCTCTTATTACTATAATAACATATTAATCAGGTTTAAACAATTAAATTTTTAAATTCACGAGTTCTCTTTTCTACATCTTCAGCCCCAAATATATCTGAACCTGCTACTAAAAGATCTGCTCCATAGTTATGAATTTCAACTGCATTAGATAATTTAACTCCACCATCAACTTCTAAGATAATATCTAAATCTCTTTCTTCAATTATCTTTCTAAGAGCTTTAATTTTACTTTCCATGGATTTAATAAAGGACTGACCTCCAAAACCAGGGTTGACTGTCATTATTAAGACTAAATCTAAATCTTCTAAAACATATTCCAAAGTATCTAATGAAGTAGCAGGATTTAGTGAAACCCCAGCCTTTATTCCATATGATTTTATTTCTTGTATAGTTCTATGAAGGTGACTAGTAGCTTCTTGATGAACAGTTATTATATCAGCCCCAGCATCTACGAAGTCTTTTATAAATCTTTCTGGTTTTTCTATCATTAAATGTACATCAAAAGGCAGTTTAGTAATAGGTCTAAGTTTTTTAATAACCGGAGCTCCAAATGTAATATTTGGCACATACATACCATCCATTACATCCAAATGTAGGTAATCAGCCCCACCTCTTTCTATACTCTTAATTTCTTCCTTAAGATTTGCAAAATCTGCGGACAATAAGGAAGGAGCTATTTTAATCATATTAGTACCTCCTATTGCTTTTTATTTCTTCTAATAATAACAGGTAATTTTCATACCTTAACTTATTTATAACACCCTTATTCACGTAATCTTTTACAGCACAATTTGGTTCCTGGTCATGAAGACAGGATAAAAATCTGCATTCTTGACCATATTTATGGATTTCTTTAAAATATTCTCTTAGTTCAACTTCATCTTCAATAAAATCTAAATGTAAAGAAGAAAAACCAGGAGTATCTAATACATAAGAATTATCACTTAAATCCAATAACTCAACATGCCTTGTTGTATGCTTTCCTCTTTTAGATTTTGTACTTATATCCCCTACTTTTAGTTGTAGCTTTGGGTTTACCCCATTCAGTAGAGATGACTTGCCGGCTCCTGAAGGGCCAGCTATAACTGTAACATTATTTTCTAACACTTCTCTTAGTCTATCAATACCAAGATTATTTACAGCACTTGCTATTATAACTTCATAGCCTGCCTTATTATATATTTCACTTAGGGAAAGAGCAGCTTCTTGGTCTAAATCAGCCTTATTTAGGCAAATAATTATTTTTAAGCCCTCATATTCTGCCATTAATAGAAATTTATCCAATAACCAAGTATTGATTTCTGGATCTTTAATACTCATTACTATTATTGCTTGAGTCACATTAGCTACAGGAGGCCTTGACAATTGAGAAGTTCTTGGATATATTTCATCTATATATCCGCTATGGTCCTCCTCACTTATTCTTATATTAACATTATCTCCCACCATGGGAGTTATATTTTCATCTCTGAAAAGTCCTCTTGCTCTACTTTCAATAACTCCTTCAGAGGTTTTAACATAATAAAAACCTCCTACACCCCTTACTATTACTCCTTTTAACATATAGTATACTCCTTTTTCCTATTCCTATTTAATTTCAGTATATTGCCAAACGTCATCAAAGAGTACATCAAATTGATCACCTTTTTTACCCATTAATGGAATTAGTTTTTCACCCTCATCAGCATTATGTGTCTTCTTATAAACAATGCTAGTATTTCCATCTTGGGTTCTTATTATCTTTACTTCTGTGGCTGGTTTATCTTGGGGTATTGGTACCAAAAATGTTATTTGGCTTTCTGCTTCAATTGGTTCTTCATCTACTGGTTCTTCCTCCACAGGTTCAGGTGGCCCATCACTAACTATTAGGTCAATAGCTGTTCCAGTTTCTAATTCATTGCCTTGATCATATTCTTGCCAAATTACTATACCTTTTGCAATATTTTCATTAGGTTCAGGAGTAACTTGCCCAACAACAAAGCCTAAAACACCTAATTCAGCATAGGCTGTATCTATATCCTTTCCTACGACTTTAATCATTATAGCTGTTTTTACCTCAGTTCCTTGGCTTATTACAAATTCAACCTTACTTCCAGGCTCTACACTTTCAAATGCCTCTGGACTTTGCCTAATAATCATATTTACCGGTATAGTTTCTGAAAATTCATAAGTAGGTTGCCCCACTGTAAGTCCTGCAGCCTTTATTAGGGTTTCAGCTTCTCCTACCTCTCTATTTAGAATACTAGGAACACTTACCATATCAACACCTTGGCTAACTGTAACTTTAATTGGAAAGCCTTTATTAACCTTTGAATTTTCCGGCTCACTTTGTGTCACAACCTGATCTTTTTCAAACTTAGGGTCCTTAACTGTACCAATAATTTCAAATTTAAGTCCAAGCTTTTCTATTTCTTCTCTTGCTATATCTTTATCTATACCAGTAATATTTGGAACTATAATTTCCTCAGTTTTTAGGAACCCTTGTAACCTAGCTATACCAAGTGTAATACCAGATACTAATAGGAATGCTAAAAATATCCCTAAGAATATCATTAAAGCTCCCCCACCGGATTTTTTTTCTTTATTTTTCTTTTTATTATTATCTTTTTTCATGTCTATCACACTCTCATCTTTAACAATTGGGATAATTCTTGTATTAGAATCTAGCTCCTCTTCACTTGCACCTCCAAAAGAGTTAAGAGAATCTATATTCTTTAAATCTTTTATTAGGTCTCTTATGCTACTGTATCTATCAGCTTGTCTTTTTTGAACACATTTCAAAATTATAGATTCTAATCCAATTGGAATTGTATTATCCAATTCCCTAGGCGGAACAATATCATCTTGAACGTGTTTAAGTGCTACACTTATAGCACTATCTCCATCATAAGGTAACCTACCAGTAATCATTTCATAAATTACTATGCCTAAAGAATATATGTCAGATTTTTCATCAGTATATCCGCCCCTTGCTTGTTCAGGAGAAAAATAGTGAACGGAGCCTAAAACATCAGATGTTGTAGTTACTGTTGAAGATGTTGCTGCCCTAGCAATTCCAAAATCTGTTACTTTAACTCTTTTATCATTTGTTACCATTATATTTTGTGGTTTTATATCTCTGTGGACAATTCCATTTCTATGAGCATTATCTAGTGCCTCAGCTATTTGCAATGAATAGTTAATTGTATCATCCAAAGAAAATGCACCTTTTTCTTTAAGGATTTCTTTTAGATTTTTACCATTAATATACTCCATAACAATATAGTGAATCTTTTTAACTTCATCATCATCTACACCCACATCATATATATTTACAATATTGGGATGAGAAAGGCTTGCTGCAGCTTGTGATTCTCGTTTAAATTTTCTAATAAATTCTTCATCATCAATAAATTCATCCTTCAATACTTTTATAGCTACAAACCTATCTAATAACCGGCATTTAGCTTTATAAACTAAGGCCATACCCCCATTACCAATTTGTTCTAAAATTTCATATCTATTTCCTAATAATTTTCCTATCATCTAATCACCTCTATCTAACTAATTTTACAGCTATAATTGTTATATTATCTTTTCCACCATTATCTTTAGCTTTATTTATTAATTCTTTACACGCTTCTTTAATTATTGGTATTTTATTAAATGTTTTTAAAATTTCCTCGTCGCTAACCATATTAGAAAGTCCATCACTACATATTAATAAGATATCATTATTATTATAATGCCTTTTTATTACATCTACTTCTATTTCATTGCTAGTTCCTACTGCCCTAGTGATCATATTTCTTTGGGGATGTGTTTTGCTTTCCTCAATAGTAATGCTTCCATTTTTAACTAGCTCATTTACAAGTGAATGATCCTCCGTAATCTGAGAGATACCCTCACCACTAATAATATATGCCCTACTATCCCCCACATGCCCTATATATAGGTATTCTTTTAGTATGTAGGCTAGAGTAATTGTAGTGCCCATTCCTGATAGAGTTTCCAGTTCTTTTGAAGATTTATAAATTTCACTGTTAGCTTCTATAATTGAATTCTCAATAATAGAAGTTAATCTATTTTCATCCTTTAGATATTTCTTATGTTGGAGAAAATACTGTTTAATGATATCAACTGCCATTTTGCTTGCGGTTTCTCCAGCATTATGTCCACCCATTCCATCTGCAACAATAAAAAGTGGAAAATCAACATCATCTGATTGAAAAAACATATCTTCATTAATATTTCTAACTAATCCAATATCTGTTAATGCGCTAATATTCACTAGATCACCTCTTTAATAATATTAATTTTCCTCTGAATAACTTCTTCTTAATTGTCCACAAGAGGCACTAATATCATTGCCTTTTTCTCGTCTAATAGTAACCGGTATTCTGTATTTTTTTAACATACTTTGAAATTTTTCTACATTTTCTCTAGAAGGCCTGTCCTTATTATATTCTAATATAGGGTTTAATGGAATAAGATTTATATGCCCATTAATTCCCTTGAGAATTTTTCCTAATTCCATAACCTCTTTTATACCATCATTAACACCTTCAATAAGGGTATACTCAAAGGTAATTCGTCTATTTGTTCTCTTTTCATAATGTCTACAGGCATCCATTAGTTCATGAATACCATATCTTTTAGCTATTGGCATAATCTTTATCCGCTCTTCATCAAAAGGCGAGTGAAGTGATATGGAAAGGGTTATGGGAATATTTTCATTGGCTAAATCATAAATTCTTGGAACTACACCACAAGTGGATAGTGTAATGCTTCTAAGACTTATATTATGACCTTTTCTATCTCCAATAACATTAATAAAACTCAATGTGTTTTCATAATTATCTAAAGGTTCTCCACTACCCATTAATACAATATTACTAACACTTTTACCTAAATCCTTCTCCATTAAATAAATCTGATTTAGCATTTCTGCTGGTGTAAGATTTCGGATTAGACCCCCTTTAGTAGAAGCGCAAAAATTACAACCCATTTTACAGCCAACCTGAGTTGAGATACATGCAGACAAACCATGTTCATACTCCATGGCCACCCCTTCTACTATATTATCATCCTCTAATAAGTATAAATATTTCTTAGTATCATCAACTTTTGAATCAAATCTCTTTAAAATACTCATATAATTAACTTTATTAAGCTGGGTTAATTTTATTCTAAGGGCTTCTGGTAAAACTTTTATATTCTCAATATCTAATATTTGATGCTTGTTAAAGGCTTCAAATAATTGCTCGCCTCTAAAGGGTTTTTCACCAATTTTAACCATATAATCTTTTATTTCATCCAATCTCATACTATTAAGTTCAACACTGTTCAAAATATCACTCCTTATGTGTTCACCACATATTATACATAATAATCTTATTATTATCTATAGTCGTCTTATCATTTTAGCTATAAAAAAACCATCTGTACCATGGATGTTTGGATATAATTGAATATAACCTTGGTCTAGTGTTTCTAGATCTTCTGTGTTATGAAAATTATCTTCCAAGCTGGTTAATTCAAAATTATTGTTTTCTTTTAAAAACTCTTTAATTAATAGTATGTTTTCTTTATTTTCAATGGTACAAGTACTATATACTAATGTTCCGCCAACTTTTACATATTGTTTAGCTATATTAATAATCTTCTTTTGTAATTCTATTAAATCATCAATATCTTCTTCACTTCTATTAAATTTTATTTCAGGTTTTCTTCTGATTAATCCAAGACCTGAACATGGGGCGTCTAATAAACAATAATCAACCTTATCCTTGTATTCCTCATCCAAGGTTAAGGCATCGTATAATTGAGATTCAATATTCTTAATACCTAGTCTAATAGCGTTTTCTTTAATAAGATCTATTTTATGATCATATATATCTCTACTTATAACTTTACCAGTATTATTCATTAATTGAGCAAGATGTGTAGACTTGCCTCCAGGCGCAGCACAAATATCTAATACTAGGGAATCTTCTTTTGGATTTATAATTTGACCAACTAATATACTACTTTCATCTTGAATTGTAAAAAAACCATCTTTGAACTCATCTATTTCAGTAATCCTAATTGGATTTTTAACTATTATACAATCACTTGCATATTTTGCTTCATAAGCATTATATCCTTGGTCATTTAATCTTTCCATTAGCTTTTCTTTGCTTGTCTTTAAAGTATTAACTCTTATATTTAAAAATGGTTTTTCATTATTACTTTTACAAAGACTTTCAGTGAATTCTACTCCAAATTCATCTATCCATCTTTTAACCATATATTCTTGATAGGAATATCTTATAGACATATATTTTACCATGTCTTTTGTATCGATTTTCATAAACTTTTCTTTCTCTCTTACAATTGATCTAAGTACTCCATTTACAAATCCAATAGTTCCTTTATGACCATACTTCTTTGCCAATTTAACTGCCTCATTTACTGCAGCACTTTCAGGTATTCTATCCATAAATACAATTTGATAAATAGCAGTTCTTAAGATTTCTATTATTTGAAAATGTATCTTTTTTATTTTAATACTTGATGCCTTAGATAAAATATAATCTATATATATTTTATTCTCTAAAACTCCATATACTAATTCTCTAATTAAATTTTCATCTTGGGAACTAATACTTTTATTTAAATGTCTATCTATAGACTTATTAGAATAAGCTTGATTTTTATTAATATCCACAAGTATTTCCATTGCTATTTCTCTACTATTATTCAAAATAATTACCTCCTATAACATTAAAATTAGGGGGTCTAAATACCCCCTAATTTCTCCTTCTGTTTGTCATTGATAATAGTCTTAATAATTCTCCTACAGCTACTAAAGTTGCTGCAACATAAGTAAGTGCAGCTGCGTTTAAAACCTTTTTGGCAGAGTTAACATTCTCCACAGGTGAAATTCCATCTTCTAACTGCAATAATGCTCTCTTACTGGCGTTAAATTCAACAGGAAGAGTTACCAGTTGAAATCCTACAACAGCTAGAAACATTATTATTCCTAGATTTATAAAAAATGGTAATGACATAATCATACCTAAAAAAACGAATATCCACACTAATCGAGATCCAAATCCAGCTATAGGAGCAATAGCACTTCTAAACATAAGAGGTACATATCCTTCCTCATGTTGTATAGCATGACCAACCTCATGGGCTGCTACACTCATTGAGGCTATACTCTTGCCACTATAAACACTATTGGATAATCTAATAACTTTGCTTCTAGGGTCATAATGGTCAGTAAGATTTCCCCCAACAGATTCGATTCTAATATGATTAAGACCATTTCTATCTAATATCATTCTGGCTACTTGTGCTCCTGAATAGCCATAACCATTGGGAACTTTAGAATACTTTGTAAATGAACTTTTAATTTTCATTTGGGCATATGCTGCAAATAGCATAGCAGGTAGCACAAATATTAGCCATGAACTACCATAGTAACCTCCATAACCGTACATAATATTCTCCTTCCTATTAAACTAATTTTATATTTTCATCTATACTGTTGCCAGCTAAATAATCTTTAACTAGCATCTTTTTCTTATTAGGAAATTGTAATTCTTCAATGACTAAAATTTTGTCAATAGTTTTAACGAAAATTCCATCATTTGAAACTTTAAGAATCTGACCTAATTCACCTTTATAATTACCATCTTCAAGCCTTACTTTATGAATTTTAATTGTTTGACCATCATAATCAGTATAAGCACTTGGCCAAGGTTTAAGACCTCTAACAAGATTTTTTATTTCATATCCACTTTTATTCCAATCAATTTTACCTGTACTTTTAAATATCATAGGTGCATAATTGGATTGACTATGGTCTTGAGGAATTTTTTTGGATATCCCCTCTATTATTTCATCTATTGCTTCTATTAATAATTCTCCACCTAAAACAGAAAGGCTGTCATGGATGCTTATATAGTCATCGTCTTCTCTAATGGGGATGGTAGATTTTATTATCATATCCCCTGTATCCAATCCTTCTTCCATTTCCATAATAGTTACCCCTGTTTCTACTTCTCCATTAATCAAAGCCCAATTAATTGGAGCAGCACCTCTATATTTAGGTAATAATGAGGCATGAACATTAATACAACCATACTTAGGCAATTCTAGTATTTCTCTACATAGTATTTGTCCATAAGCTACTACTACAATTAAGTCAGGATTTATTTCTTTTAATTTTTCTATACTCTCCTTACTATTAACATTAATTGGTTGAAATACTTCTATTCCAAATTCTATTGCTTTTTCTTTAACCGGAGTAAATTGAAGCTTCTTACCTCTTCCTTTGGGTTTATCCATTTGAGTTATGACCAAAGCTAACTCATGTTTTGCTTTATAAAGTTGTGATAAGGAGGGTACAGCGAACTCTGGGGTACCCATAAATACTATTTTCATATTATCTCCTCAAAGTCTTCATCTTCTTCATCTGTACAATATTCAATAACCTTATCAGTGTAAAGAATTCCATCCAAATGATCAACTTCATGACAAATGGCTCTAGCTAACAGGTCTCTTCCCTCTATAATGATTTCTTCTCCATTTTCATTTAGGTATTTCAATTTTACCCATTCAGGTCTTTTAACAGTGCCTGATTTTCCAGGTATAGATAGACAACCTTCAACATCTACTATTTCTCCCTTAACTTCTAATATTTCTGGGTTTATAATCTTCATAACCCCTTCACCTACATCTATTGTTACAACCCTTCTTAAAACACCAATTTGAGGTGCAGCTAATCCTACACCGTTAGCATGAATCATTGTTTCTTCCATATCTTCAAGAAGTGTTTTAATTCTATGATTTATTTCAGTAACAAGACGTGACTTTTTCCTTAAGATTGGATCTTCATCCGTTCTTATTTCTCTTAATGCCATTCCTTTTCCTCCTATAATAATGAACTTGGATTTATGTCTATATTTATCTTAATATTATCTAGTTCTAATTTATATTCATTTAATATACATACCCTTTTTATCAATTCTTTTAACTTATCTAAATCTTCTTCCTTTATCTTAAGTAAGATTTGCCATCTAAAATTATTCTTTATTCTCTCTAAAGGTGCTGGATATGGTCCAGAAATATTATTTCTAAAACTTTCGCCATAAGTTTCCTTTATGCTATTCTCTATAATATTATATACTTTTTTAGAGATTTCTACAACTTTACCATTGTTTTCACCATATATTAATAGGCTTATTAAATTTATATATGGGGGATATAAAAAAGCTTGTCTTAAAGGTAGTTCTGTATTATAGAAATTAATATAATCTTGTTCTTTTGAATAAACAATACTATAGTGGTCTGGATTATAAGTTTGTAATATTACCTGGCCCTCATTAACTCCACGACCGGATCTTCCTGCAACTTGTGTTACTAATTGAAATGTCTTTTCAGGTGATCTATAATCAGGTAAATTTAATGTAGTATCCGCTGCAATTATTCCCACTAATGTAACCTTAGGAAAATCTAATCCTTTGGATATCATTTGGGTTCCTATTAAAATATCTATCTTCTCTTCTTTCATATCTCCTAATATCTTTTCGTAGCTACCTTTTTCTACAGTGGTATCTCCATCCATTCTGACTATATTTGCCTTAGGAAACATTTCTCTAGTTAATTCTTCCACCTTTTGAGTCCCAATGCCAAAATACTTTATATACTGACTACCACATTCAGGACAAACTTCAGGTGTATTTTCAGTAATACCACAATAATGGCATCGTAGTTTATTGATATTTCTATGATATGTCATGGAAATATCACAGTCTTTACATTTACAAACATACCCACAATTTCTACAGGATACAAAGGTTGCAAAACCTCTTCTATTTAAAAATAAAATAGTTTGTTTTTTATTGTTTAAATTCTCTTCTATAGCTTTGTGAAGTTCCATACTAAAAATCGATTTATTTCCATTATTTAATTCTTCTCTCATATCTACTAAAGTTACTTTTGGTAATTCATTTGCAGTAACTCTATTCATCATATTTAATAATATGACTTGTCCCTTTTGAGCCTTATAATATGTTTCTAAAGAAGGAGTGGCTGTCCCCATTACTAAAGTCCCACCTTCTAGGTCTGCTCTTTTTTTAGCTACTTCTATAGTGTCATATTTAGGATTTTGTCCGGATTTATATGTTGTTTCATGTTCTTCATCTATAATAATTAGGCCAAGATTATTAAATGGTGCGAAAACTGCTGATCGGGCACCTATAACTATTTTGACTTTTTCTTCTTTTATTTTCCTCCATTGATCAAATCTTTCTCCCTGGGATAGTCGACTATGGAGAACTGCTACCTGGTCACCAAATCTTCCCACAAACCGATCTATAGTTTGTGGTGTTAAGCTAATCTCTGGTACTAGAATAATTGAATCTTTATTTCTATAAAGCATTTCTTCTACGAGCTGAAGATAAACCTCTGTTTTACCACTACCAGTTACACCATGAATCAAATAACTATTTATTTTCTCCCTATTATTTATTCCATTTAAAATCCTAGTAAATACTTCTTCTTGACTATTATTTAATATATGTTTTTTATAATTTGGAATATGTTTTTTTATAGGATTTCTATCTACTGTTTTATCAAAGATTTCTATTATATTCTTTTCTTCCAAGGATTTTATAACAGACAAAGAAGTATTAAACTTTTCTAGTATAGCTTTTAAAGATGATTGTTTTATATCATATAGATATTCTGTGATCTCAATTTGCTTATGGGCCCTTGTACCAATTGATTGAATTAAGTTAGTTATTAAAATATCTTGGTTTTTTATTTTTATCCATTTCTCTTTTTTCTTTTTATTAGTTGTTTTAATAGTAAGGTATGTAACAATTACGCCACTGGATTCTAAATTGTTTAAATGCATATTAATATTTTTAATATTTAAATCTACTTTTAACCTGTCCAATAAGACATTATCATCTTTTTTTAAATAATTTATTATCTTATCTTCTTCAGCTATTGTTTGCAACTGAATATAATCTTCCCTTAGTTCTACAACTGTATTTACTTCTTTAAAGTCCCCCGGAGGCAAACAGGGTTGAAATGAGTCTATATATGATGCAAGATATCTATCTTTTATCCATAAACTTAATTGGATTAAATTATTTGATATAAGTGGTTTATCATCTAATACATCCACTATGCTTTTTATTTTATAATCTAAATCTTTATTATCTTCTATTGAAATTACTAAGCCCTTAATTAATTTGTTTCCTCTACCAAATGGAATTACGACTCTCATACCTTCCTTGACAATATGAGCCATATCACTATCAATTTGATAAGTAAATGGTCTATCAACTTGGGAAGACCTATTATCAACTATTATATTTGCATATTTTACACTCATAATATCAATTCCTTCCTTTTATTAAATAGAAGCTAGATTTTTAATCTAGCTTCTATTTATCATCATATAGCTTACCTTATCCAATATTAATTTTGCAACATCTATTTTATCCATAATTGGATATTTTTTTGATTGTCCATTATTTTCTATTATGGTAATAATATTGGTATCACCTTTAAAGCCTGCCCCTTTTTCAGTTACATCATTAGCTACTATAAAATCAAAATTCTTTTTCTTAACCTTTTCAAAGGCAAATTCATATAAATTATTGGTTTCTGCAGCAAAGCCAACTATTATTTGATCCTTCTTTTTCTTTCCGTAATAATATGCTATATCAGGATTTCTTATAAATTTTATATTTAATTCATCTATTTCATCATTACTTTTTTTAATTTTAATATCACTAACAGATTCAGGTCTATAATCTAGCGGTGCTGCTGATTTTATTAAAACATCACAATCATCAAAATATTTTCCAACAGCGTCTAACATTTCTCTTGTTGTATTAACTGAAATAAAGTCAACTCCCTTTGGTGGAGTTAATGCAGTGGGTCCAGATATTAGAACTACATCTGCCCCTCTACTAATAGCATTTTCAGCTAAGCTATATCCCATTTTACCACTAGAATGATTAGTCATATATCTAACAGGGTCTAGGGGCTCTATAGTGGGTCCAGCAGTTATAACAATCTTTTTATTTAACAGATCTTTTTCAACAAAGTTTTGTATTAAATAATTAACAATATCTAAAGGCTCAGCCATTTTACCACAACCATAATCTCCACAGGCTAGCAAACCAACACCTGGTTGTATAAATTCATGTCCTAATTCTTTAAGCTTTTCAATATTTTTTTGAACTATTGGGCTATTATACATAACTGTATTCATTGCAGGAGCAAATATGATTTTTGCTTCTGAAGCCATTACAACTGTAGTCAAAAGGTTATCCGCAATTCCATTTGCTATTTTACCAATAGTGTTTGCTGTAGCCGGTGCAATTAAAATAACATCTGCACTTTGGGCTAAAGATATATGTTCTACATCAAAATCTCTTATTTCTTTAAACATTTCACTATGAACCATGTTATTTGACATGGTTTGAAAAGTTAAAGGTGTTACAAATTTCATGGCATGGGAAGTCATTATAACTTCCACATTTGCTCCCTGCTTTCTAAGTCTGCTAACCAAGTCTGCAGCTTTATATACAGCTATGCCTCCTGTAACTCCTAATAATATTTTCTTGTTTTTTAACATATTTTCACCTACTTTTGTTAAATTTAAACTGGGTTTTGATATTTTACTTTTCCTTCGATTATTTCTTCTATTGCAATAGTAACAGCTTTTTTAGATGAAGTATCAACTAGAGGTTCCGAACCTTCAACTATTTGTCTTGCCCTTTTTGCAGCTAGCATAACCAATGTATATCTACTATCCCCTTTATCAAGCACATGAGCAAATGATGGATTCAACATACTATATACCCCCTTTTGATGTTATCTTTTCTTTTATACCACTTTGTCTTTTTACTCTTAACTTTTCTGCAATTATAATGGATTCAATATTTGAAACTGCATCACTAACCTTTTCATTTACTACAAAATAATCATATTCTCCCACAAAGTCTAATTCTTTAAAGGCATTTTCAAATCTCCTATTAATATCTTCTTCTGATTCTGTTCCTCTTTTAATAATTCTATTTTTTAATTCATCCATAGTAGGTGGTAAAAGGAAGATAAATACTGCTTCTTTATAATTCTTTTTAATTTGCAAAGCTCCCTGGACATCTATTTCCAGTAGTACTATTTCACCTTTTTCTATTTGTTGCATTACAAAATCTCTTGGGGTTCCATAATAATTATTATGAACAAAAGCATGCTCTAAAAACTTTTCTTCTTCTACCATTTCTTTAAAATTCTTTTCATCTATAAATATATAATTTAATCCATCCCTTTCACCAGCTCTAGGTTTTCTTGTAGTAGCTGATACAGAAAATACAACATCTTTATTACGATTTAGAAGTTCATTGCTTACTGTACCTTTACCACTTCCAGAAGGTCCAGATATAACTAATAAAAATCCTTTGGACAATTTTAACCACCAACTTTCTTTATTTACCATTATACTTCATCTTTTGTATTTAACCTATTCGCTATAGTTTCAGGTTGAACTGCTGTTAATATAATATGATCACTATCTGTTATTATAACTGCCCTAGTCCTTCTTCCGTATGTTGCATCTATAAGCAAACCTCTTTCCCTACCTTCTTGTATTAGTCTTTTAATAGGTGCGGATTCTGGACTTACTACAGAAATTATTCTATTAGCTGATACTATATTCCCAAATCCTATATTTATTAATTTTATGGACATATTTCACACTCCACCTACTCAATATTTTGAATTTGCTCTCTAATCTTTTCTAGTTCAGACTTTAATTCTACTATAAATTTAGATATTATAACATCATTTGCTTTACTGCCAATTGTATTGATTTCCCGATTTAGCTCTTGTATTAAAAAGTCAAGTTTTCTACCTATAGGTTCACTTTCTTCTAGTATAGAATAAAACTGTTTAATATGACTATTAAGCCTAACAATTTCTTCATCTATACTGCTTTTATCTGCAAAGAATGCTACTTCACTATTTATTTTTTCTTCATCTAGTGAAATATTATTATCTACAAGTTCCTTAATCCTATCTTTTAACTTTTCTTTGTATTCAATTACTACAAATGGAGCTCTTTCCTTAATGTGAAACAGAGAGCTTTCTATATTTTCTAGTTTATATATAATATCAACTTTAAGCTCCTTGCCTTCTTGTTCTCTCATAAACATCATATTCTCTAATGCAATTTCTACCGCTTCTCTGATACATTCCCAAACTAAATCCTCATCTAATTCTTTACGTTCAGTTTTAATAACTTCCGGAATATTTAATAAATTATTTAATCTTATAGAATCATCAATATCTAATTCCTCTATTAAGCCCTCTAGTGCGATTTTATAGGATTTTGCCAAGGGAATATCTACTTTTACCTCTATGGCAGACTCATCCACATATTCTAGATTGAGATAAAGGTCTACTTTTCCTCTATTTATTTTACTTTTTATCATCTTCTTAATATTGTCTTCTAAATAATTAATATGTCTAGGCATTTTAACGGATATATCGTTATACCTATGATTTACCGCCTTAATTTCAATTTTAACCCTATATAAACCTTGAAGTGACTCTCCCCTACCATAACCAGTCATGCTTTTTATAATTTTAACCACCTCTTTCTATGGATTCATTGACTTATGATTATAACCTTAATAAGTTTTATTAGATAGGACTTGTTACGAAAGCTTAATATATGAATTTATATTGACCTTAAATTAGGATGTAAATATATAAATTTGAAAGCCTATAGATATAATGATATAATTTAGTATAAATTTGTGTTGGAGGTAGTAAAATGTCATTGGATGGAATCGTAACAAAAGCCTTGATTAGTGAACTTAAAAACAAATTACTTGGTGGAAGAGTAGACAAAATATTTCAACAGGAAAAAGACGAAATATTAATAAATATTCGTAGTAAAGGTTTTAATTACAAATTGTTAATTAGTGCAAGTAGTAATAATCCTAGATTTTATCTTACAGATTATTCCAAGAAGAATCCAGAATCTCCTCCTATGTTTTGTATGCTTCTGCGCAAGCATCTTTCTGGAGGTACTATTTTAAATATTGAACAATACAATATGGATAGAATTATATTTATAGATATATCATCACTAGACGAATTAGGCCAATCTTCAGAAAAAAGACTTATAGTTGAAATTATGGGAAAACATAGTAATATTATGCTTATTGAGAAATCTTCATTTAAAATTATTGACTCTATTAAAAGAGTAACTGAAGATATGAGTAGAATCAGACAAATCCTTCCTGGATTTATATATGAGTACCCACCTACAGGCAATAAAGTCAACCCTCTTAATTCAAACTTGGAAGAATTTAAAAAGTTTTTACAAAATGAAAAAGAAGAAACAAGTATCTTTAAATTCTTTTATTTTAACTACTTAGGCCTTAGCCCACTAATAAGTCGTGAAATATGTTTTACTGCTAATATTGATAGTAAAAGTCCATTGGGTTACTTATCAGAGGATGAAATTTCAAAGTTATTTTTGTCTTTTAAATCAATTATGGAGAAAATTTCTAATGAAAACTTTAACCCACTTTATATTACAAAAGAGAAAAGCACAGATATAATAGCTTTTTATGCAATAGACTTAAATCAGTTCGGTTCTGAAAATAAAGTCTTTATAGATTCAATATCTAATTTATTAGATATCTATTATAAAAGAAAAGATATAGGAGATAGAATAGGGCAAAGATCTCAATCTATAAGAAAAGCTATATCTGTTAAACTAGACCGTTCCATAAATAAACTTGAAAAACAAGAAAATGAGCTCTCGGAAAGTAAAGACAGAGAGATTTATAAAATTTATGCTGATTTAATCTCTGCAAATATACACAAGATAGGCCCAGGCCATGAAGAAGTTCAAGTAGAAAATTTTTATGATGAAAATTTATCTTTAATCACTATACCTTTAGATAAAAGAATTTCAGCTCCCTTAAATGCTCAAAAATATTATAAAAGATACTCTAAATTAAAAACAGCAAACTCCTTACTATTAAAAGAAATACCTGAGACTAAAAATGAAATTATATATCTTGAAAATGTTTTAATGAGTATAGATAATTCAACAGAAATTAAAGAGCTTAATGAAATTAAAGAAGAATTAATACAAGAAGGATATATAAGAGACCCAAATAAAAACCGAAAAAAGAAAAAGGAAGAAACTATTTCTAAACCACTTCACTATGTATCCCAGGATGGCTACCATGTTTTTGTAGGAAAAAATAACAAGCAAAACGATTATTTGACACTGAAATTTGCCAGTAAAGAAGATATGTGGTTACATGCATATAATATGCCTGGTAGTCATGTTATTGTTCAAAAGAAAGATGATATAATTCCAGATACTACACTTGAAGAAGCAGCTGCGCTAGCTGCACATTTTTCCAGTGGTAAAAATGGCAGTCATATACCAGTAGCATATACAGAAAGAAAAAATGTTAAAAAGCCAAGAGGCGCAAAAACAGGCATGGTAATATTCAACAACTATAAGACTATGACCATAAGTCCAAGTCTTGAAATGATAAATAGCATAAAAAAAGCAGAAGAATAATCTTCTGCTTTTTTCTATCACTTATTATTTATTTAAAGTTTCTATTATATTTTGAAATCTTTCAGGTATATCTGTTTTAAACTCCATATATTCTTTGGTCCTAGGATGAATAATTCCTAGTTTAATTGCATGAAGTAATTGCTTGTCACAATTAAATTTATTTGTTTTTCTTGAATAGATCAAATCACCCACTATAGGATGTTTTATATATGCAAAGTGTACTCTTATTTGATGAGTCCTGCCAGTTTCAAGATTAGCACTAACAAGAGAATAATTCTTAAACTCTTGAATTACCTTATAATGTGTAATAGCTTCCTTACTATTAGTATTTATAACGGTCATTTTCTTTCTATCTTTTGGGTCTCTCCCTATAGGTGCATTAATGGTATTTTCTTTAATATTTAAAGTGCCATGAACTAAGGCAATATATTCTCTTTTTACATTTCTATTTTTAAGTTGATCCGATAAAAATCTATGAGCTTCATCATTCTTAGCAACCATTATAATTCCTGAAGTATCTTTATCTAATCTATGAATAATTCCTGGTCTTATTATGCCATTTATAGAAGATAGATTTTTTATTTGAAATAATAGAGCATTTACAAGTGTTCCAGAGTAGTTGCCTGGAGCTGGATGTACAACCATCCCTTGATCTTTATTTACTATGATAATATCTTCATCCTCATAAATAATATCTATAGGAAGATCCTCAGCCACTATTTTTAGTTCTACAGGCTTGGGAATATTAACTTTTATAAGATCCCCTTCTTGAACTAAATATTTAGACTTTTGTAATTTTTCATTAACAGTTACTAATTTATCCTTTATAAGTTTCTGTATATAGGTTCTAGAAATTTCATTTAATTCATTGGCCAAATAGAAGTCTAACCTTTCTCCATCTTCTTCATTTACACATATTTCAATTACATTCATATATACCACCTATGCTCCATGCTTATCAAAGATTACTAGAATCATAATTACCACTGTTCCAATAACTATTGATATATCTGCAATATTAAATACAGGAAAATCATATGCATTAATAAGCCTAACACTAATAAAATCTATAACATATCCCAGTCTTACCCTATCTATTAAATTCCCAATTGCTCCTGCTAAAAGTAGTGCAATTCCTATTCTAGTTAAGTTATGTAAATCATAATAATTATGGATCAAGTAATATGATGTACCGATTATTACTAGCAAAGTTATAATAATGAAAAATAGCTTTTTATCCTGTAATATTCCAAATGCAGCTCCACGATTTTCTACATAATGAAATTGTATGAAATCCTTTATTATAATATAAGGCTTTTTATGCATTAAAAGCTTCACTGCCTTTAATTTAGTGAATTGGTCAAATATAATTATTACTAGTGATAATAAAAAAACCATCTTATCCCCCTCTTTGAACTAGAATCAATATTATAGATGATTTTTAAATAATAATCATATCTTCTGATTCGTCAATATTATTGCTTGCTACCACATCATCGTTTTTATTATTAATATAATCAATTTCTAGGTTCTTTATTTCCATATCTTTGTAAAATTCATCTACTGTAAGTAATTGAGATTGAATAAACGCTCTATATCTTGTTTTGAACATAAATAGCTCTTTTTTTAATTGATCATATTCATTGTTAAGCCTTCTAAGATCATCTTTTACATTATCTAATATTACTTTACCATTTAGTTCTGCCTCTTCTATTATTAAATTAGCCTTACTTCTGGCAGATGTAGTAACTTCATCTGCAGTTGTTTGAGCTACAACTAAAGTATCTTTTAAAGTTTCTTGTAAGGTATTAAATTGTCGAATTTGATCTGTTAAAATTGCAACTTTATCCTTTAATTCAATATTCTCTTTATAAATTCTCTCATAGTCCTCAACTATTTCATCTAAAAACTCATCTACAGATTTTGCATTATAACCATAAAGAGTTTTTCTAAATTCTTTGTTTTGAATATCTAAGGGTGTTATCAACTATATCACACTCCATTTATATTAGTATTCTTATTGTGGCCTTTAAATTGCCCTTTTTGCTAAGCCCTCCTATGGAATGGAGTATTGCCCGACCATAGCCTCTTGTGGAAATAGTATCTCCTTCATCTAATTCTGTTGAAGGTTTTATAATACTTTCCCAATTAACCTTAACTTTTCCTGACTTTATTATATTAGAACTTTCTACTCTAGAAATATTGTAGGCAGCGCTTAATACTATATCTAGTCTAGTAGAAGCAAGAAAATCTTTTTTTTCTATATATTTTATTTCAGGCTGGATAAGAGTTTCAAAATCCATGTCTTCAATAGAAATATTTTTATTTCCTATCTTTTCTAAATTTAATAATATAAAATCACTTATTTCATTTTTTACAATTAAAGCACAATAATCATCATATAAAAGTATATCTCCTAGTTTAGACCTTTTAATCCCTAAATTTAATAAGCCGCCTAAAAAATCCTTGTGAGAGAGTTTTAAAATATCACCAGTAATTTTAAGACATTTAACAGGATATACTAAGCTAGTCATATCATAATAACTTGGGAATATTTGAATAAGCTTTCTCTCTACAAATTCCATTCCACCCTGAACCTGATACCCTATATCAAACCTATTGAGAATAGATTTAGCAAGATATATTTCATATGGATCATAAAAGTCAGTGCTTTGGGTAGTATGGTGTTTTATAACATTTTCTACTTTATCTAATAATTGCCTCATTTGTATTATCTTATCATTATCAGTTATATGAGCAGTATACTTTTCCTTATCTATATACATTTATCTATCCTCTAAACAAAATTATATACTAGCTTAAGAATCCATCCCATTAGGAGCATAGCAAGAATAGGAGAAAAATCAAACATGCCTCGATTTAAACCAACCATATTTAATAATGCCTTAGCAGGTAAAAGTATAGGGTCAGTTAATTCAAATACTATTTGACCTATAGGATTATCCGGATTAATATTCATAAAACTCATAAGGATTCTAATTATTATTAGAAACTGAATCAATTGAAACAATATTTGTAATGACCTATAAAAAATATACATTGATTACTCCTATCTTCTTATTTACCAAGGAAAGATTCCTCTGCTTTTTAGTTCATCTTTTAATCCATCAATTTCTATATTGCCTGGTGCTAAAATGAAAATATCCTTAGTAACCTTTTGTATTTTTCCTTCAATAGCATATAAGCCACCATTAATAAAATCAAATATTTGCCTTTTTATAGCTAAGTCTAGTTGTTCAAAATTAACTACTACTGCTTTTCTAGATTTTAAGTCATCTACTATAGCAGGAGCCTCATCGTAGCTTAGGGGTTCATGTACTACAATTTTCATATTACTATTAGTATGGATATTTACTACTTTATTATTAATCTTTTTTGTTTTTGTGGTAATAGGGAAATCCATAGTTTCTTCATCTTCAGAATAAAGGCCTTCCTCTTCTTCTTCTAAATCATCAATACCTATAAAATACTTTACTTTATCAAAAAAATTGCTCATAATATTCCTCCTTAGTTTCTTTGTCCAAATATTGCAGTACCAACTCTAACCATGTTAGAACCTTCTTCGATTGCTATTTCATAATCATTTGTCATTCCCATAGAAAGGTAATCCATGGAAAGTTCCTTATAATTCCTCCCACAAATGTTTTCTTTCAACTTATACATAGTAGAAAAAACCCTTCTAAGTAAAGCCTTGTCTTCAGTAAAAGGAGCCATTGTCATTAACCCCCTAATCCTAATATGTTCAAATTCAAATACCTGCTCTATAAAAGGTAGTAGCTCATCTACTTTAAATCCAAATTTACTAGCTTCTTCAGCAACATTAACTTGAACCAAAACATCTATAAGAGTATTCTCCATTCTAGCTCTTTTATTTAGTTCTTTTGCCAATGATAATCTATTAAGGGAATGTAATAGTACTATTTTATTTATTATATCCTTTACTTTATTGGTTTGTAAATGACCTATCATATGATAGTTTGCAATTGGCCCTAAATTTTCAACTCTTTCAAGTAAATCCTGAACTCTGTTCTCACCTATATTTTGAATTCCTAAATCTATTACACTTTTTACATCTTCAAATTCTTGTGTTTTTGTAACTGCTATTAGTTGGACTTTATCTTTACGACCAACTTTTTGAAGAGATTTCTCTATATTCTCTTCTACTATTAATAAATTTTTCTTTAGATTAGTATTTATATCTTTTACCTCCAGATTAATTTAAAATTTGTCCTTCTTTAATATTGTTTGTATTATTAAATATTTCATCATACAAAAGCACTGTTTTTTCTAGTTCTTCCTGTCCGGGTAGTTGAATATATCCTTTTTCATTACCCTTATCTATATAGGTATAATCTTTAATTTGACTTATTACTTTAATTGGTCTAAATTTTACAATTCCATTTATTTCTTTAATATATACCCCTTTTTGTCCATCTTTTTCAATTATAACCTTTGATGGTATTTTTAATGCAGAAACTTTAGTTTTAATAATATCTATATTGGAAAATCTTAAATTATAATATTCATGTAGATAATCATTTAATTTAATTACAATTACTACTTTTTCACCACTAGGATTTATTTCTATAATTTTACCAATAATTTCTTTATGATCATTTTCAAATTGGATTGTAATATTGTGACCTATTTCATATTGTGAAACATCATTGATATCTTCTATTTTTAATGCAATATACCATTGAAAGTTATCAATCATTTTAAATAAAGGCGACCCTACTTCAGTTTGAGTATCATCTATACTAGCCTTGCTAATATTTTCAAGATTGATTTTATCATAAGTATAATTTTTGAAGTCTTTAGGTAAATATATACTTTCATAACCATCGATATTATAAGATAGGATCCCTGAGTTGCTGGTATAATATTGAATATTGCTACTATTTATCTTTTCTAAAATATTTGCTTGTCTTTCTTTTAAACTATCTAAGCTTTGTCCTACCAATTTTTTCCCCAAGGGAATATCTTTAACCTTACTATCATATAATTCTAATTCTGATTTACTAGCTATAACATTTGCATAATTTCCTAAATTAATTGAAGTTTGTAATGTTTCAATAAGCTTGTCCTGTTTGTCTAAAATCTTAGTCTTTTCAACCTTAAGAACTTCACTATCCTGATTAGTTTTTGAAAGACTTGTTATAGCATTCTCGATTTCTATAAGTTCTAATTTTAATTGGGATGTATCTTCCAATAGGTTGATATTAGCTACTTCAATGCCTGCTGAAACTCTTTCACCCTCTTTAATTTTTGAGTCTAATTGCCCCTTACCATGAGCTTTATACACATGTTCATTTTTAATTATTACTCCCTCTGTGGCGACTTTACTTATAACTAATTCTTCAAGAGGCAATATTGTCTTAGCTGTATTTGCTAAAAAAATGGGAATAGACCTAAAAATAAGGTAAATAAAAATAAAAGATATAATAGCTATTCTAAATGAGCTTCTTATTAACCTCTTTTTCTTTCTTCTATTGTAAGACATTTTATCACCTTTGTCCTAGATTTAAATGTAAGTATTATACTAATTAACTAATTTATAGTATATCATAGTTAATAGTGATTTTAAACTATTTGTCTCTAGTTTATAAGAGAAAAAGTAAAAAAGGTAGAATCAAATCTACCTTTTATATTATAATACAGATTAAACCATTACTTCCGTCATTAACAATCTTCTCCAAGGCCCTTCTCATTTTTTGTCTAGCATCTTCTGGCATAGTAAGCAATTTACCTTGTAATTGTTCATTTACCAGGTCATATAAAGATTTACCAAATAAGTTTGTCTGCCAAATCTTTGATGGCTCCCCTTCAAATTCCGTAAGGAAATATTTTAATAACTCTTCTGATTGTTTTTCGGTTCCTATAAGCGGTGAAACTTCTGTTGTAATATCTGCTCTCAAAACATGTAGTGATGGAGCGTTAGCTTTTAATTTTACACCAAATCTACTACCCTGTCTATATATCTCAGGTTCTTGTAGTTCCATATCTTCTAAACTAGGGCTAACTAGTCCATATCCATAGTCTCTTGCTTCCTTTAAGGCCTTTTCTATCTTGTCATATTCTTTCTTAGTTTCAGATAATTTTGTAATTAAACTTAACATTTGATAATCGCCCTCAATAGTATAGCCGGTAAGTTCATGTAAAATCTTATAGAACAATTCTTCTTCTATTCCAACTTCAGTATGGACTACACCATCACCTAAATTAATTGTGTTGATTGTTATATTCTTAACTATTTCCAAATCTTTTAGTATATTTAAACAATCTTCTACCTGGTTTAACTTTTGTAAATCTTCTATAGCTGGTTTAAGACTATTCATAATAGAAGCTTTAATCCAATGCTCTTTTGGTAATCCTTCTACCCATCCTGGAAGTACAATATTAACTTCTTTTATAGGGAATTCAAATAAAATCTTTTCAAATATTTTTTCAATATCCCTTACTTCCATATGCATACAATCCATAGCTATTACAGATACATCATACTTATTTTCTAAACTCTCTCTTAGGGCTACTGTACTATCAAGGTTTGGATTTTTTGAATTTAGAATTATAACAAAAGGTTTATCTAATTCTTTTAATTCATCAATAACTCTTTCTTCTGCTTTAATATAATTAGATCTGTCTATGTCAGTTATTGATCCATCTGTTGTGACCACGAAACCTATTGTAGAATGATCTTTAATTACTTTTCTTGTTCCAATTTCTGCAGCATCTTCAAATGGCATTTCATTATCAGACCATGGCGTTGAAACCATTCTAGGTATATTATCTTCTTCATGCCCTAAAGCCCCCTTAACCAAGTAGCCTACGCAGTCTACCATCCTAACTCTGAATTTTATATTTTCATTAAGGATTAGCTCTACAGCCTCATTAGGCACAAATTTTGGTTCCGTAGTCATTATAGTTTTTCCAGCTCCACTAAGTGGCAATTCATCTTTTGCTCTTTCCTTTTTATGCTTGTTGTCAATATTAGGTAATACCAGTAACTCCATAAATCTCTTTATAAATGTAGATTTGCCAGTTCTTACTGGACCAACTATTCCGGCGTAAATATCACCATCTGTTCGTTCAGCAATGTCTTTGTATATATCAAAAGCCTCCACATTCTTCCCCCCTATTATATAAAATATTATTACTTAATGTTATATATATACGTGAATACTAAAAAAATAGTACAAGAGAAAGAAAAAAACCTGCTTTAATTAGCAGGTTTACCATTTTGTGTTCATTTCTGATACAATGTTTTCCATTTCATGGGTTCTGTCCCTTACCATAAGATGAGAAACAGCTTTTGTTACATCATTGCCTTGGAACAAAACTTTATATAATTCTTCAGTTATTGGCATATCTATCTTGTGCATTTTCGCCAATTCATAGGTTGAACTTGTTGTCCTAATTCCCTCTACTACCATTCCAATTTCTTCTACAGCTTGGTCTAAACTTTTGCCTGTTCCAATTAATATGCCTGCCCGCCTATTTCTACTATGCATACTAGTACAAGTAACTATCAAATCTCCTATACCAGTTAGACCACTAAAGGTAATTGGATTTGCTCCCATTTTTTCACCCAGTTTTGCCATTTCAAATATTCCTCTTGTCATTAATGCTGCTTTTGTATTATCTCCATAATTAAGTCCATCTGATACACCTGCAGCTAAAGCGATAACATTCTTTAAAGAACCTCCTAGTTCAACACCAATTACATCCGGATTTGTATAAACTCTGAAGTTAGGAGTGAAGAAGAGATCCTGAACATATTCAGCTACAGGTTTTTCACTTGAGGCCGCCACCACCGTAGTAGGCATATTTAAACCTACTTCTTCTGCATGGGAAGGCCCAGATAATACTGCATATTTATTATTAGGTAATATTTCTTCAACAATTTGGGAAATACGTAATAAAGAATTATTTTCTATACCTTTTGCTACATTTAATATAATCTGCTGTTTTTGAACATAGGGTTTTATATTGTTTAGGGTTTCCCTAACACTATGTGTTGGTAGAGCAAGTAAAATAACATCTTTGTTATAGATTGTCCGCTCAATATCACTATTTAAATTTAAATTTATGGGCAATTCTATATTTGGAAGATATTTTGTGTTTTCCCTTTGTGAAGTCATCAGGGATAATTGTTTATGATCTCTTACCCAAATGTGAACATCCATGCCTTTATTTGCTAAGAGAATAGAAAGCGCCGTACCCCAACTGCCCCCACCTAATACTCCGATTTTTTGATTCACCTTATCACCTGCCAAACTTATTTTCTGTTCCACTGGCTAATCTTTTAAAATTATCCTTATGTCTATATATGGCTAAAAATGCCAAGAACAATGTGGTAATAAAAAACTTTTTATCAAACTCTTTACTTATAATAGCATTTATTATAGGTGTTGAAGATAAGAATATTATTGAACCTAATGAAACATATCTGGTAATTAAGAATACAATTAGTCCCAAAAATACACAAATAATTGCAGTAGGCCAATGAAGAAGTAAAATAACTCCTAAAGATGTTGCTACACCTTTTCCACCTTTAAATCCAATTAATACAGGCCAATTATGTCCTATAACAGCAAATATCCCCCCAATATATCCGCCACTATCTCCTAATATTGCTCTGCTGATTAAAACAGCTAAAATCCCTTTAAAAACATCTAGGATAAAAGTTATTATGCCTAGTTTTTTCCCCATAACTCTAATTGCATTTGTAGCTCCTGCATTACCACTTCCATGTTTTCTAATGTCAATTTTCATAAATGTTTTCCCCATAAAGTATGCAGAAGAAAAACTCCCTATACCATAAGCCAATAAAATAGTTAAAAATACTCTCATACTAATTACTCTTTTCTCTATATTCAAATTGGATTGGTGTTCCAATAAATCCAAAATGATTTCTAATTTGATTCTCTAGATATCTAGTATAGGAAAAATGCATAAGCTCTTTATCATTTATAAAAATAACAAATTTAGGTGGTCTAACACTAACCTGAGTGGCGTAATATATTCTTGCTCTTCTTCCCTTATCTGATGGAGGTTGTTTCATAAGCACTGCTTGATTTATAATATCATTTAATACTCCAGTACTTACTCTTAGATTATAATTACTATTTACGCTTTCTATTAATTCTAATAATTTATTTACTCTTTGCCCTGTAATTGCTGATATAAATACTATTGGTGCATAGGTCATAAAACCTAATTGTAATCTTATATCATTTTCAAATTCTAAATAAGTTTTATTGTCCTTTTCAACTAAGTCCCACTTATTTACTGCTATAACCATAGCCTTCCCATTATCATGAGCATATCCTGCAATCTTTGTATCTTGTTCAGTCACACCTTCAATAGCATCTATAACTAAAACACAAATATCTGATCTATCAACAGCTGTTAAGGTTCTTACAACTGAATATCTTTCAATTTTTTCATAAATAGATCTTTTTCGTCTTAAGCCTGCTGTATCTACAAATGAATATTCCGTGTCACCATATTTATAATAACTATCAATTGAGTCTCTAGTGGTTCCTGGGATATCAGTTACTATTACTCTTTCTTCACCAAGAATATAATTTATTAGGGAAGATTTTCCTGCATTAGGTTTACCAATAAAAGTAACCCTAACTATATCTTCTTCTTTAGATGTATCTCTGTCTTCAGGAAAGTAACTTACTATTTCATCCAGCAAATCTCCTATACCTAATCCTTGAGCTCCAGATATTACTATAGGTTCACCTAATCCCAATTCATAAAATTCATAAATTATATCCGGATTATGAGGTGTATCTATTTTATTACAACCTATTATTACATTTTTCCCAGATTTTCTAAGAATATCCGCAATTTCCCTATCTGTTGAAGTAATACCTTCACGTCCATCTACCACAAATAAAATAACATCTGCAGTATCTATAGCAATTTGTGCCTGCTTTTTTATATTAGACATAATAATATCTTCATTTTCAGGTTCAAGTCCACCTGTATCAATTACTGTGTAATGCTTATTTAACCATTCACCTTCAGCATATATCCTATCTCTAGTGACCCCTGGTATATCTTCAGTAATAGCAATTCTATGTCCAACCAACTTATTAAACAATGTTGATTTTCCCACATTTGGTCTGCCTACTATACATACAATTCCCTTGTCCATTTACTCACCCCTCGTTTTACTTATAATATCTATTAAGTCCTTACCTTCTACTTTAGAAATTAAGACCTTAGTATTTAACTGCTGAGATAATTGGTCAACTGTTAAATTATCTAAGAACACTTCATCATCACATCTTAACATTGATTCAGGTAGTATTATTGCTTCAGTTTCTTTTCCCTTTAATTGAGAGATTAGGTCTACTCCTGTTACCAAACCTGAAACAGTTATAGTATTTCCAAAGAAATTATTAGTTACTGGAACAACGGTTAATTTTACTCCTTTGAATTTTTCCATTATTCTTTCTGCAATGCCTACCATAAATTCATAAGCTAAAGTTCCAGTAGCTATAATATATGATTTTTTAATAATATTATTGATCTCTATATTATTTAATTCACTAATTATTTCATATTCAAAGGATTTCATTAAGCCAACTCCATTTTCTAACTGGGGGAAACCTTCATATTCTTCAAAAGTTGGTATTTCTTCTCCGGATAATGCAAAGAATTCATCTGAAGGAAAAACAAATCGGGTTCCTATTTCCTGTAGAAACTTGTTTTGCAAAACTGTTAATTCATCTAATAATTCTTTTGCTAATGTTTTGCTATATGGATTTACCTTTTCAAGTTTTTCTCTATATTTAGTTATACCAATTGGTACCACAGCAACGGATTCCACAGTAGGGTATAAATCTCGAAGATCACTTAATGTTCTTATTAGCTCATCACCATCATTTATACCAGGTACTAGGACTATTTGACAATTAACTTCTAACCTGACTTCATGAAATCTTTTCAATATTTCATAAACCCTTCCAGCCTTTTTGTTTTTTAACATCTTTATTCTAAGTTCAGGATTTGTTGTATGGACAGAAATATTAATAGGGCTTATTCTATATTCAATTATTCTATTGATTTCATCCTCACTCATATTGGTTAATGTTATGAAGTTTCCTTGTAAAAGGGATAACCTTGAATCATCATCCTTAAAATAAAGTGTGTCCCTCATATTAGGAGGCAATTGATCTATAAAACAAAAAACACATTTGTTTTGACAGGACTTAGCCTTATCAATTAAAGGATTTGTAAAAACAATGCCTAAATCTTCGTCAAAATCTTTTTCGATTTCAAACTCCCATATTTCTCCATCTTGTTTTAATATTTCAACAACTATATATTCATCTGTAATTAAATACTTATAATCAATAATATCTTTAACTTTTATTCCATTAATAGAATTCAAAATATCACCAGGAATAATTTCTAATTCCTCAGCAATTGAACCCATAGCAACTTCCTCTATTATATTTTTCGACTCACTAAAGTTTCTTAATTCCATTATAACCCATCCTTAAAACTATATATATTTAACTTAACTATAAGGTCCTTACTAAAAGCTAGGCCTACAGAATATTCTGCAGGCCTTTATATTCATTAATATAATGGGAACCCTTTACATAATGTTTCTACCTTGTCTTTAATCATTTGTCTGTCATTGCTTTCATCTAAAGCTAATGCAATAATATCTGCAATTATCTTCATTTCAGCTTCTTTCATTCCTCGTGTTGTCATAGCTGGAGTTCCTATTCTAATCCCACTGGTTACAAAAGGACTTTCAGGATCAAATGGAATTGTATTTTTATTTGTAGCAACTCCAATCTCATCTAATAAAGCTTCTGCTCGCTTTCCAGTTAAACCTTTAGTTCTAACATCTATAAGAACTAAATGCGTATCAGTACCGCCTGAAACTAATCTAAAGTCATGAGCTAATAATCCTTCAGCTAAAGCTTTAGCATTATTTACTACTTGTTGTTGATAGACTTTGAAATCATCTTGTAATGCTTCACCAAAGGCAACTGCTTTTGCTCCTATTACATGCATTAATGGGCCACCTTGAATTCCAGGGAAAATTGCTTTATCAATAATTTTTGCATATTTTTCTGGGCAAAGTATTGCTCCACCTCTTGGTCCTCTTAATGTTTTATGAGTAGTGGTAGTAACAAAATCAGCATATGGTATGGGACTTTGGTGTAATCCAGCAGCAATAAGTCCAGCTATATGTGCCATATCTACCATTAAATAAGCTCCTACTTCGTCTGCAATTTCTCTAAATTTCGAAAAGTCTATGGCTCTTGCATAGGCAGATGTACCAGCAACAATCATCTTAGGTTTTTCTCTAAGTGCTATTTCTCTTACTTCATCATAATCTATAACTTCTGTTTCTTTATTTACTCCGTAGGCAACAAAATTATAATATACCCCTGAAATATTTACTGGACTACCATGAGTTAGATGCCCACCCTGTGATAGATTCATTCCTAGTACTTTATCTCCTGGTTCTAAAGTTGCAAAATATACACCAAGGTTAGCATTTGATCCTGAATGAGGTTGAACATTGGCATGTTCTGCTCCAAATAACTCTTTTAATCTGTCTATAGCTAATGTTTCAACTTTATCAACTATTTCACAGCCACCATAATATCTTTTACCAGGGTAACCTTCTGCATACTTATTAGTTAATTGACTACCCATTGCTTCCATTACCTGTTCTGATACAAAATTTTCTGATGCAATTAATTCAATATGCTTTTGTTGTCTTGCTGTTTCTTCCTTGATTAGGTCCATAATAACAGGATCCCCTTTTTCTAAATGTTTAAAATCCATTTACAATTTGCCTCCTTATATTATATACTTTATTTTATGTTCCTTTTGTCTATCTTAGAAAATTGTTATATAATACTATCAATCTGATTATATAGTTATTCCCCAAGAAATACAAGAATATTTGCAAAGTAGGTGTTAATTATGGTAAATTCTCATTTAAATAATAGAGAAGAAGTAAAAAAACTTTTATCCCTAGCAATATTTGCAGGCCAAATAATGCTTAAAAACGGGGCTGAAATATATAGAGTAGAGGATACAGTTCAAAGAATATGTTATTCCAAAGAGAATATTAGCCAGGTAGATGCATTTGTTACTCCAACTGGAATATTTATATCCTTGGAATATGATAAAGAAGTTTTTACTTATTTGCGTAGAGTTAGAAATTTGACAACTAACTTAAATACCATCAGTGAAGTAAATGAATTTTCAAGAAGGTTTGTACAAACTGATATGAGTATTGAAGAAGCCTTTAAAGTACTTACAATTATAAACCAAGCAAAGCCCTATCCCCCAGTTATAAAGGCTGCCTTTGGTGGTGTTGCGGCCGCCTGCTTTACCCTTATGTTTGGAGGAACAATTAGGGATTTTGTTTCTTGTGTAATGGTAAGTTTTATAGTAATTTTACTCTTAAAGAAGTTTTCTAAATTTGAAGTAACCTTTTTTCTTGAAAACTTTATAGGAGCTTTTCTTGCTTCTTTATTATCTTATTTGACTATTAAAATAGGACTTGGTGAAAATTTGGATATGATAATAATAGGTTCTATTATGTACTTGGTCCCAGGTGTATCAATGACTAATGCAGTTAGAGATACTATGTCAGGGGACTTTTTATCAGGCCAATCTAAAGGTATGGAAGCTATCTTTTCTGCACTGGCTATAGCCTTTGGTGTAGGTCTAGTTCTTAATTTCTATTTGAAGGGAGTAATATAATGTCTTATATTTTTCAGTTTGCAATTTCATTTATAGCTACTATTGGTTTCGGTATATTTTTTGGTGCTCCTTTTAATTCTATAATTCCTACAGGATTTTCTGGTGCTATCTCATGGATTGTTTATTATTTTTTAGCTAATAACTTTGGTGGACCTATCGCTGCTACTTTCGTAGCCTCCTTTTGTGTAGGAATATTCGGAGAAGCATTAGCTATTAAATACAGAAAACCAGCAACAGTATTTATAACCCCGGGAATAGTTTCCCTAGTACCTGGTGCTGGCATGTATTATACAATGCTGTATTTAGTTGAGAAAGACTTTACAAATGCTGCTAATTATGGTGCACAAACTTTTTTTGTTGCAGCTGCCATAGCCATTGGTATTGTAACAGCAACTGTATTCTCTCGTTCAATCAAAAACTTTAAAAAGCAAAATCAATTAAATAACAAACTATAATATTTTTATTAAAGAAATTGATTGTTCATCCTTTTTTGAGATTCTTTTATCTATAATTCTAATAAAAAAGTATGATATTGTAATAGCCACTAAGCCAGTTAAAAAACTTAGTAGTTCATAATTTTCATTACCTTTGCCTTTAAAATAGGAACTACCTATAACTATACCAGCTATTAAAAAAATAAATGGAACCATATATACAATCATGGCATATTTAAGAAGTTTTTTAGGTTCCCCTTTTATCTCAACAAAGTCACCTATTTTTGCATTTATTTTATTAGGCATGGTAATGATATGTGCTGGAATATCGCAACTACTACCACATCCCTTACAATTATCTCCACATCCAGATACTCTTTTTATTTCTAATTCTAATTTCCCATCTACTATATTTCTAACAAAACCAACTTGTTCCATAGTAAAACCTCCTACATAATTAAATCCTTAATGACTTCTGAAGCAATAATAAGCCCAGCTACAGGGGGTACAAATGATATACTACCTGGTATAGCCTTTCTTAGATCCTCTGATTGCAGATTAATCTTCATTGGAATCTCATCTGACCAGCAAACCTTTAAGTTATCAATATTCCTCTTTTTTAGTTCCCTCCTCATAACTCTAGACATAGGATCCACGGAAGTAGAGTATATATCTCCTACTTTAAACTGTGTAGGATTTAATTTGTTTCCTGCACCCATAGAACTAATAATTGGAATATCTAACATTTTTGCTGAAACTATTAAATCTAATTTTGAAGAGATCATATCAATAGCATCTATAATATAATCGTATTCTTTAGACAATAATATATATTTTGTTTCTATATTATATTTCTCTTTAAATACAATTACTTCCAATTCAGGATTTATTTCTAATAATCTTTCTTTCATAGCATCTACTTTGAACATACCAATAGTAGATGATGTAGCATGAACTTGTCTATTTATATTGCTTATATCTATTATATCATAATCCACTAAAAAAATCTTACCAATTCCTGACCTAGCCAATGCTTCTGCTGCATAACTACCTACACCACCTACTCCAAAGACAGCAACTGAAGATTTGGAGAGTTTCTCCATACCTTCAGTGCCTAAAATCAGACTAGATCTAGAAAATCTCTTGTTCATCTTTGTTAAGATTAACCAAAATATGTGCTTCGGTTAATTGTTTTGCCGATACTTTAGTAGGTGCTTCAGTTAACAAACAAGTGGCAGATTGAGTTTTTGGGAATGCTATTACATCCCTTATATTGGTCTTGTTAGCAAGGGTCATTATCAGCCTATCTAATCCATAGGCTATCCCTCCATGAGGTGGTGTGCCGTATTTAAATGCTTCTAAAAGGAAACCAAATTTATCTTCAGCTTCTTCTTTAGAAAATCCTAAAGCCTTAAACATTTTACTTTGCAACTCTGAGTTGCTTATTCTAATACTACCTCCGCCCATTTCATCTCCATTTATAACGATATCGTAGGCCTTGGCTCTTACTTTTTCAGGATTGGATTCTAACATATGGATATCTTCTTCCATTGGACTAGTAAATGGATGATGTTTTGCTACATATCTTTTTTCTTCTTCATCATATTCAAATAAAGGGAACTCTGTAATCCAAAGTAAATTTAAATCATTGTCATCAATAATCTCTAATCTTTTAGCTATTTCATTTCTCAAATTACCTAAACTATCAAAAACTACATTATCATTATCTGCTACAAATAAAATTAAATCTCCAACTTCTCCATTCATTTTATCTAATATATTAGCAAATTCCTCATCGCTAAAGAATTTAGCTATAGGAGAAGTAATCCCATCTTCACTTAACTTAATCCAAGCTAATCCTTTTGAACCATAATTTTTAGCATATTCTTCAAGGGAGCTAATATTTTTTCTAGTAAAACTGTTCCCATGACCTTTAATATTTATTCCTCTTACAGATCCACCATTTTCAACAGCACTGCTAAATACCTTGAATCCACAATCTTTTGCTAAAGATGATATATCTACTAATTCAAAGCCAAAACGAAGGTCAGGTTTATCTACTCCATATCTTTCCATAGCTTCACTATAAGTCATTCTTTTTATAGGCAAGTCTATTTCTATACCTTTTATTTCTTTAAATAATTTAAATAAGAATTTTTCATTTATGCTCAATACATCTTCAACATCAACAAAACTCATTTCCACATCTATTTGAGTAAATTCTGGTTGCCTATTAGCCCTCAAATCTTCGTCTCTAAAGCATTTTACAATTTGGTAATACCTATCCATGCCTGAAACCATTAATAGCTGCTTCATTAGTTGTGGTGACTGTGGAAGTGCATAAAATTCTCCAGGATTAACTCTACTTGGAACCAAGTAATCTCTAGCCCCTTCTGGAGTTGGTTTTGTTAACATTGGAGTCTCTATTTCAATAAAATTGTTGTCATAGAAGAAATCTCTAACTACTTTAGCAGTTTTAGCTCTGAGTTTTAAGGTTTCTTGCATAGATGGTTTTCTTAAATCCAAATATCTATATTTTAATCTCATGGACTCAGATACATTATCCTCATCTTTAATATAGATTGGTGGAGTTTGGGCTTGGTCTAGTATTTTTAACTCTTTAACTAAGACCTCTACATCTCCAGTTGGAATTTCTTTATTAACAGATTGTCTAATCCTAACTGTTCCCCTTACTGCAATTACATATTCAGATCTTATTTTTTCTGCTTTTGAAAATACATCTTCTGCTAATGTATCATCAAATACTATTTGAGATAATCCGCTTGTATCTCTTATATCAATAAAAATAAGAGCCCCTAAATTTCTTTCTCTTTGCACCCAACCCATTAGAACTACTTCTTTACCAGCATCTTCTTTTCTTAATTCACCACACATGTTGGTCCTTCTTAAATTTCCCATCTTTTCACTCATAATAACCCTCCTCAAAAAATATAAACCCCTCATCTCTGATATTCAGGGACGAGAGGTTTTCTCGCGGTACCACCCTAATTAGGTATTCCTCACTCAAAATTTTAACGCTATTAGCGAATTAATCCTTACAGATTATTTACTCAAAGGTGTCTCTATTAAATGTTATTATCGGATTTCCACCATCACCGATTCTCTATAAATAATAGATTTAATATTTTCCTTATCTAAGTATTTTATATTTTATTCCTAATATTTATATTTATAGTTTAACAGTTTATAATTTTTATTGCAATACTATATGCTAAATTTTATTAATATTTAACTACTTCCAATCCCCTATATTCCTCAATTTATTATATCTATTTTCTAATAATTCTTCTATAGAAAGTTTCCTTAGACTTTGCATTTCAGTTATTAACTTTATTTTAATATAATTTGTAGTTTCTTCTAGATTTTTATCCGCTCCACCTAAGGATTCTTTAATTATACCATCTATAATTTTTAAGGATAATAAATCTTCAGCGGTTAGTTTCATAACATCTGCTGCTCTATTGGCTAGGCTAGCATCTTTCCATAATATACTAGCAAGGCCTTCGGGAGAAATTACAGAGTATATGGAGTTTTCTAGCATCAATAACCGATCCGCTATACCTAATCCTAGTGCCCCACCACTACCACCTTCACCAATAACTATACTTATTATAGGAGTCCTTAACCTACTCATTTCCATCAGATTAATGGCTATTGCTTCTCCTTGACCTCTTTCCTCTGCCTCTAATCCACAATAAGCCCCAGGTGTATCAATAAAAGTAATAAGAGGTCTATTGAACTTTTCAGCTTGTTTCATAAGTCTTAAAGCTTTTCTATATCCTTCAGGATGGGCCATGCCAAAGTTTCTAGTTATATTTTCATTTATATCCCGTCCTTTTTGTTGACCTATAACTGTAATAGATATACCATCCAAAGTACCTATACCACCAACTATTGAGCTGTCATCTCCAAAATATCTATCTCCATGGAATTCCATAAAGTCTGGTATGATTTTTTTTATATAATCTAAAGTATGAGGCCGATCTTGATGTCTAGATATTTTAACTTTTTCCCAAGCACTAAGACTTCCATATATCTCCAGCTTGATTTTATCAGACTTATCTTTTAACATATTTATTTCCATTTCTAAATCTATTTTATTGATTCTAGAAAGGTTCTGTAATTCAATAATCTTATTTTCTAACTCATATATGGGTTTCTCAAATTCTAATATATTATTCATTACATCCACCACCTTCTGAATGTATCTTGAGTATCTTTGATAAACTTGTTTTTAAGTTTTCTCTCTTAACAATCATATCTATGAAACCTTTTTCTAATAAGAATTCTGATTTTTGAAATCCTTGTGGCAACTTTTGTCTAATAGTTTGCTCAATTACCCTGGGCCCTGCAAAACCAATCAACGCTCCAGGTTCAGCAATTATAATATCACCTAGCATTGCAAAACTTGCAGTTACTCCTCCCGTAGTAGGGTCTGTTAGAACAGAAATATATAAAAGACCATTATGGTCTAATCTACCTAGAGCAGCAGAGGTCTTTGCCATTTGCATAAGGGATAATATACCTTCTTGCATTCTGGCCCCACCAGATGCAGTAAAAATAATTAATGGTAGTCTTTTTACAATCGCAGTTTCAATTGCTCTTGTAATCTTTTCACCAACCACCGAACCCATGCTACCCATCATAAAATTTGAATCCATTACACAAATTACTGTACTGTGTCCTTCTATAAGACCTTGCCCAGTAATAACAGCTTCATTTTCATTAGATTTTTCTATTGATATAGCTAGTTTTTCCTTATACTCTGGAAATTCTAAGGGGTTTGTTGATCTTAGGTCCATATCAAACTCTATGAAAGTACCTTTATCTATAATTGAATTTATTCTTTCTCTAGCACTAATACGTTCTAAAGATTCTTTAATTTTAGGCTCAATTTTTTCATTTGTTATAAGTTCTACTTTCTCAATAGCTTCTTCATTATAAATTTTTACTGTACCGTATTTTTTCCTTCCAAATAAATCTTTAAGCATTTATACAACTCCTTAACTACAACTTATTATTTAATATTTCCCTTTCAATAAAGGATGTATCAATTCTATTGTCAATAAATTCCTTATTGTTTAGTATATTTTTTTGGAAATCTATATTTGTACTAATTCCTGAAATAATCATTTCATTTAAGGCTCTTTTCATTCTATTTATTGCTTCTTCTCTATTATTTCCCCAAACTATTAGTTTTCCTATCATTGAATCATAAGTATGAGGAATTGTATACCCGTCATATATATGGCTATCTACCCTAATACCAATTCCACCAGGGACAAAATAACCATCTACACGACCAGGACTTGGTCTAAAATCCTTGTCTTCTGCATTTATTCTACATTCAATTGAATGTCCTACAATTTTTATATCTGCTTGTCTCAATTCCAATTCCATACCATAGGCTACTTTAATCTGCTCTTTTATTAAATCTATACCAGTTACCATTTCAGTAATAGTGTGTTCAACCTGTATTCTTGTATTCATCTCTATGAAATAAAAGTTATCATATTTATCTAATAAAAATTCTATTGTACCAACACTTTCATAATTCACCGATTTTGCAGCTTTAACAGCTGATAAACACATTGCTTGTCTCAAGTCTTCACTTAATATAGTACAGGGTGTTTCTTCTAGTACTTTTTGATTTCGTCTTTGCAGAGAACAATCTCTCTCCCCTAAATGAATAACATTTCCCTTTGAATCTCCAAGTATTTGAATCTCAATATGTCTTGGTTCTTCTATAAACTTTTCAATATACATAGAGTCATCGTTAAATGCTAGAGCAGACTCTGATCTCGCCATATTAAATAGTTCTAAAAAAACATCTTTATTTTTGGCTACTCTCATTCCTCTACCACCACCACCACTAGAAGCCTTTATCATAACAGGATATCCTATCTTATTAGCTATTTCCAATGCAAGAAATCCATCATTTGTAGATTGCTCTGAGCCTGGTACAACTGGAACTCCAGCTTCCATCATGGTGCTTCTAGCTTGGGACTTATTACCCATTTTTTCCATATGATTTACTCCAGGGCCGATAAATTTTATATTATTTTCACTACAAGCTTGCACAAATTTAGAGTTTTCTGATAGAAATCCATAACCTGGATGTATTGCATCTGCCTTTGTAATAATTGCAGCACTAATTATATTATCAATATTAAGATAGCTTTTACCAGATGGTCCAGGCCCAATACATACAGATTCATCAGCTAAATGTACATGTATTGAATCTTCATCTATATCAGAATAAACAGCTACAGTCTTAATACCCATATCTTTGCAAGTTCTAATAATTCTAACCGCTATTTCACCTCTATTTGCTACCAATATCTTTTTAAACATCTAATACCTCCTGACTTTTAAGAGGGGTTGACCAAATTCCACTATATCCTCATTGTTCACTAAAAATTCAATAACATGGCCTGAAACATCTGACTTTATTTCATTCATGGATTTCATAGCCTCTATTATACAAATAGTTTGACCTAATTCTACTAAGTCTCCTTGATTAATAAGGGGTGGACTGTCTGGACTTGAAGCTCTATAAAATGTTCCTACTATTGGTGATTTTATAATAAAGATATCATCATCTACTTTTGTTTCAACTAATTCATTTTCTGATGTTATATTAGCTATCTCATCACTTTGATTTAGTAATTTTGTTGACTTATCCCTATCTAAAATTGACTTTGATATTATTATTTTAATATCTTGTTTTTCTATTTCTACTTGTTCTATACTGGTCTTGTCTATGGTGATTATTAAATCTTTTATGTCTTTAATATCCATTTATTTCTCCTCCTTTAAATTAATAAATAATCCGTAATAGTATAACACAATAGTAAGGTTTAATGCAATTGTAGAAATAATAAAGAATCGTTCCTAAGCTTAATAAGAACGATTCTTTTTGAAAACTATGTTTTTAAATTTATATTCTAGCTACACCTGAGTCTCTGGCTGCTTGTTCTACTGCTTTAGCTACTGCATCTGCTGTTTCTTTATTAAGAGCATCTGGTATAATATAATCTTCTCTTAATTCATCATCACTGACCATACTTGCAATTGCATAGGCTGCTGCTATATTCATTTCATTATTTATATCACTTGCTCTAGCATCTAAAGCCCCTCTAAATATTCCAGGGAAAGCTGATACATTATTTATTTGGTTAGGGAAATCTGATCTTCCTGTACCTATTACCCTAGCTCCACCTTCTTTAGCTAATTCTGGTAATATTTCAGGTGTTGGGTTGGCCATTGCAAATATTATAGCATCTTTATTCATAGATTTAACCATATCTACATCCACTACATTAGCTGCAGAAACTCCTATAAATACATCTGCATCAACCATAGCATCTTTAAGGCTTCCTTGTATATTATCTTTATTAGTTAAACTAGCAAGTTCTTCTTTTGACCAGTTATTATTAGGTGAACCTCTGTATATAATACCTTTTCTATCTAACATAAGTATATTGGAAACACCAAGGCCCATTAACATCTTAACAATTGCTCCTCCTGCTGCTCCTCCACCATTACAAACTACTTTTATGTCTTCAAACTTTTTGTCTACTATTTTTAGAGCATTTATAAGACCTGCACAAACAACCACTGCAGTACCATGTTGGTCATCGTGGAATATAGGAATATCTAATTGTTCTTTTAATTTTCTTTCTATTTCAAAACATCTAGGAGCAGAAATATCTTCTAAGTTAATTCCTCCAAAAGTAGGACTAATTCTTACTATGGTTTCAACTATTTCATCTACTTCTTTTGTATTTAATAATATAGGCACTGCATCTACATTACCAAATTCTTTAAATAATATTGCTTTACCTTCCATTACAGGCATTGCAGCTTCTGGTCCAATATCTCCCAAACCAAGTACGGCTGTCCCATCAGTTACAACTGCTATTAGATTTCCTTTAGCTGTATACCTATATACATCTTCTGTATTAGCATGTATCTTACGACATGGCTCAGCAACTCCTGGAGTATAAGCTATGCTAAGGTCATCTCTGTTTTCAATTTTAATCTTTGATATTACCTCGATCTTTCCCTTGTTAGCTTCATGCATTTTTAAACTTAATTCTGAATAATTCATGACAACACCTCTTTCTTAATTTTTATTAACTCATCTATTCTATTAATATAATCATTAATACCTTTGAAATTTGGGATACGTCTTATCTTTTTACTATCTGGATAGTATATTTTAGATACTGCTCCCATACCCAATCCAAGAATTGTTTCTTTTTCTTCCATCATAGATATATTATAAATACACTCCATACCAATCTTGCTATAACCAATATTCTCCATGTTACCTGTTATTTGTTTTTGCCTATATAAGTAATATGGAAATAAATTCATATTATTTATATAGCTATCAATTGAATTCATTATATTGTTTATATTAAAATTATTTATATGGTTTATTGCATATATATCCTTCTTAAAGCTAGATCCTCTTTTCAGGGAAAGACTATGGATAGTTAAATTTTCAGGATTCAATTTGCTTATTTCATTTAAGGTTGATTTAATTTCTTCTCCACCTTCACCTGGTAGTCCTAGTATTAAATCCATATTAATTATAGGAAAACCTAAGTTTTTAGCTAAATTAAAACAATCAATAACATCTTGTGAACTATGGCTTCTACCTACTGATTTCAAGGTAGAATCTTCCATTGTCTGTGGATTAATGCTTATTCTATGGATGCCTTTTTCTTTAAGCATAATAAGTACTTCTTTCCCAATTGTATCAGGCCTTCCGGCTTCCACTGTAAATTCAATAACATGCTCACCAAAATACTTATATATAGCATCTATGATCTTCGCTAAATATAAGGTTGAAATAGAAGTCGGGGTACCACCACCTATATAAACAGTATGAAGTTTTTTGCCTGTCATAAATTCACTAGTTGCTTTAATTTCACTAATTAATTTATTAACATACTCTTCTACTATATCATAATATCTACTAATAGGCAAAGATGAAAAGGAACAATAAGAACAAATACTTGGACAAAATGGAATACTTATATATAAACTATACTTCTTTTTATCTATAGGATGCAGGTGCTTTCTTTGAATACTACTTATATTTGATAAGAGTATAGCTTTGCTATTATGAAGTTTATAGTCTCTCTCTAGTATATCTATTGCTTTTTCATTTGAGTATCCTATATCCAATAGATTGTGCATTATTTTATTAGGTCTAATACCTGTTAAAATACCCCAAGGATTATCTTTATTAGTTAAATTCGAAAGTACATTATAAATAGATTTTTTAATTGCTAGCTTTAAAATCTGCTTACTAGAATAATCTTTTATTATTATACTTTTTATATGAACTTTATAACTTAGTAGAACTTTGTCGCCAATACTGACCTTAGTAAGAGCTGCAGGACTTGTACTAGTTTTATCTAAAATACTCTCAATAAGATATCCTTTTTTATCATATTCATCCTTAGTTTCTAAAAATATAATTTCTTTCTCTGGGAAAAATACCCTTATGAGTTCAAATAAATCATGTTGATAACCATGTCCTACTATTAATAAACTAATCATTATAACTCCTTATTTTAAAAATGGATTATTTCTTTTCTCGCTACCTATTGTAGATTCTGCACCATGGCCAGGCCAAACTATAGTATCCTCTGGAAAAATCAATAGTCGGTCCTTAATTGAAGATATTATAGTATCGTAGTCTCCACCAGTTAAGTCTGTTCTACCAATAGATCCTTGAAATAGTGTATCACCTGTTATAAGGTTATCACCTATTTTAATACATATACCTCCTTTAGTATGACCTGGTGTATGGATGATCTGGGCTTCTAAATCTCCAAACTTTATTGAATCCCCATCTTTCAGCAGTCTATCTGCTTCTAGTTCTAAGGAACCTATGGGCATAATATTAGATAAGTTCATATTGGCATCTGATATCATATCTAGATCATCTTCGTGAACCAATAGGGGTACTTCTAATTCATTTAACAGTTGAATCACACCACCAATATGGTCTCCGTGGCCATGAGTTAATATAATGTAGTCAATATTTATATTTTGATCTTCTATAATTTTTAATATTTTATCTGAGTCTCCACCTGGATCTACAATAATTCCATGTTTTGTCTTGTCAGAATATACAATATAACAGTTGGCAGCATAAATACCAGCCGGTATCCTAATTACTTTCAAATAAATCCCTCCTAAAAATCTTTCTTACTATCAATAAGAATAGTCACTGGCCCATCATTTACTAATTCAACATCCATATGAGCTCCGAATATGCCTGTTTCTACTTTAATACCACTTAGTTTAAGCTTTTTTATAAATTCTTCATATAATTTTTCACCCACGGTGGGATGGGCTGATTTTGTAAAGCTTGGTCTCTTTCCCTTCCTAACATCACCATATAAGGTAAATTGAGAAATAAGCAAAATTTCTCCCCTAACATCTTCTACTGATAAATTCATTTTATCATTTTCATCTTGAAAAATTCTAAGTCCACTTATTTTATCAACCAAATAAAGAAGATCACTTTCATCATCCATATCCCCAATTCCTAGAAAAACTAACAATCCTTTAGAAATTTTTCCTACTACATTATTATCTACTTTAACACTTGCTTGACTTACCCTTTGTATAACTGCTCTCATTGATTTCCTCCTAAGATGTTACTCTATATACATCTATAATACTTTTGATTTTCTTTATTCTAACCATTAAATTACTTAATTGCTTTACATCTTTTATTTCTAAGGTCATATTAATAATTACTATCTTTTCCTTATTAGTTCTTGCATTCATAGAAAGTAAACCAATATCTGCATCATTGATCTTTAAAGCAATTTCAGCTAGTAGTCCTGGTCTATCAGTACCTGTTACTTGAATTTCTGCATTATAGGATGTATCTTTTTGTATATCCCATTCTACTTCTATAAATCGCTCTATTCCGTCTGCGCTAACAATATTAGGACAATCTGTTCTATGAATAGAAACTCCCCTACCTTGTGTAATAAATCCTATTATCTCATCACCAGGCACAGGATTACAACATTTTGAAAATCTAATTTTAATATTATCTACGCCTTTAACCAATACACCTTGAGTTGGTTTAGGCTTCCTTGCCTGTTGAGGCTTTTGTATATTTTCTTCAATAAAAGCTTTTTCATCACTTATCTTAAAAAGTTCATTATAATATTCTTTTAATTTTCCTATTACCTGACTTAGACTAATATTTCCATATCCCAAAGATACATATAAGTCCTCCAAAGAATTAATGCTCAGTTTGTTAGATACATTTTTTATCCACTCATCTTTAAGTATTTCTGATGGTTTGTATCCAAGTTTCTTTATTTCTCTTTCTAACATTTCCTTGCCTCTGGCCATATTTAAATCTTTGTCTTTTAATTTAAACCATTGCTTTATTCTAGATTTAGCTTGGTTAGTTTTAACAATTTTTAACCAATCTCTACTTGGGCCGCTATTAGCCGAAGTAATTACTTCAACTATATTACCATTTTGTAACTTGTAATTAAGTGGAACTATTCTGCTGTTTACCTTAGCTCCTACACATTTGTTCCCAACAGCAGTATGGACTCTATAAGCAAAATCAATTGGTGTAGACCCTTCAGGAAGGTTAATAACATCACCTTTAGGTGTGAAAACAAATACTTCATCTGTAAAAAAGTCTATTTTTAGTGTTTCCATAAAATCTCTAGGGTCATTAGAATCACTTTGCCATTCTAGTAATTGTCTTAACCAAGTAAGCTTAGTATCAAAATTATCTCCTTTTGAAGCTCCCTCTTTATACTTCCAATGGGCAGCAATACCATATTCTGCGGTTTTATGCATTTCCCAAGTACGAATTTGCACTTCAAATATCTCACCTTTAGGTCCTATAACAGTTGTATGAAGAGATTGGTACATATTAGGTTTAGGCATTGCTATATAGTCCTTAAATCTACCTGGTAAGGGTTTCCACAGAGTATGAACTATTCCTAGTACACCATAGCAATCTTTTACATTGTCTACTAATACTCTAATAGCTGTAAGATCAAATATTTGTTCAAATGCTTTACCTTGATGTACCATTTTTTTATATATACTATAGAAATTTTTTGGCCTCCCACTAATATCACCATTAATTTCTACTTCAGTTAATTTCAGTTCTAAGGTATTCATTATATCAGAAATATAAGTTTCTCTTTCCTTTCTACGTTTAGCAACACGCTCTACTAGATCATAATAATTATCTGGGTCCAGATACCTAAGTGAAAGGTCTTCTAGTTCCCATTTTATTTTTGAAATACCAAGTCTATGGGCTAAGGGTGCATAAATTTCAAGTGTTTCTAATGCCTTTTCTTTCTTTTTTTCATCTGTCATATATTCAAGTGTTCTCATATTATGAAGTCTATCGGCTAGTTTAACAATAATAACTCTAATATCCTTAGCCATAGCTAAAACCATTTTTCTAAGATTCTCTGCTTGATTTTCTTGCTTTGTTTTATATTTTAACATTTTTAATTTTGTTACCCCATCAATTAAATCAGCAATTTCAGTTCCAAATTCTTCTTCTATCTTTTCATAAGAATTGTTTGTATCTTCAATTACATCATGAAGAAGTCCAGCTATTATTGTAGCTGTATCCATGTTTAAATCTGCTAAAATCAGTGCTACATTAAAGGGGTGAATAAAGAACTTTTCGCCTGAATTTCTTAGTTGACCCTCATGTGCCGTTTCAGCAAAATGAAATGCTTTTATTACTAATTTTAAATCCGCATTGGGATTATATTGTTCAATTCTCAATAATAAGTTTTCTAACATGATTTACACCTTCTTCATTTTTCTATTAGATTCTAAAATCTATACTTTTGTATTATAACTTGTAATTTACTATTACCCATATATTCATTTATATTTGGATTATATACAATATCTATTAAAACATTATTTTTTAGGCCTTTGTAAACCTTATCCAATTCTTCAGCCCCATACTTTTGGATCAATTTATTCTCAAATTCTTCTATATCACCAAAATGCATACCTTCCATCACTATACCTTTTTTAGATACTAAGTTTAATTTAAGAACATTTCTATTTTTACCTAAAATAAATGCCCTATCAATTATTAAGGATTTTTCTCCAAATATTGGTTTTGGATTGCCTTTTCCAAAAGGTTCAAGGCTTGAAAGATCTTCTACTAGTTGGTAATTAATATATTCTATAGGTAGGCCCATGTCAATATATATTTTAGCTATTAGATCATGGTCGGTAAGACTAGTGTAATTATTCATCTTTTGTCTAAGTATATCTATTTTATCTTCATCTAAAGTTAGTCCAGCAGCCATAGGGTGTCCACCAAATCTATTTAATAAGTCCTTAAACTTTGTCAGCTCCTCAAACATATTATACTCTTCTATAGATCTCCCTGATCCTTTTACTCCATCTAATCCCTTAGTTAGAACAATAGTAGGCTTGTAATATAGGTCTTTAATTCTACCTGCTATGATTCCAGCTATACTTTCATGTATTCTTGGTTCATAGACCACTAATACTTTATCATTTTTTATAGAAGTCTTTTCTATTATATCTATTACATGTTCAATACCCTCAGCAGTCATTGACTTCCTTTCTTCATTTAAGTTTCTCAAGTTTTTAGCCATTTCAGTTGCCCTATCTTCATCGTCTTCAAGCAAAAGTTCTAGTGCCAATAATGCAGATTCTAATCTGCCCGAAGCATTAATGGTGGGCCCTATAACAAAACCTAGGTGATAAGCAGTTATTTTAGTATCACCTATTCCACTTTCTAAAATAAGATTTTTAAGTCCAATATTCTTTGTATCATTTATTAGCTCTAAGCCCTTTTTTACAATTATCCTATTTTCATTGATTAAGTCAACCACATCACAAACTGTGGCAATGGCAACAAATTCTAACAACAATTGGGTTTCCTTAATATCAATTTTAAATAGAGAGTTTAAATAGTCGATTAATTTATATGCCACACCTGCTCCACATAGCAACTTAAAAGGATAATTACAATCTATTCTTTTAGGATTTATCACAGCATCAGCTTCAGGAATTGTATATTTTTTAACTCCATCTTCCTCTATATAAGGCAGATCGTGATGATCGGTAATAATAACTGTAAGTCCTAGTTGTCTTGCTCTTTTTACTTGTTCTATTGCTGAAATACCATTGTCACAAGTGATAATGGTATCAATTCCATCCCTTTTGGCTTGCTCAATAATGTCAGTATTAATTCCATATCCATCTTGAACCCTGTCAGGTATGGTGAAGTCAACTTGGGCACCTAATCTCTTTAAGCTAATATATAAAATATAGACAGATATTACTCCATCCACATCAAAGTCACCAACTATTCTAATCTTTTTATTATTTTCGATTTTCTCTTTAAGTATATTAGCCCCTAATTCTAAATCAGCCATCAAAGATGAAGAATGTAGTCTTTCTAGTTTAGGGTTTAAAAAAAGCTCAATATCTTTGTAATGTATTATGTCTCTATTAATCAAAATTTTAGATATGATTTCATTAATACCTAAATCTTTTGCAGTCTTTAAAGGGTCTATCCCATTATTTTTAATAAACCATTTTGCCAAATTTTAATACCTCCAATTAAAAAGAATTTAGATATTATCGCAATATCTAAATTCTATCATTTTATCTAGATTAATTCTACTAATTTTCACTTAAATGTTCTAATTTGGTGGTAATTCTGTATTTATATCAACTAATGTATTGATCTGATCTTGTTTTTCTTCAATAACCTTTAAAAGACCATTTTTTTCTTCTTCTAATATTAGTATTTTATTATTTAATTCTTGCATTTCTAAATCAACTGTTTCGCTCTTTTTACCAAGGACTTTTATTTCTCTTTTAAAATGTAAAATTTTGAAGAAATTTAAAAAATAGATAACCAATGCACCTAAAAGTGCAGAAAATATGATAACTAAAGCTTGGGACATAGTAATCTTGGTAAAAAATAAATCAATACTTACAGGTCCTCCATTTTTCAAGGCAAATAAACCAATAAACACAGCAAATATCAAGGAAAATATAAATCCACTTTGCATAATAACACTCCCTTATTCATATATTATTATATTTACCCAAATAAAAAAAAAAGAAACTGCTATCTAGCAGTTCCTATAAATTTTTTATTTTTAAAATCAAACCATAAAGCTGGTGCTATAAACAAAGAAGAATAAGTACCTGAAATCATACCGATAATTAATGGAAGTGCTAGTACTTTAACAGCTTCTACCCCTACAATATATAATACAACTACAGAAACCAAAGTTGTTACTGTTGTAATTATTGTTCTTCTAAGTGAATGATGGATACTTGTATCTACTATATTTTCTAAAGTAACTCTAGGATTTAGTCTTAATTCTTCTCTTATTCTGTCAAATATAACTATAGTATCATTTATAGAATAACCTACTATGGTTAGTATTGCTGCTATAAATGAACTATTAATTGGTAATTTGAAAATTGCATATACGGCTACGGTTATTATAACATCATGTAAAAGAGCTATTATGGCTCCAAGTCCAAATCTCCATTCAAATCTAAA
>CAZAGS010000004.1:0-35950 GCA_964484955.1 uncultured Tissierellaceae bacterium
TCAAACATACACCATCCAATGGCACCTAATATTTCATCATTTTTTTGCATGGCCTATTTCATCACATCTGTTCAAAAAATGATTGCTTTGGGGATAATGAGACAGTCTTACTATGTTAACCCCTAATTCATATTTAAGAATGTCAGCATCTTTATATTGAGCACTTTTTGGCATGGCATAACCTACATAAGGGAATGATTGGTGCCTATTAAGTCCTTGTAGTTTTATTTTTTTCCCATTTAAATAAAAGCCCTTATTAGTGAAATTTATATCTCTAAAACCAAAGCGTATTTTATGTTTATCAATAATATTTCCATCATAAAGCAATTGAATATCTAAAAAATATAAATTAGCTAAGTCCATTTATTTCGTTTGGAAACTTTCTTCATAATGCACCTCCTCTTTAAATTAAATACTTTTCTATCATTGAACTTGTAACCTCTTTATCCCTACATAATTCACTATAAAAATATCCACTGTTTCTTATAGTTCTCTCTTGTGTATTGTAATCTACGGCTATTAATCCAAATCTTGGTAAATATCCCTCATTCCACTCCAAGTTATCTAGTAATGACCAATGATAGTATCTCCTTACATCTACTCCATCTTCAATTAAATTTACAATCTGAACCATATGATCGTAAATAAATTTAGCTCTTTTATTATCTTCCTGATCTGGGATACCATTTTCTGTAATATAGATTGGCAATTTATATTTGTCGTAAGTTTTCTTAGTAACTTTATATAAGCCTTCAGGATATATCTCCCACCCCAAATCATTTATCTTCTCATCTGCTAACCCCTCCTCAACCTTTACTTCACCAAATAGCATAGCTGGATTATTAGATGAATGGATTAAATGTCTTGAATAATAATTAACCCCTAAGAAATCACAAAAGACCCCTTTTCCTAATGGATTTCCAATACCAATTGGAAATGTTAAACGACCCTCCACCATACCAGTTAAAAAAATCTTATGAAAAGAATAATCCATAAGTCTCTTACTTATGTTGGTTAATAACTTGGGTTTAAAGACTTCAAAGTAAGCAAGATGCATTGCAATACCTACCAGAGTATCTTCGTATCCCATATGCTTTCTAATCTGGTGTATAGCCTCATAGGCTCTTAAATGTGCCATAATAAGATTCTTAGAAGCCCTGAAATAGGATTTTATATCATCTTTTTTACCAGGAGGATATTTGCCATCCATAAATGTATCCATAACAAATACATTGGGCTCATTTATAGTGCAGTATTCATTAACCAGGTGACCCAAGTCTGATACTATTTTCTTAGTAAATCTCAAGAAATATTCCACACTATTTGCATTGGTCCATTGTCCTACTTCTTCAAACCATTGGGGATGAGAGAAATGATGTAGTGTAATTAGAGGTTTTATGCCTGCCTCAATTAAAGATTCTATTTCTTTTCGATAATGATTTATACCTTCTTCAGACCACTGACCTTCTTCTGGTTCAATACGACTCCATTCTATACTCATTCTATAAATCTCATGATTCATCTCTTTCATAAGAGCTATATCTTGTTCTACCCGATTATAGTGGTCAGCCGCTATTATAGAACTTTCATTATTAGCAATCTTTCCCTTAAGTGACCAATAGTACCAGTTACTATTTTTATCTCCGCCTTCTATTTGAGTAGCAGCTGTTGCACTACCAATAAGGAATTCTTTAGGTAATTTGATCTCTTTCATTTATATCACCCTGCAATCTAACCAATTTATCATGTCATCCAACACTATATCCTTGTCTATTTCATTTAAGATTTCATGATAAAGACCCTTATATATTTTATAATCTTTATCTTTAGATGATATATTATTATAAAAATCCAGACTATTTTCACAAGGAGATATCTTATCATCTTGGCCATGAGTTAAAAGGCAAGGTAAATTATAGTTTTTTATATTCTTTTGTAATCTATTAATTCCCGTATTCAAAAATTCATTATAAAATTTAAAAGATGCTTTTTTTAATATTAATGGATCACTAATATAATCTTGATACACTTTTTTAACACTACATAAATCTTCATTTATCGGATTTTTAATCTGTAAATTTGGTAAAAGTCTTGCCCCCAATTTCATTATGTTACCCATGAAACCCTTTGCTGAAGGCAACGTATTTAGTGCAGCACCAGAAAATATTTGTCCTTTTAATTTCTCACCATGGTCTATACCATATAAAGCTGTAATAAGTCCACCCATACTATGACCTAGTATATAAATAGGAATAAGGCTATTTTCTTTAGAGATTAAATCTATCATTTGGTCAGTATCACTTATAAAATCATTGAAATTTTGGATATGACCTAATGTAGATTTAGATTTCCCATGGGCTCTTAGATCAAAACGGTAGACCCCATAATTGTTTGAAACAAACTTTTCTACAACATAGTCATATCTACGCATATGTTCAGCAAAACCATGAACTATTAGTAATATTGCCTTTGGATTTTTAGGTACTTCATAGCTATAACATAGTTCTGTACCATCTCTTAACTTTAAATACTGTTCCATAGTTATCCCCCTTAAAAACATATTGTTTTATAGTTACAATAGCCACAATTTATAGATTTTGAATAATCATCTATTTCACTATGGTTTTCTACATAATCTATGAAAGCTTTTATATTTTCTACATTTGACAATAACTCTTCTGCTTTTAATGATATATCTACTAATTCGCCTGTTTCTAAAAATAAAATACTGGCCTTTTCTACTGGCATATTCATAATCTTCTCCACAGCATAAGCATATATTTGTAGTTGTGGAGTATATTGGTGGATTAATCCATTCTTATCTTTTACCTTATTTGTTTTAAGATCCTGTATTTCTATAATATTATCTTTTATATTTATTCTGTCTATTACTCCATTTAAATAATTGTCCCCTATCTTTATATGAAAAGCTCTTTCTAAAAATACTTGATCATAATCTTCCTTATAAGCTTTTAAATAATTATTTATATATGGCATTAATAATAATTTATTATCCTCAATATTGGATAAAGCAAGGGAAGTCAATACATCATTTAAAAGCGTATCTGTATCTAAGTTGCTATTATATAGTTGGGCAAATTTGTGAATGATATTTCCTATATCTACTGGGGTCATGATTTCCTTCTTGATTTCTTGCTCTATACCTGGCCTATAGGATTCAATTCTTCCATGGTAGTAGTCCATATAATATTTTCGCCTACATTGGTTAAAGACCAGGAATTGACTAATACTATAAGACTCAAACTTCTTATTTATACTAGAATTAAATAAAAGTGGTACTAAAAATTCATTCTTATTGTCATTACTATGCAGCAAGTTTTCGTCAATCAATTTAATATTCTTCCTAGCTTGCATTTCTAAATCTACATTTGAAATTGTCCTATATTCAACCTTGTCCAATAATTCACTAATCAGTTTTTTAAAGGCACTATTTCTACCTTGATTGCCTAGAATCAACATCTTTTCTGCTCTGGTCATGGCTACATACAATACTCTCTCTTTTTCCTCATCATCCTTAATCCTTAATATATTCTTAATTTCATCGTATAAACCACTAGTCTTGACTGTCTTTATCCCTAATCCTAAATTCTTGTTAAAAATTAAGTTTGGAAGTCTACCTCCACTATCCCTAGACATTTCGGGAATAATTACTACAGGAAATTCTAGGCCTTTTGATTTATGAATGGTTAATAATTTCACTACATTTGAGTCTTCTGATTCTATTGTGGCTTCTGCCTCATCTCTAATTTTGATTTCTTCAATATAGTCAATAAAATCTTCTAATGAATTTTTATTATTTTCTTCATAGGATTTGACTATTTCCATAAATTTATAAATGTTTGCCATAGACTGTTTTCCATTAATTTTAAGAAGAGTAGTCTCAATAAAATAGGTTTTGTCTATTAAATCCTCCGTAAGTCGACTTATGGTGTATATATCTTTTATTTCATAAAAATAATTTAATATAGCTATAGATTCTTTAATCTTAGTCTGGTCTTCAAATGTAATTGCTGAATAATCTAAGTCTAATATACTTTCATATACAGATTTATTTCTGTTTTTCAGGATATAATATAAAGTATTGTCTGATATTCCTACCATAGGACTTCTTAAAAGACCAATTGTTGCAATATTATCATTGGGATTACTTATAACTTTTAATGCATTAATAATATCTAATATTTCTTGTCTAGCAAAAAATCTTTTACTGCTAGAATTAAAATATGGAATATTATAATTCTTTAAGGCATCTTCATATATATAATTTCTTGTAGTGGATCTAAATAGTATGGAGAAGTCTCCATAGTGGAATTTTCCTTTATCAACTAGACTCTTTATTCTTTTAGCAATTAAATTGGCTTCGTATATAGAAGCGGCTTCGCTAGCTTTTAATTCTGGATATTTTTCATAATCTGAATTATCCAGAATTTCAATGTCTAAGGAATTACCATGGATTTTATTAGCTATTAGTGAATCATATTTTTCACCCATTATTGATGAGAAAATAATATTAATAAAATCTAATACATTTTGGCTAGTTCTATAATTATTGTTCATACTTATAGGATCTTCTTTTGTTTTTGATTTTATATCCTTAATAGTTTCATAAAATACATCTATGTCAGATCCTCTGAAGCCGTAAATAGATTGTTTAGGGTCACCAACTATAAATAGATTGTCCTGATCCAACTTGTCTTTGTCTGATGTTAATTTATAGAATATCTTTCTCTGGAGTTCATTGGTATCTTGGAATTCATCGATCATAAAATATTTAAACTTTTTTTGATAATAAGACCTTATATTTTCATTATCCAATAATTTAAGTACTTTTATTTGTAAATCATCATAATCAAGAACAGCTAAGTTTCTTTTAAATTCTTCATATTTTAAATCTATTGCAATTAATAAATCTAATACTAATAAAAATAAATACTTACTTTCCATATCTTTTGTCTTTAAAACATTGGCTATGGAATTTCTTAGCCTTTGAAAATGTTCTGGTTCTTTTGAACTACTTCCTAAATTAGACTCTAAATATTCAATAATACTGTATAAGTCTTCTGTATCATATTCTCCAGCAAAAAATTTTAACCAGACAGGGTCTTCATTTATTACCATTTTACTTAGCTTAGAAGCTTTACCAATATTTTCACTTAAGTATATTATTATATTCTTAATATCTTCTAAGTCTTTATTATCTATTTTTAATCCTTCCAATTTGCTCATAGTAATTGATTTCACAGATTGAAAATCAAGCCCTACAGTTCTAATATTATTGTAAACAGAATAAAAATCATCTACAAGACTTTCAGTTCTATTAACATTAAAATCACTCATTAATTTAAAAAAGTCATAATTTTTTTCTAGGCTTTCATTTAACACTTCTATGATAGAGCCCTTTAATAATTTAGCCGCTCTATCATCTTCTAGTACCTGAAAGAGAGGATCTATATTAGCTTCTATTGGATTTTCTCTAAGTATCTTCCCACAAAAACTGTGAATTGTAGATATATTGGCTTGCTCCAGATCCCTATAATATCTTCTCCACTTATTATCTTTATTGAAATTCTTTTTAACTTCTAATCTTATTCTTTCTATCATTTCCTGTGTAGCCTTTTTAGTAAAGGTTATAGCTACTATGGATTCTATCTCTTTATTTTCTTCTAAATCTCCATGTTCTAGTATATATACATATCTTTCAGTTAAGACTTTTGTCTTGCCAGTACCAGCTCCTGCATTAACTGCTAGATTCCTATCAATAGTTGTTATTGCCTTTTCTTGCGCTTCATTTAATTTCATCATTCCACCTCCACTTTCTTTTCATATCTACAAATATCTTTGTAGATACAATAAGGTGAACACTCTAATGGATCTACTGAAAAGTCTCCAGATTTAATACCATTTATTATATGGAATATATTTATCTTGGTATCTTCTAATAGATGATCCCATTCATCTCTATTCATTTTTCCTTTATGTCTATTGCTTATTATATTGGTCTCCTCTAAAATACCTATGGCTACATCAAAATTTGCTGACCCAATAATACCATATAATCCAGCAATTACATCTCTTTCTGTAAGGGACATAATATATACAGGTAATTGGAGTGACAAACCTGACTTCATATCATCTAAATTCCTAATACCATATGTAGAAGATTTATAGTCCATTACTGCAAAAGCATTTTTATTTAATAATTTATCGATTCGATCTATAACCCCCATCATAGTAATTTTTTCCCCATCTAATTCTATTTCAAAATCTTTAAACTCTTTCTCTAATTCATAAGGTAATAACTTTTCCTTAGGATCACTTAATCTATCCATATCTGCTTTAATAAATGCAACTAATTTTTCATAACTGCTTTCTAAAATAATTTTATTATTATTTAATTCTAGCTCATAAAGAAATTCTTTAAATATGGCTTCCATGTAGTTTTTTAGATTCTCTAGGGATTTAATATTTGGAAATTCTATTCCATTTATAATATATTCCCTAATTTCATTACTATATTGTAAATAAAACCATCTTAGAGCCTGATGGTAAATGTTCCCAATATCTATCGGCCTGTATTCTTCATAACTTCTCTCCATTTCTTCTATTTTAAAATAATTATTTAAAAGAAAAAAGAAAGGACACTTACTATATGATTCTAAATAACTTATAGAATACGACCTTTCACCAAGCTTTGAATTAATATCATCGATTATCTCTTTGTCACTTAATTTACCTCTATATATATCAAATACATTTGTTAATCTGCCTATTTCTGATTGTAGTTTTGAATTGATATTTTCTAACTTATCTTTATATATTTTATTATGTAAATGAAAGTATTCTTTGTCTACAGTCATAGTATTAAAATAATTATATAATAGGTAATTTGATAGGTCTTTATTAGTAGTTACCTTATTAATATCACTCTTAATTAAATAAGCTAAATCAACAGTTGTTATATTTAATTTATCCTCAATCTTCTTACCTTCTAACAATGAGAAAAGTTCGTCTAAGAACATAGAGGGTATGCCTAGTCCTTCATTTTGTGAACTTCCACTATAAGATAAATATAAGATTTCAACACAAGTGGAAATTGCAGATGCAAATTTTAAATTTTCATTATTGAATCTATCTTCATAGTCTTTGTATTGTATATTGATATCTTTTAATATAGATTTATTCTCTTCTTTTAGAAGATAGTTTTCAGATTTTAAATTGGGATAATTACCTTGAGATAATCCTACAATAAAAAGTACTTTATTACTGAATCCCCTAATATTAACAGGGTCATATATCCTTATGCCCATTAAATTTCCGCTTTCTTCAGTAATTTCAATTTCACTTAAATAATCTACTAATGACCTGTAGTAGTCTTCTAAATGAATTTCTTCCTTAATAAGTGATAATTGGCTAGTTTGAATTATTGCATTTCTTAACTCATCTATTATTTTACTTTCTTTAATATATAAGTTAAAGTTATTACTAATCTTATATCTGTCTAATAATAGTTTGTCAATTTCAAACTTATTTAATATATTTAATAGTAATTCTATATAGTTATCAATAGTAGATAATAATGGGATACTAGAAATTTCTTCTAATATTTCAACTACTGAGTTTTTTAAGGGTTCAAAATATTCAATTGGATAGTTTGATTTCTTAGAAAAGACTAATAAATTTTCTAATTCATTAATTGTTTTAAAATTTTGCTTTCTTATTACAAGTTCTAAACCTTCAGCTTGAACCTTTTTAACAATTGGAAAATATACAGATTTAATTCTATTTATAAGAGTTATCTTACAACCATTTGAGAAGATATTCTCTAATATGTTTAAAAACTCTTTGATTATTGCCGCATCCATTAAAGCCATTGTTTTTGATCTATTTATATCAATTCCTTCTTCATTGGCTACTTTAAAAAGACCCTCCAAATATGTATTATTTGTAACTACTATGCCCATGTCATGAAGTGGGGTTCCATTTGAATTATGGATTTTTATTTCCTCAAATATCTTTTTATATTCTAAATATATTGAATTTGATTTTATTAACTGTAAATTTTCAATATTCCTAAAGATATCCCTTTTTCCAGTAAAAAGTAGTGATGCTATTTCTTCAAAATTATTATTAGCTTGCTTAGATATATGTTCTATAATAAATCCTAAATCTGTTAATCTTTTTAATGTTAGGTTTATAATACTATTATTATTTTCTGTTTCAAAAGGAATATTTATATAGATATCTATATCCATCTTTGTGAGCTCTCTTAAAATAGCCATTTCAATGGGTCTAAAGTCATAAAATTCATCAATAATAACAAATTCTAAATCTTCTAAAAAACCATTGTGTCCTTTAAGTAGTTCTATACATTTTAAGTAATCGCCTTCCCTGTCAGAAAGGTTCAATCCTTCAAGCAAGCTTTCATATTCTGAATATATTTGTCCTATTTCTTTGAAGCTTACTATATCTGGACAATTCTTTTCATAATCCAAAGTTGAAACAAGAGATCTTTTAATTTCACCAATTATAGAATTACATGATTTTATGAAACCTTCCATAAGGATTGCATCTTTAAAGTAATTGATTTTATTATTTTCTGATAGGCTAATTAATGTTTCTTTAATCAATGCATTCTTCATGGGGTTGGATATTGTTTCTATTGTCAAATCTTTAATTACTTTATTTACAATATCATCAAATGTAAACACATTAATTTCAAAGAGATTCTCTACACTTTCTATAAAACTTCGTCTATAATGTTTTAAAAGTTCACCATTTGGTAATAGATAATAAAACTTATCACCTTTATTATCCCTTAAGTAATCTATAGCTTTTTGAGATAATTCATCCCTTTTTTTGTTATTAAAAGGGCCTAAGTAGACAATTCTTTCAGCCACTAAATCACCTTCTTTATTTTATTTTATCTAATACAACCTTAGCTGCCCCAATCATACCTGCATCATTTAAGTATATGGCAGGAAGTATTTCCATTCCTACTGGATCATTGGAGTATTCTTGATAATATTCCAAAGTTTTATTCCACCAATACTCTTTACTGTTAATGACCCCACCACCAATTATTATTCCCTCTGGGTCAAATATGTTTTTTAAAGAAACAATATATATTGCTAAGTTTTCCGCAAAATCATCAATTAAATTCATTGAAACTTGGTCACTTATTGACTCTTTAAATATATCTCTTCCCTTTTTTTCTATTCCTGTCTTTTCTTTGTATAATTCTTCTACAGCCCTACCTGAAATATATCTTTCTACACATCCATATTGACCACAGTTGCAAGGTCTTCCTTTAGGGTATAATATTACATGGCCTAATTCAGCTCCTTGATATCTATGGCCGTGCCAAATACCTTCCTTTGAAGTGTATATAGCCCCTCCTACTCCAGTACCTAAAGTAATCATTACAAAAGTTTTTAAACTTTTTCCAGCACCGATCCAGCTTTCACATATTCCAGCCACATTTGCATCATTTTCTACAAATATTGGAATATCTTTAAAAACTTTTGACAATTCACCTTTTATATTTGTTCCTGCCCAGTCTTCTATATTACCCCCTATGGATAATACCTTACCTTGCTCTGAGTCAATAAATCCTGGTGTACCTATACCTATCCCATATACTATTTCTCCCATTAATAATTCATTAATTACCTCACTTATCCTATTTAAAACTTCTTTCTTTCCTAAACCAGTTCCTGTTTCTCGTTCCGCTCTTTTTAATATTTCTCCTTTTTCATTTATTATGCCACCATATATGCTTGTCCCACCTAAATCTATACCGATTACATTTCTCACAATAATACCCCCTATTTTTTAATTTTCTGTAATAGTTCCTCAGTTTCTTCTTCTAGGTCTTTTAGATCTATTACTTCTATAATGCTATCTTTTAACTCATATTTATATTTTAAGCTTAATATTCTATATACTTTTGCATCTATATCTTCAATAGTTAGTTCACCATTTTCAATAGCATCTTTAATAGTATTTATAACTGAAAGTGGATTATCTTGTCCATGGCATACAAGAACTATATCTCCTCCAGCTTTTAGGAATTTCAAGGATGCCTCTTCCAACGTGTAATTCTCAATAATTGCACCCATAGTCATATCGTCTGAAATAAGGACTCCCTTATATCCTAAATCTTTTCTTAATAAATTATTCAATATACTTTTAGACATTGTAGATGGATAAAGATTATCTAATTCTGGGAACAAAATATGTGCTACCATTATCATATCTACATCTTCCTCTATGGCTGTCATAAATGGTTGTAATTCAAGTTCTTTTAATTGTTCTAAATTTTTATTTACTATAGGTAAATTAACATGTGAATCTACAGATGTATCACCATGTCCTGGAAAATGCTTTACCGCAGGGACTACACCCACTGATTCTATGCCCTTTAGTACTGCTATTCCATTATCTATTACAATATTTGCATTATTTCCAAAGGCCCTATTAGCTATTACTGGATTCTTTGGATTTGAATTAATATCCAATACGGGTGCAAAGTTAAGATTTATTCCTAGTGTATTTAATCTCTTTCCTAATACCTGACCATATTCAAAGGATAATATAGGCTCATTTAAATCCCCTAATATCTTTGATTCTGGTAACCTCTTATATACTTTAGGTAGCCTACTAACTTTACCTCCTTCTTCATCTATAGATATAAATAAAGGTATTTGATTTTCACTATTTATAGTCTTTAAATCATTTATTAGATTTAATAATTGATTTTCATCAACTATATTTCTAGCAAATAATATAAACCCGCCTATTTTATAATCTTGAATTATTTTCAGTGTATGCTTATTAACCAATGTATCTTCAAAACCAACAATTAATAATTGTCCTATCTTTTCTTCTATTGTCATAGAAAGGATCATCTCGAGAATTTTATCTGTTTCAACTACCTGTATTGGCTCTTCCACTATAGGTAGCTCAGTGTCTGGCGTTTCAGAATTTTCATTATTTGGATTTACTATTGCCTTTTTACATCCGCTTACTAATACCACAAATATGAACATTAATATTAAATACTTATTATTTTTCATCATATCATCCTCTTTTGTATAAATCTAATTTTATTATATATTACCCCTATATACAAGTTTAACCTACATTTAGTAGGTTAAACTTGCCTTTCTATTTTGATTTTAATATTTTTTTATATTCTAAGATTTCTTTATTATTTCCCAATATAAAATGTCCCTCTTCTATTTCTATCCAAATGGGTAGATCTGTAGTGTAGTCATGACTGGCTTCATCGTATATTTCTAAAACTTTCATTTTCTCCTTTCTTGGATCAGGAATTGGTACCGCAGATAATAAAGCTTTTGTATAGGGATGTAGAGGGTTCTTAAAAAGCTTTTCTGTTTCTGCTAGTTCTACTATTTTTCCTTTATGAATTACAGCAATTCGCTCTGTAATAAATCTAACTACAGATAAGTCGTGAGATATAAAAAGATATGTTAAGCCTTTCTTTTTTTGTAAATCTCTTAATAAATTTAATACCTGTGCTCGTATGGATACATCTAATGCAGATATTGGTTCATCTGCTATAATAAACTTTGGCTCCATAATTAAAGATCTAGCTACACCTATTCTTTGTCTTTGCCCACCTGAAAATTCATGGGGAAATCTGGATGCAAACTCTGGAAGTAATCCTACATCTAATAGGGCTTTTGCTACTTTTGCTTGTCTTTCCTGTTCAGTTTTATAATTTTTTAAATTATACAAGCCTTCGGATACTATATAGTCTACCTTAGCTCTTTCATTAAGAGATGCCATTGGATCTTGAAAAATCATCTGTATGTTCTTTGTGACTTCTTTATCTAAATCTTTAGCAATTTTTCCTGAAATAATCTTGCCATTAAATATTATTTGTCCTGAGCTAATTTCATTTATTCGAACTATAGCTCTACCTATGGTAGTTTTACCAGATCCTGATTCTCCTACCAGTCCAAAAGTTTCACCTTTGTATATATTAAAACTAACATTATTCACAGCTTTAAACTTCTTATTTTTCCTATTTCCAAATTCAACACTTATATTTTTAACTTCTAATAGTATTTCTTTTATATCATTCATAAGTCTTAGCCTCCCATTGACTTCTGAGAACCTTTATAGATTTTGGCGGTTCTAATTTTGGGGCTCTTGGGTCTAATAGCCATGTTTTAGCCTTATGTGTAGGACTTACAGAAAAGTAAGGTGGTTTCTCCACAAAGTCTATTTTAAGTGCATTTAGATTTCTTGGAGCAAAAGCATCCCCTTTTACTTGATAAAATAAATTAGGTGGTGTGCCTTTAATCGAATATAAATCTTCACCTTTTATACCAAGTTGAGGAAGTGAAGATAATAAAGCCCAAGTATATGGGTGCTGACCATTATAGAATACCTCTTCAGTTAATCCTATTTCTATAATATCTCCTGCATACATAACAGCTATTCTATCTGCCACATTGGCAACTACACCTAAGTCATGGGTGATATATATTGTAGTTAAGCCATATTTCTCTTTTAAATTTTTTAGTAATTGTAAAATTTGTGCCTGTATTGTCACATCCAAGGCTGTTGTAGGTTCATCGCATATTAATATATTTGGTTTACACGCTATAGCAATAGCAATTACTACCCTTTGTCTCATACCTCCTGAAAACTCATGTGGATATTGGTGATAACGATTATTAGGGTCATTTATTCCTACATCTTTTAAGATATCTATAGTTACTTGTTTAGCTCTTTCACCCTTCAAATTCTGATGTAATTCAACTGTTTCCTTAATCTGCTTTCCAATTGTTTTTAAGGGATTTAAGGAAGTCATAGGCTCTTGAAATATCATGGCAATTTTTTTTCCTCTTATATTTAACCACTGTTTTTCACTTTTAAACTTGCCTATATCTACACCACCATATATAATGCTTCCAGAATCTATCCACCCGTTACCATCAAGCAGTCCTATAAAGCTCTTTGTTAATACTGATTTTCCAGATCCGGATTCACCTACAATTGCTAAACTTTCACCTTCATAAACATCTAAAGAAGCTTCTCTAATAGCTGTTAAAGTTTTTCCCCTTAAGGTGAATTTAATTACCAAATCCCTTATAGATAAAATTACCTTTTCCTTTTTCAATCTCAACACCTCTTATACATGATTTCTTGGGTCTGCTGCATCTGCAAATACATTTCCTATAATATAAAAGGATATGGTAATAATTGAAAGTATAATTGCCGGAAAAATTAATTGATATCTCAAGCTTTCACTCATCATAACTATTCTACCTTCATTTATTAAATTGCCAAGTGAAGGAATACTTACAGGCAAACCTAATCCTATATAGGTCAAAAACACTTCAGATCCAATAGCCGCTGGAATTGCTAGTGCCATTCTTAACATTATTACAGATACTAAATATGGTAGTAAGTTCCTTGTTATTATTCTGTTTGTAGGGGTCCCCAAGCATCTTGATGCTAAATTGTATTCTCTGTCTCTAATAATAACAATTTGATTTCTTACGAATCTAGCCATACCTAACCATCCTGTCATGCACATTGCAAACACTAATGTCCCAATACTTGGTCTCATTATATATGTTAATAATACTAATATAATAGTAGTTGGAATGTTGTTTAATACATTATAAATTTCAGTTATAAACCAATCAAGTTTTCTAACATATCCCCAAATCGCTCCAATTATAATACCTATTATGGCTTCCCAGAGTCCTACCATTAATCCAATAGTAAGTGATGTTCGTGCACCACTCCATATCCTAGACCAAAGGTCTTGCCCTATATTATTAGTTCCAAAAATAAATTCTCTACTTGGGGGATGATTTCGTAGTTGCATATTTGTATTTGGATCTATTGTAATTTCAGTAGGAGATTTTTGATTTGGTAAGTAAGGTTGTAATATGGTGAAACTAATTAATATTAACATTATAAACAAAAATATTAATGCTACTTTATTTTTAGTAAAAACCTGTAAAGTAGATCCCCAATAAGAATAATTGGAATAGCCGCCATGAGCTGCAGCTATTTCATCAAATTTAGCTAATTCAAATAGGGAGTCGTTTATACCATCTGATAATTTTTCTATCTTTATATTTCCCATTATCTGGTCCCCCCTCTTTTTGCTAATTTTATTCTTGGGTCTAGAAGAGCCATTAACAAATCTCCTAAAAATAAGCCTAATATACCAATAGATGAGTATATTAAAACTAATGCTTGAACCATAGTATTATCCTGTCTCTTTATCACATCTACCAATAAACCTCCCATGCCTGGTATGGAATATAAAGATTCAATATAAATAGATCCTGCAATTGTAAATAAAATGGCACTAGGTAGATATTGAGCCATTGGTACAAATGCATTTCTTAGAACATGTTGTACCATGATTGTCCTATTCTTTAATCCTTTAGCTCGTGCTAATTTAACATAGTCCTTATTTAATTCATCAACCATATATCTTCTCATCCACATAGCATAGGATGCTATCCCTCCTAAAGACATGGAGATAGTAGGTAATATCCAAGATATTGGCCTATCTACTGAAAACAACATAGGAATTTTAAAGAAACCTGTAACATATAATTGGAGAAATAGATAATAAACAGCAGCAGGAACCGCATTTATAAAAACAATATATCCTGTACCAATCTTATCTAAAATGCTTTCCTTACCTAAAGCCATTAATATTCCTAGTGGAATACCAAAGAACAAGGAACAGGTCATGGCAGCTAATCCAAACTTAATAGAATAAGGAATTTTCCCTTTTAAAATTAATGCTATAGATACTTTTGGTCTATAAATAATAGATTTACCTAAATCTTTATTTAATAGCTGTTTGTAAAATTGTCCTAATTGTTTATGAATGGGATCTCTTAATCCCATATTAGTTAATATTGCTTCTTTCTGACTATAGTCTAACTTTTCAAATCCAGTACCAAAATATCCTTCTTCTGGCATTAGTCTCATAAGTAAGAATACTATTGTAATAACTATAAATAATGTAATACAGGATTGTAGCAACCTTTTAAAAGTATATCTAAGCATTTTCCCCCTCCTTACTTCTATGATAATATGTAAGGACTATTTTCATAGTCCTTACATACATTGGTTATTTTTGTGAGGATTTTAAAGCATTAGCTCTATCTACTTCCCATTGTTTTAGTTGGGTTGAAAACTCTTCACTGTTCATAGCTTTATCCATTATCTTTTGCCCTTTATACCTTTCACCAGCTACTCCAAAAGGAGAATACTGGGACTCAAATGGATTTAATTTAGAAGCTGAATAACCTCCACCTCCTACTGCATAAGGTAATATAAAGGCATTGTCTATAAAATATGCCTCAGCTTCGGCAAATAGTGTTAGTCTTTTTTCAATATCTACTAATTCTTCTTTTGCTTTATTTATCATGTTTTCATATACATTTTTGCCATTAGCTTCAGCATATCCAGTAGCTAAATGTGGCCAATTATATGTTCCACTAGGTAGAAATGGATCTGTAAATGTTTCAGGGTCAGCATAATCAGGTCCCCAATTACACTCTAAAAATGCATAATTTCCTGCACGCCTAACTTCTGCTAAAAATCCTGTAGGAGGCTTAGGGTCAATTATTATATCAATAAAATCAGCTCCAAGTAGATTTTCCATCTGTTGCTCTATTACTTGAACTCTATTTGCCCAATCTGTAGACCCTGTATTATAAGGCATTAAAACTTTAACTGGAAATGTAACTTTTCCTTCTAACTCTTCTATTGACTTGTTTTTAAATTCTAAGGCTAAGTCCTTATTAAAAGTATCTGTATTTGCTATTTTAGACAATGGTGGAAGTTGAGTATAATCAGTACCTTCAAAATCAACAAAACTTTTTGGTGTTATTGTGTTTTGAATTCTTTTTTCCGGATTATATGGTTCTGCAGTTAACATAGCAGCCTTTCTATCTAAAGCATGAAATAGGGCCTTTCTAAAATTTAGGTTATTTACGGCAAGCTTCCAGTTTTCAGGTTCATACTCATCTGAAAATTTTGGGTCAAAGTTAAAAGCATAAAAATAGCTATAGTTACTTGTTCTGTTAGGCCTAATGCTATTCTTTTTATCTTGGTCTTTCATCCAGTCATCTAGTATAGAAGATGGTATATCTGTATAGTCTATTTCACCTCTAATAAACAATTCTGGTCCTAAAGTAGCAGCTTCATTATTAAAAGTAGATACTAGTTTTTCTATATGAATATTTTCCTTATCCCAGTACTGATCATTAGATACTAAAACTCTCCGAGTCTGCGGTTCAAAGGTTTCCATTATATATGCTCCATTATAAAGAAAGTTATAATTATCAGTACCAAATTGGTCTCCCACCTCTTTTAAGAAATCTCCATTGGCAGGGAAAAAACATACATAAGTAGTCATGGATAAAAAATATGGTGTTGGACGTTCCAAAGTGTACTCAACTATATATTTATCTAGAGCCTTAACACCTACACTAGAAAAATCAGTAATATCTCCATTGTAATATTCTTCTGCATTTTTAATTACACTATATGCTATATTAGCAGTCTTAGATTCATTTGAGCTATCTAATATATATTCCATAGCATCTACAAAATCTTGTGCTGTGACTTCTGCATATTCTGTTTTATCTTGTCTTAGCCATTTAACCCCTTCTCGTAGAGTAAAAGTCCAGGTCAAATTATCTTCAGATACCTCCCATTCTTTGGCAAGTCCTGGTTTCACTACCCCATATTTATCATAATCCACTAATGTATCAACTAAATTAGCTGCTATTGCAAATTCACTAGTAGTGGAAGTAACTAAATAATTTAATGTGGTTATTTCTCCCGAATAGACAGTTCTAAATTCTTTTATTTCACCTTTTGTTTCTGGTGCTTTTGTTTCTTCAGTTTTTCCAGGCTCTTTACTATCTATAGGTTTTTTTGCACAGCCTGCCATTATGATTATTAAAACTAATATAAATATCCCTATTTTTTTCATAATCACCCTCCTTTCCATATATATATGTTTGAGCAAAGAAGATAATTCCCTATTATACTTATTGGATTCCTACAATAAAAAGAGATTCTTATGATTGACATAAGAATCTCTTTTTTAAGTTACAATAATTTATTTAATTAAATAAGTTAAGGCCTAATTCATATGATAGGTCTTCCATTATTGCTATTGCAACTATTGGATTTCCTTTTAAATCTAATACTGGATTATAAACCCCTATGCCCAGTTTATTTGAAGCAACACACATAAGACCCCCAGCCACTCCTGATTTAGATGGAATACCTACCTTAATAGCATACTCTCCACTAAAATCATACATACCACAGTTAGACATTATAGCTAATAATAATGTAGTCATCTCCTCCCTGCTAATAAGATTGGTGTCTTTTAAGCCCTTGCATCCATTTGCTATAAATAATCCTATTTTAGCTAAATCTACAGTATCTATTTCAATAGAACATTGCATAAAGTAGGCATCTAATATGTCTTCTACATTACCTTGTAACATATTTTTGCTTTTCATTAGATAGGCTATAGCTCTATTTCTATGGCCAGTTTCTTTTTCGGATAAATAAACTTCTTTATTATAATATATTTCTTTATTATTTGTGATTTGGCGGATTAAAGCTAATATCTTATTAAACTTTTCTTCACTAGAACCTTTTATTAGGGATGTAACAACAATAGCTCCAGCATTAATCATTGGATTTGTAGGATAATTTAAACCATCAGAGTCCAATTTAGTAATATTATTAAAAGAATCCGAACTTCCATTATAGCCCACTTTTTCAAATACTGCTTTTTCACCTAACTCCATTACAGCAACCATCAAAGCAATTACTTTTGAAATACTTTGAATGGTAAATTTAACATCATATTCACCGGCGGTATGAACTATACCTTCCATATCAATTGTTGTAATACCTATATCATTTGGATTAGCCTTTCCTAAGGCAGGTATATAGTTAGCAACTTTTCCTTCTTTTACAAGATGTTTGTTCTTTTCGATTATCTTTTTCAGTAAATTTTCCATAAATCCTCCCTTTGATAATTTCTTTATTATATAAACTCTCTTAGCAATGATTGTGGTGGAATGTCATCTTCATTCTTAATATCTGAAAAATACTGTAGAAACTTAATTAGCTTTTTTGCTTCACTATAATAAATGCTGTGGTTATCCACCTCTTCTAATAATGGGACTATATACTTTTTCAGAACTGCCAATTCATAAACTAAAGCAGAATCAAACATTACATCTGCTTCTTCTTGAAATGGGAAAATATATTTTTCTTCTCCCCTTCTAACACCAGACCAAAGTTCAAATGTTCTTATAGGCCCGTTGCCTCTATGCTTTACATCCCTTACCATCCTTCTAATCAATCTGGTGTCTGTAGTAGGTATTCTATTATGAGAATCAATATTTAGCTGAGTTAAGGCTGATATATAAATCTTATACTTATTTTTTTCTGGAATATCTCTTGTTAATTTTGGATTTAATCCATGTATACCTTCTACTATAATAGGATGATCTTTATCAACTTTAACATAGTTACCTGACATTTCTCTTTTTCCTGTTATGAAATTAAATCTTGGAAGTTCTACAATTTCACCTTCTAATAATTTTATTAAGTCACTATTTAAAAGTTGCAAGTCCACAGAATCAATAGTTTCAAAGTTAAATGTACCATCCTCATTAAGTGGGGAATCTTCTCTATTCACAAAGTAATCATCTATAGAAATAGCAATTGGCCTTTTCCCATTTACCCTTAGTTGAACAGCTAACCGATCTGCAAAAGTAGTCTTGCCTGATGAAGTAGGTCCAGCTATAAGTATAACATTTATATCATTATCTTCACATATCTTGTCTGCAATTTTGGCTATTTTCTTTTCATGAAGAGCCTCTGATACTTTGATTACCTCGCCTATTGTATTATTAGCAATTTTTTCATTTAAAGAGCTAACATAAGATAAATCAAGTATTTCTGCCCAGTCATTTGCTTCCTTAAATATTTTGGCAAGTTTTTTTTGCTCTTTGAAATCTGTCATATCATAATTATTCTTCTTGCTAGGAAATAATATTATTACACCTGGATAATAATATTTTAATTTAAATTCATTAGCATATCCAGTAGAAGGTGCTAAAAATCCATGAAATGCATCTATATAGTCATTAATTTTATATATATGAAATTCTTCCCTATCTATTGAATTATATAGTCTTACTTTGTCACCGTAGCCTATTTCTTGAAATAATTCTATTGCATCATTTCTATTATAAATAGTTCTTTCGATTGAAAAATCTGATTCAATGATCTCTCTCATTCTATTTTCTATTAGTTCTATCTGGGTTAAATTAATACTATGACCTTTCTCCAATTCACTATATAGTCCAGAACCAAGAAAATGTTGGATTCTAACCCTAAGATCTGGAAATATTTCCCCACATGCCATTATAAATATGGCAGTTATGGTTTTGGTGTATATTCTATAACCATCTACATCTCTATTATCTATAAATTTTATATCTTGATTTTTATCTATCTGCTTATATAAATTGAATACTTCATTGTTAATTCTAGCTCCCAAATACTTTTTATAATCACCTTTATATACTAGTTTAGATATTTCTAATAGTGTACTACCCTTATCTACCATTAATTCACCTATACCATTTATATTGATTTTAACCTGCTTATTCAAAGTATCACCTCACTATTTATTAAAAAGTACAGTTTCAATTATTTCTAAACTTTTATCTGGTCTAGATATAAATTCTCTTCCATTAAGATATTCAAACTCACCTTCCAAACCGTTGATTTGAATTTTATAACCATGTAACCATTGATTTTCAAGTTTATATTCATCTTGGAAGTATTTGTTAATAGACTTATTTCCATATTTTCGATCTCCAATTACTGGATAACCTAAGGATGCTAGATGTCCTCTAATTTGGTGCGTTCTGCCTGTTATAAGCTCTATTTCCAGTAGTGAATAACCATCTCTAAGGCTAAGTACACTAATGTCTGTTACTATCTTCTTAGAGCCTTCTACATCTCCAAGTGATATTTTTACCATATTCTTATTTTCATCCTTAGTTAAATATCCTTCAGCTAAAAAGTCTTCTTTAACTTCTCCTTTGACTATAGTCTTATAAAACCTTCGAATATGATAGTTTTTGATTGCACTATTAAGCGCTTTTAAACTTTCATAATTTTTTGCCCCAATTACAATTCCCGGCGTATTCCTATCCAATCTATTACAGATAGATGGAGTAAAAGTCCTCTCTATCCTAGGTACATAATCACCCTTTTCAATTAAATAGCTAATCATACTATCTACAATGTTCTCTTCAAATCCATCGCCAGCCCCAGCTCCATGTGATAATACCCCTATCTCTTTATTAATTAAAATGATATTATCATCTTCATAAATTATTTGTGGTAATATTTTTGACTGGATAGGACCTTTGTCTACTATAAACTTATTTATAGTTTCATCGGATAAATATAACTGTATAATATCCCCTTCGTAAATGGTAATTTCTGGACTAGCCTTGCCTCCATTTATCTTTACATTCTTTTTTCTAATCATCTTCTGGACAAAGCCTTTAGGAGCTTTGCCTAAATATTTATTTAAAAATCTATCCAGTCTTTGTTCATTTTCATTTTTATCTATTATTATTTCTTTCATGTTTAATCACCTTTTCTCTTTTCTTGTGTTATAATTATATTATATTCAATGTATATTTTATACCAACTAGGATTTAATTGCTAATGAGGTGAAGATGTGAAAAACTTTTTAAATTGGTTAAAGGATTTTATTTATGATTCAATTGATTATATCATTATGCTAGTAATTATTGTTAGTGTTGTATTTGTTATTGGTTGGCGTTTAGATGTATTATTTGCCAATGATGCTACAGATATTCCGCACAAGAATACTATTATAAGTAATGAAGATGATCCAGCTAAGGATCCTATGGTCGACAAAGAAGATAAGTTAAAAACTGAAGATGAAGTAGAATCTACTGAAATTCAATCTCCGGATGATCCAGGACAAGCTACAGATACTCAAGCTCCTGAATCTCCAGTTATTGACAATATACCACCAACAACAGATACAGTATCTGTTAGTATTACTATACCACCAGGTTCATTACCATCTAAAATTGGTGATATTCTTGAAAGCAATGGACTAATCAACAGTAAAAAGGATTTTGTACTTAAAGCTCAAGAATTAAAGCTTGATACTAAATTAAAATCCGGAAATTTTAAAATATCTAAAAATTTATCTTTAGAAGAAATATTAAAGATTATTACAAAATAAACTAGCAACCTATGTTGCTAGTTTATTTTAATATGGCTCATTTATATATTCATCTATTAGAGACATCCTTTTACCTTGAATAAATACACCTTCTGCCTTTAATATATCTAAGAACCATTTAGCCTTAGAGTGAAATATGGCCTCTTTATAATTAACTAAAACAACTTCGTAAAGTTTGTCGTTTAAATATTTAGATTCTACATTAATAAAATAAGCTTCTACTCCTTTAAATTCTAGAAATCGGAGTAGGCTCACAGCAGATTTATCCTTTTCCTGATAATAATTATTTCCTTTATTTAAATAATATGAATAATACCTTTGATATCTTTTAGTGTTTATAGTTTCTTTAGCAAGCATATTATAATACTTTGCTAAGACATTGTAATATTGATAATTATACATACCCTTCTCATAACTATCTATTTTTAAAAAAGGTTTCATATTCATCTTTCTTACCATGTCGAAGTTATATTCAAGAAACTGTCTTTTGGAGATTTTACCACTTTTAAATTGTACAATTAATGAGGATCTTTTATCAAAGAACACATCAAATATTTCTTGTTTTCTAAAACTATTCAAATTATACACCCATTCTAATTTTGATTTTATAAAATATTGCTTATTAACCTATAGTTATTATATCACATATATTATCTTCTTTTTAATAAATTTAATTCTTCATCTGTTAATTCTCTATATTCACCTAATTTAAGCCCAGAATCTAATACTAATTTACCCATTGATAGTCTTTTTAAAAAGGTAACTTTCATTGACAAGCTTTCAAACATACGCTTCACTTGATGATATTTTCCTTCTTGAATTGTTAAGTATACCTTAGAAAATAAATCGGATTCAATAATCTCTAATTTTGCAGGTAATGTTTTATATCCATCATCTAATACTATTCCTTGGGAAAAGACCTCTATATGGTCTTTTTCTACATAACCATTAATTTCAGCATAATATTTCTTATTAACACCTTTCTTAGGCGACAATAACTCGTGAGCCAATTTACCATCATTGGATATTAACATTAATCCCTCCGTGTCTTTATCTAATCTGCCTACAGGAAATGGCTTATATATAAGATAATCATTATCTAATAAATCAATTACCGTTTTTGTTAAAGGATCCTCTGTGGACGAAACCAAACCTTGTGGTTTATTCATCATAATATAAATATATTTTCTGTATAATATTTCATCACCCTTTAAAAAAATGCTTTCTTCATAAGGATTCACCTTATATCCATTATCAAATATTATACTTTCGTTAACTTTAACCAATCCATCTTTAATGTACTTTTTTACAACTTTTCTACTTCCATATCCCATATTTGATAAAATCTTATCCAATCTTTCCTTTTGCAACATTTTAATTTCCCCCAAACCTAATAAAACTTAGATAAAAAATGAATAAAAACAATAATATCACACATACTAACCCAGAAGTATAATTAAGAAAGGAGATTTTTATGAACTCAAAAGATGATACTTTAGATGGAGTTAAATGTGTGGTAAATACTTGTGGATATCATTCAGCTGGAGATAAGTGCAGTGCTACAAAAATTGAAATTTTACCTAGAAATGCTTCTTCCTCCAGTGAGACAGATTGTGGTACTTTTAAACCTTCAGAATTGAAATAAATTAAGTATAAGGCAGATTTATCTGCCTTATACTTTTATTTTATTTAAATTTCTGTACAAAATTCTTTCAAATCATCAGGTATTTCAGATAATACATAATCCACATTTATATAAAAATCTGTATGATATTTCTCATTAATTTTCATTAACATTTCTTTTATTCTTTTTAAATCGTCAATTTTTAAAGTCATAATCTTGTAAATTCCATCCACGTATATTTTTTCAATATCATAATCCATTGATATAACTCCACACAAAAAGCCATAGAAAGATTCAATGTCTAATATATTGAATTCCATGGCATTTATAAGCCTTACATTATAATTTAAACTAAATATATGATTATCATCAACATCAATAAAAATAATATTTCCATTTCCTTCTCTCATATCTTTGTTTGCATTGTCTATTAACCACTTCGTTTTTCCAGTACCTTTTGCACCTAAAATAAATTTAACCATGACCAGTCACCTAACCTTTCATTATTTTTAAAATTTTCTTTAACAGCATTTACAAATTACTTATTTAAATTTCTAATTGCCTTGCCATTTAAATAATCAAATAACTTTCCTTGAAAAGACTGTCTTTTTACCATCTCGTTTACTATTTCATCTCTAATTTTCCACCAAGATTGGTTCCAATTTACAAATAATGCATTATCCTCTGGTGCTCTTCCTATAATTCTTTGGATAACTATTCCAGGATCTAAATACTCTAAAAATGTTATGACTCTTTCCGTATACTCTTCTTTTGAAATTAAGCTAATCTCCTCAGCTTTATATTGTTCGCCCAATACTGTGCCTTCTACAATATATAAACCGTGTAACTTTACCTCATCTACACCTAAAGAAGACAAAATTTTAGCATTTTCGACTGTATCAACCATATTGTCCCAAGGTAAATTTAATATGAGATGTACGCATATTCTTAGACCGTAGCTTTTAATTCTAATCACTGAGTGGATAAATTCAGCTAAAGTGTGTCCCCTATTAATTTTCTCCAGACTATGGTAATTAACTGTTTGAAGTCCAAGTTCTATAGTAATTTCTAGATCATATAAGTCTTTTAATTCTTGGAGATATTCAAGATATAAATCATTTATACAATCTGGCCTAGTAGATATAGAAATTCCTATAATATCTTTAACCAGGGCTTCATTTACATAATATTTAAAATCTTCTAATGGTAAATAAGTATTAGAAAAGTTCTGGAAATATGCAATAAACTTCTTTGCATTATACTTTTCTCCTATAAACTCTTTATTCCTTAATAATTGTTCTTTTACAGATAAAGAATTAGGTTGATTTTCAAAACTTCCACCTTCTTCTCCACAAAATGTACACCCACCACTACTTAAATTACCATCTCTATTTGGACATGTAAGAGGTAAGTTGACAGGTAATTTATATACCTTTTCTCCATACTTGTCCATTAAATACTTAGAATAAGTATTATATACTAGTATCTCATTCATCAATACACCTCAAATTTAAAGCTAAAAATTACAAAGAAAGTACTCTGCATAGGCAAAGTACTCCTGTATTTACTTTTTAATCATTATCTATTTCTTCATCTTCTTCGAATTCAAATTCCTCAAAATCATCATCAGAATATAAAGCATAAAAAGCTTCAGAAATTAAATCAAATTCATTTTCGTCATCAATAGGTAAAAGGTCGAATTCCTCATCTTCTAACTCAACATATTCATAAAGTAATACCTCTTCTTCATCCTTAGGTAAAAGAGCTATATATTCCTTATCTTCAACTTCAAAAATTCCCAATACTTCGCATTCTAACTCAGTATCATCATCTAGGGTTAGATAGATTACTTCAGCTTCCTCATGGTCATGTCCACATCCACAATCTTCACAGTTTTCATGATCATGTAAGTCTTTATTTATCTCATTCATTTTATTCGTCCTCCTCTTAAAATATTTACAATATATAACTATGATACCCTATTTCTATCTAGAAGTACATATTATTCTCAAATTTTATTAAATAATACTAGTCTCTAGTTTTTACATTAATAATTAGTCTTTTATAGCTTTATATAACTTGTTTCCAAATATATCAATTATCTTTAAATATAGATTTTCATCTAGAAAATCACTACTAATAGTAAATTCCAATAAATTATCTATTCTTAATTTATCGGCCGGTCTATATATTTCCCCTAGTATAGTTTCCTCATTAATATTAGTTTTATGTATTATTGAAACATATTCTATAAATGACAGACTATCTTCTAATAATATCTCTTTTGCCAATTCCATATGTCTTTTACTCATCTTAAAGTTATTTAAATCTAATGTATATTTATCTAAATCAACTATTAAAGATGTTTTCCTATTATTAATATCTAGTAACTGGATTTTATTAATAGACAATTGTCCTTGTATACTATCTGTTTTTTCACTAAAAATACTATATGCTAGGTCTGTTTTTTCTCCTAATCTTTTTCTTATGGTTGTAGCAGAAATTAGACTATTATCAGACAGTATCCATTTTCGATTATTTCTTTCTGCTACTATTGCAGTTGTTCCACTTCCAGCAAAAAAGTCTGCTATGATTGAATTTTCATTAGAGGAAGCTTTAATTATTTGTTCTAGTAGTCTTTCTGGCTTTTGGGTCGCATAATTCACTCTTTCTCTTGAAGTTCTCCCTACCATATCTATATTCCATACATCTTTTAAATTAACTAATGTATACCAACCTACATCATCCTTATACTCTTTTACATTTTTAAATCTATAGGGTTTTAGTCCTCTGTTATAAGATTTTTCTTTTTGTGGATTGAAAATATAATCCTTGGTTTTAGTATAAACTAATATATTATCATGTTTACGGCTAAAATGTTTGTTGCTACTACCTCCTGATTTATAGGACCAAATAATTTCATTTAGAAATATTCCATCATTAAATATATAATCCATAATAACCTTAACATAATGAACAGCCCTAAAATCTAAGTGAACATAAATTGTGCCTATATTTGATAATAATTCTTTCATTAAAATAAGTCTTATGGTTAACATTTCTAGATACTCTTTTATACCATTTTCCCATTTATCATTATAGGCAACATATTTTATGATTTCTTTATTATCATTATATAAAAATTCAATTCTATTTTTATAATCAACCATAGTTAGAAAGGGAGGATCTATATAAATTAAGTCTATACCACCACTATAACCTCTGTTTAGTAAATCTTTAATTGCTTTAATATTATCAGAAAGGTATAGAATTTTGCTAGATGTAGAACTTGTAACCATCTTTTCTTCAATATAATAAATCTCCTTAGCCTCATGAATAATATTATTTGCCTTATTGGTCGAAGTTTTAATAATCTCAGGTAAAAGTTCTATTATATGTTTTTCTGTCATAGTTGTCCTCCTATGATTTATATATTTTCCCAATTAATATATTCATTTAGTAAATCTGTTAATTTTACAAAGTAAATTTTTTCTAATTCAGTAAATCTGTCTTTTATTGGACTGTCTAAATCCAAAACTCCATAAATCTTACCATCTTTAATAATAGGTATAACTAGTTCAGACTGAGAGGCATCATCGCAAGCTATATGGCCAGGAAATTGGTGAACATCAGGAACTAATTGGATTTCTTTAGTTTTTACTGAAGTACCGCATACCCCTTTACCTATTTCTATTCTATTACAAGCTGGTAATCCTTGGAAGGGTCCTAAAACCAATGTGTTTTCTCTTAAAATGTAAAATCCAGCCCAATTTAATTGATCAACACATGCCATTATTATTCCCGTTACATTTGATATATTAGCTAGATCATTTTTTTCAGAACTTAATTGCCCTCTAACTAACATTACCATATATTTTAATCTTTCTTCCTGAGACATCCTTTTAATTGGTTCTAATTTAAACATATAACTCCTCCTAATTGCTATTTATAGCCTTTAATTACAATCTAATGTATATTTTATATAAATTTGGTTATGGTTAATAATAACATATATCCACTTGAAATGATAGAATACAATATTTTTTATGGTATTATGCTAATTAAAATGGGTAGATATATAATAAATAAATTGCTTTATAAATTAGTTCTATGGGAGGTTATAATTTGGATTACAAAAAAAGACTTGATAGGATTAGTGAATTAGCTTTAAAATCTCAAAAATTTGAATTAACAAAAGATGAGCTTCGTGAAAGGGATATCCTAAGAAGAGAGTATGTGACTAATACAATAGATTCTTCTCATACTCATGAAGTAGACTACAAACAATTAGTTGAAAAATAATAAAGCTGACCTATTCCATTATAGGTCAGCTTTATTTGTTTACTTGATCGACTATCTACTAAATAATTATGTTTTCTTGTTTTCCTTCTTCCCACTTAATAATATTTCTAATTGTGATTTCTGCTCTTCTTACCATAGCTTCTTCTGTTGCAAATCCTATATGAGGTATTAAAATGGTATTAGGAGCCTCCAGTAGTGGGTAGTCCAATGGTATTGGTGGTTCCATATCAAATACATCTATACCCGCTCCTGCTATTACACCATCTTCTAAAGCTTTAGCTAAGGCATTATTATCTACTATTGGTCCTCTAGCAGCATTTATTAAAAATGCTGTATCTTTCATCAGTTCTAGCTTTTCTTTATTTATTAGATTTTTTGTTTCATTTGTTAGTGGCATATGAATTGTTACTATGTCACTATTTTTTAACACTTCTTCCAATGAATGATATTTTACTCCTTTATCTACTAAGCTGGAATTTTCACTTCTATTATATGCTATAACCTTACAACCAAAGGCTAAGCCAATTTCAGCTACTACACTACCTATTTCTCCAGTTCCTAATACTCCTAAGGTTTTTCCCTTTAAATCAAATTGTCCATAACCTTCCTTTGTGCCACCTTCTCTTACTACATCATCTAATATTACAATATTACGAAGTAAAGAAATCATTAATCCAAAGGCTAATTCAGCAACTGAATTATTACTATAACCTGCAGCATTAGATACCTTAATAGCTTTTTCTTTGCACTTATTTAAATCTACATGATCAACACCAGTAAAAGCTACAGCAATATACTTTAATTTCTCTGCGGCTTCTATTACTTCTCCACTTAAGGGCATATTTGCTATTACCAAGACATCAGCATCTTTAACCCTCAACTTTAATTCTTCATCATCAACTTTGTCATTGTATACAACCAATTCATGACCACTATCTACTAGTGGTTTTATGACTTTATCTAGTTCCTCATTATTTATACTTAGTGATTCTAATATTACAATTTTCATAAATTATCCCCTTTCTATGCATTTAAATCAATGTGACAATATCCACCTGGATTTTTCTTTAAATAATCCTGGTGGTATTCTTCTGCCTTATAAAATGTCTTAAGTGGCATTATTTCTGTAACAATTGGACTATCATATTTGTTCTTTTGTTCATTTAAGGTTTTGTTAATAGTATCTAAATCACTTTCATCTCTATAATAAATACCTGTTCTATATTGACTTCCTATATCAGGGCCTTGTCTGTTTAATAGTGTTGGATTAATTATTTTCCAAAAATTATTTAGTAATTCTTCAAGTGATAAAACATCTTCATCATATCGAATAAAAGTAGTCTCTGTATGACCTGTAGTACCAGTACATACTTGTTCATAGCTTGGATTTTCTTTTGTACCATTAGCATATCCTACATCTGTATCCAATACTCCATCAATTCTAGAAAAATATTCTTCAACACCCCAAAAGCATCCACCTGCTAGGTATATTTCTTTCATTCTTTTTCCTCCCACTTAGCGATTTTATAAATTATAGAAAAACAGGGCATTATAACCCTGTCTCAAGCCCTATATAGTTCTTATTAAAAAGGTGCGAACCCTTGTTCAGCCCACCAGTCTTCTTTGTAGATATTATATTGCTCTGTGAATTGTTCTAAATGAACATATTCCCACTTAATTAAAAGATCAAATAATCTTTTACCTTCTTCAAATTTTGTATTTTTTTTCGCATTTTCATAAAACTCGATAGATGCCTTTTCCATTTGTATTCCTATGCCAAAAACGGACATAGCTAGAGAAGTAAATTCTTTGTCTACCTTTTCCCAATTATAAATATCTGGAGATGGAGGTGAAACTTCAAATGCTAATCTAATATCATCTTCCACACCAGTTTTTATACTATCAAAGAGTTTTTGAAGATATTCAACATGTTTAAGCTCCTCATTAGCTAGTTCTAAAAAAGCTTCTTTGCTATCACGGGTTCCTTTTTGTTCAGCAGCCATTTTATAAAACTCATAACCTTCTACTTCGTTTAAAATTGCTTGACTTATTACGTCTAATTCATCCTTATACAAAGCTTATTGCCCCCTTTATCTAACATTATATATAATTATATCATTTAATCATTTTTTATCAATTAATATAATGAATTCACTGCCATCTAGAGTTATTTTTTCATTATCAGCTGCTTGCCTACCTGATATATTATTAAATATAACTTTTATTCTGACCTTTTCATAATCTCTTTCTATTTTCATATCTTCTAATTTAATCCCTTCTTTATTGCTATCTCTAGTATCCCTCAGTTTATTATGAATTAATAGTACTAAGGATTTTATATCTTCTTTAAATAGAGTTTTACCATCTTCTAATAATGTTAAAGTATGATTTTTCTCATCATAAGATAATTCCATATTAGCAATTTCTATATTTATGTTTGACCAGGTTGAAAGGCGACTATAATAATCATATCCTTGAATATCTATTACAGTCTGCTCCTGATCTAAATAGTAATTGAAATACCCCTCATTTATATATCCTCCATAAATATCAGGACTATAAGCAAATCCTAGTAAGTTTTCTGTTTGGGAAGTCTTAAATTCTTTAGGTAATACTTTAATTTTGTCTAATAAATCTCTATTATTAAAATACTCTATTATATTACTTATTTCCCGTTGTTGGTTCTTTGAAACATTGTCTTTTCTTATTAAATTCCCATCTAATAAAAATCCATTAGAAGTTAAATATTTATCTAACCTCCTATTTTGACTATTTATTGATATATTAAATGCACTTAATGGTCCATACACAGAATTTAAAACCATAAGAGATAATGTTATAGGTATTATTATATTTCTTAATGGTTTTACTATAGAGAAATATAGCATAATTCCAGTGACCCAAATCCCTAATACTATAATAAAGTATCTATTCTCTGTAATACCATACTGTTGGACTCTCTGGTACATAGACATAAACATCATTAAAAGAATAGGTAAAACTAGTTTGGGAAAATATATCTTAAACTTTTGAGCAATTTTATTTTCTTCTATAATTGGACTAATTAAAAATATAATAAATACAGACAAGGTTGAATACCATAAAACTAAATTAGATACTAAACCTCTTGGCCACTCTTTGGTAATTATTATTTTAGCAAAATATACATACAATATAATTGTATATACTGTAATAAGCGGTATTACTATATATACTAATAATATCTTTAAAGCGCCTGATAAATCATACTCACTATATTGTTCATTAACCTGATCCAACTTAGATATAAAAAGTGATATTCCAAATATAAATGTTACTATCAAGAACATATAGTAATAGTACTTACCATCAATATTAGCATCAAATAACCTATCAATGGTAAAGAATATTGCGGAAATTCCAAAATATAATACGGCTGAATATATAAAAGTAATGGCAATACTTGTATTTACATTTAACACATAAAACTCATAATATTCCTTACTTTTAAGACGTGGAATATAAAAAAAAGCTAGCAATAAAAAGATAATTGTTCCTGTGTATCTTATTATTGATATAGTATTAATTTCTTTAAGAAAGAAAATAAAATATAAAGCTAAAATTAATAATCCTGTTGCATAGGAAATAGACCATTTAATTTTATCTTTAGGAAAAAACACTTCATTTATAAAGCCTAAACATAAAGATAATGGTATAGCTAATCCAATTATCATTCTCATCCTATTATAATATTCTCTTACATCTGCATTACTTTGATAACCTTTTTCATTAATATAAATTTGTACTATTACAAAGATAATTGAGATCAAAACAGTTATAGGAAACCTTTTAATGCTATTTCTCATACTGTAGAGAGTAGAAGAGATTCTTTCTCTAAGTTTCATGATGTACACCTCCTAGAATTAATATATTGATACCCATTATAGTACTCTATTAAGCCTGAGGGTATAACATCCTTATCTATATTTAATATCCCACTTTTTGTATTGTTTCCTAAATTATAAAACTTATCAACTTATTTAGAAAGAAAAGGAGGTTTTTCTGAATATAAAAATCTTCAAAAAATATATTACCTAATCTTAATAGCCGAATCCCAGATAAGAAAAGTGATGAGTTTCCTCACCACTTTTCTTATTTACTTATTCACTAAATGCCAAATTTGACTATTAGCAATATTTTAATCAATTGAAATTATTTTATATGTTTTATTATCTACAGTAATATATTGGTTTTGACCATCTGTATTTATACTTATTATTAAAACTTTATTAATGAAAAACATTGTAATCCTATAGGTTTTATTTGGTTGTATAGAATAATCTTTTGGAGTAAAAATACACCTACGTACTTTCAAATTAGATATTTTATTATAAATTTCAATAATTTGATTATTAGTTTCAATTGTATAATCATTACTTACATAAGCATTAACAAGTTCATTAATTTTAATACTTATTATATCAGAGTAATTAATTTGAGTACTTAATACTTTTTCTAATTTAAAAGGTTTAAATATAAATATAAAAACCACTATAATTATTAAAAATATTATAATTTTAATTTTATTTTTCATTGATTCTCCTATTTTGCAAAGATATTTATTTTTTAGTTAAAGATGGAGATGGTAATGAATAAGTTGACATGTGCTTCGGCTTGTCATATGTTCTAGTGTGTTAAACTCAACTTTTGCAAATTATAAACTATCTTCTGATGTTATAATCATTATAATATCCATCATAAATATTAATTTTATTTCCATTAATATTTATATTATTAGAATTTATCCATTTGATTTCAGGTCTACTTTTACTCCTTGGAGTAAAATATATACTTCTTCTTTCACGAGTAGTTATGTCTACAGAATCAATCCTAATACCTTTATATAAAGAATCTAGAGTAGCATAAGTAAGATAATATACTTGGATCATATTCTTTTTATCAGGAGAATAATCTGTATACGCCAACTCTCCAAATGGAAGTACCGTTTGGGTATGCTTTAAATTTACATTATATAACACATTAATAGATATAATAATAAATACTATAAAGAAATATAATTTAAACATTATAGGAATTCTTTTCTTCTCGCCCTTATTATACATTGATAAGCATAAACATAAAGAAATTAATATAAGTGGTACTGTAAGTAAATAAATAGTACCAAATAATCTATTTAAGAAAACAATTTTTTCTATAGTATAATAGGATTCATTGCTTATAATAAAGCGCATAATGAATATTCTCCTTACTTATCTTGCAAATATTTCTGCATCCGTTATCCAGTCAGTTATCCAATGTCCATATGTCCGAGACCATAGTCTCATTTGTTCTCTACCATTAACCATTCTATAATACCAAGTAACTTCTTCAGCCTGAGGTTCTATAACATTTACTTTAAAAGTTGTTTCTTGTGAAATAGCATACACATTATTAGGTATATTGCTTAAAATCAAGACTGATAAGAGTACATATATTAATCCTTTTTTTATTCTACTTGTCATTTTTAATCCCCCTTTCTTTATAAATAGGTGAGTCATGCAAATCTTCATTTAAATCGTCTAAATTCTTTATACTATATTTATAAATATTCTTTATATAGATGTCATAACCACCATTTGATTTTTCTATAATAAAATATTCTTTTATATCTTCTTCTTGATATATTTCATTACTCGTTGGCTCATAGTCTGGTTGTATTATTATAAAATATGATGATATATATAGAGATACAACTAAAAAGCATAATCCAATGTTAAATATATTAAATAAATTTCCTTTCTTTTTGTAATTTAAAACTATCCTAAATCTTTGTTTTAAAGAATCTATCTCTTCTATATTTACAAGATTGGGTACGCTACTATATTTAATAATATTGTATGTTGAATTTTTAATAATTTTAGTCATAGATTCTAAATAGCTTATTTTTTTATCATCTGAAAAGTCAGCCGTAATTTTTAAATCACATTGTATTTCTAGTATATGATTAAAGTTATTTGCAAACAAATGTGCAAAGGGGTTCCACCAAAATACATACTTAATACTTTGTATTAAAATTTTCTTCAAAGAGTCCATTTCTAGAAAATGGTTTATTTCATGTAAAATAATATATTCAAGTTCTTCTTTTGAAAAATCAATGTTTGGGATATAAATTTTCCCCTTTAATATTCCCACTATAAATGGTGAACTAATATTGCCATTTTGAACTATCCTAATTTTATTTTCCATTTTTGTTTGTTTTAATATTTCATTAAAAAACTTCCTGTTTTCTTTGCTTGTATTGTTATCTAATCTTTCTAATCTTTTTTTGAGCTTAATATATATACCAATATTCTTAATTAATAATATCGCGGCCACTAATATCCATATAAAAAGAAATACTTGGAATATTCTTATGCTAAAACTGTTTAAGTACAGTGGTTTTCTAATAAAAGTATAAAATATAGGGAAAATATTTCTTGATTTAATAACTGTTGAACCTGGAATTTCAAAGTTAAATATTAGCCTAAATATACTTAAAGACAGAAAAAATATTAACGGTAAAGTATTAAAAGAAATAATAAAATTATCTTTTTTCCTAAAGGTATTTATAATTACAATATATAGATTAAACCACAATAAGGACATTACAAACGAAAAAAATGTAATTTGCATGTTAAGCCCCCTTTTAATACTTACAATTTATCTTTATATTCTTCTATTATATCTTCTAACTCTTTAATATTTTTTTCATTGATTTTTTTTGACTTTACAATAAATGAAAGAAAATTAGAAATTGTAGAACTCTCAGGATCTACGTTTTCAAAGCTATCTTTAAGACGAGCCATATCATATTCCTCAACAGAAAATGTTGGTTCGTATGTTCTGCCGAAATTAGTTGATGTCTTTACAATATCATATACTCTAATTGCTCCCTTATTTAATAACCTATTTAAAAATACATGAATTGAACTTTCTTTCCACCTTCTATTTTCTGTCAAGTTAATTATTTCTGACCTTGTAAGTGGCCGTCCTTCTTTCCACATAGTCTCTAGAATTTGCTCTTCTTTATCAGATAAATCAAATTTATTATCCATAATAGTCTCACCACCTTTTAGATTTGTATATATTAATAGTATTATATCATAAATCAGTATATGGTATAAGTATTAACTATAATTTCTCTAATAATTATTTAAATCATTACTATTCATTGTTTTGAATTTTACTTATGCATTTTTGTGACACACTGAGAATGGCTAAAATTAGATCTTACAGCATTATCATATATATTACTGCGTTTGTTATAACATATGATAATATTAACTAACTACAATCTGAAAGTATTAGTTAGCTCGTACTTTTAAGAATTCTAATTAACTCAACTATAAATTAAATATTATCTACCTTTCATCTGTAACAATATGTTCTACGTAACTCTGTATATTTGATAGTTTATCAGTTTGGATGTGTATGACAACAATCAAACTCTGCAAGGAATATAATTTATTCACCCTAAAAGTACATCTAATATTGCTATTATATCGTATTATTATCTATTTATAAGCTATAATCCAAAAATAAAAGAGACCTACTAATAGGCGATTTTCTCCTATAGTAGATCTCTTAATTTGTTCTCCTCTTTAATTACAATTTTCTTGTTTCCTATAAAATCTATATAAGATAATTCTTTAAAATGGTTAAGTTTTCTAGTCATAGTTTCCCTTGAAATACCTGCATAATTACCCATTTCTTCTCTATTAATAGTGAGTTCTAATATGGTATTTGCCCCTTCCTTGCTTCCAAAATCTTTTATTAATTCTAATAATAGTCCTGCTACTTTTGCATCAGCATTTGCTGCAGAAAGTCTAACTACTAAGCCTTCTGCATCTCTTATTCTTTCATAGGCTTTTTCTAATACCTTTAATGTTATTTCAGGGTTTTTTAATATTATATCATTAAACTTATTCTTTGAAAGTGTGGAAATGGTTGTATCTTCAAGTGCTTCAGCATTATATTTAAATTCATCTTCCTTTAGAAGATTAAAAGCACCCACAAAATCACCAGGAGAATATATATATAATATTTGTTCCCTTCCATCAGATAGATAATTATAAATCTTCATTTTTCCTGATACTACTATATAAAGTTTATCAGCTTTGTCTCCAGTTCTAAATATATACTCACCTTTTTTATAGTTCGTAAATACTACACCTTCAGATATCTTGTCTATTTCTTCTTGATTAAGATCAGCTAAGAGAGGCACATTTCTAATACACATTTTTCCTCCACAACTTCTACATGGACCATTTCCAATAGTGCAATTTATAATATAAATCACCTACCAATAATATTTAGAAATTTTCCATTTTAAATTGTGTCTTAGATAATGTTTTTGAGCTTATGAAGATTTTGTTTTTCTTTTTGGAGTAATTCCATTAGAATACTTTCGAATTGTTTAGCCTCTTCTACATCCATTTCAGGCACTCCTTCTAATAAGTATTCCCGTTCCAGCTCATTATATTTTTCTAATCCCATCTTATGATATGGAAGTATTTCTATTCTCTCTATTTTATCACATAAGTGAGAAATATTATCAAATAGTTTTAACATTGATTTATTATTATCTGTAATTCCTGGAACCATTACATGTCTAAACCAAATCT
>CAZAGS010000004.1:36050-46025 GCA_964484955.1 uncultured Tissierellaceae bacterium
ATTGATTTATTATTATCTGTAATTCCTGGAACCATTACATGTCTAAACCAAATCTTGCCTTTATAATCATTTAAATAAGTGGAAAATTCATAAAAACCCTTCATAGATTTTCCAGTAACTTCTTTATATCCATCATTGTTGACATGTTTTATATCTAGAAGTAGGGTGTCTGTATAATTTAATATTTCCTTATAATATCTTTTATCACCATAGCCACTAGTATCTATAGCCGTATTAAATCCCTCAGCTTTTAAGAGCTTTAGTGATTCTAATATAAATTCTCCTTGTAATAGGGGTTCACCGCCTGAAAAGGTAATACCCCCACCTGTTCTATGGTAATAGGATTTGTACCTTCTAGCAATTACTAATACATCTTCTGGGGTCATACTAGTATTAGAAAACATGGACTGACTATCTGGATTATGACAATAGGTGCATCTTAGGGGACAGCCTTGTAAAAATATAATAGTCCTAATACCAGGGCCGTCTAATAATCCCATTGTTTCTATCGAATGAATTCGTCCTTGAACCATATTTATCACCCTTTCACCTTTCTAAGCTCTTGTATGGAAAGTTCTATTTATTACTTCTTCCTGTTGTTCTCTAGTTAATCTATTAAAATGTACAGCATATCCAGACACTCTAATTGTTAAAGTAGGATATTTACTAGGATTTTCCATGGCATCTATTAGAAGGCTTCTGTCTAATACATTAACATTCAAATGAAATGCCTTTTGTGCAAAGTAACCATCCATGATTCCAATCAAGTTATTTATCTTATCCTCATCTCTTTTACCTAAGGATGCAGGCACTACTGATAGCGTGTTTGAAATTCCATCTTGGCATATATCCTTATATGGAAGCTTTGCTACTGAATTTAAGGATGCTAGGGCACCATGGGAGTCTCTTCCATGCATTGGATTTGCTCCCGGTGCAAATGGTTCACCTTTTTTTCTGCCATCTGGTGTTGAACCAGTTTTCTTACCATAAACTACATTTGATGTAATAGTAAGAACTGATAGTGTATGTTCAGAATTTCTATAAGTTGGTGTCTTTTTAAGTTCATTACTAAATTTAGTAACTATATCTATAGCTATTTGGTCTACCCTATCATCATCATTACCATACTTAGGAAAGTCTCCTTGAATTTCAAAATCTACAGCTATACCATTTTCATCTCTTATAGGTTTTACTTTTGCATATTTAATTGCGGATAATGAATCTGCAACTATAGATATGCCCGCAATACCGAATGCCATATATCTATGAACTTCTGAATCATGTAAAGCCATTTGTCCCTTTTCATAAGCATATTTATCATGCATATAGTGAATGGTATTCATTGTATTTACATAAAGTACAGCAAGGTGTTCCATTACACTATTGAAATTTTTCATTACTTTATCATAAGATAATATTTCGTCTTCTATGATATCTATTCCCTTAAATATTTTAATGGATTTTCCATCTTTAGATTTTTTTAATTCATCTTGGCCACCATTTATTGCATATAGCAGTGCCTTTGCCAAATTTGTTCTAGCTCCAAAGAATTGCATCTCTTTACCAACTCTCATTGCAGAAACACAACATGCTATTGCATAATCATCACCGTAAATTGGTCTCATAATATCGTCATTTTCATATTGTATAGCACCAGTTGCTATAGTCATTTTTCCACAGTAATCTTTAAATCCTTTAGGGAGATCCTGGGACCATAAGACTGTCATATTTGGTTCTGGTGCTGGTGTAAGTGTTGTTAAAGTGTGCAAGAATCTAAATGCAGTCTTTGTTACCAAGGTTCTACCATCTTCACCCATACCACCTATAGATTCAGTAACCCAGTTTGGATCCCCAGCAAAAAGTTCATCATATTCTGGAGTTCTTAGATGTCTTACCATTCTCAGTTTAATAACAAATTGATCTATTAGCTCCTGGGCTTCAATTTCTGTTATTAAATTATTATTTAAATCTCTTTCTATATAAATATCTATAAAAGCAGTATTCCTGCCTAATGACATTGCAGCACCATTGTTTTCTTTTATAGCTGCTAAATAACCAAAGTATAAAAATTGGATAGCCTCTCTAGCATTATTTGCAGGTTTAGATATATCTACCCCATATGACAAAGCCATTTCTTTTATTTCATCAATTGCTCTTATCTGTTCTGAAATTTCTTCTCTATGTCTCATTATCTCTTCACTGGCATTAGCTCTTATATTGTTTTTATCTTTTATTTTTTCAGCTTTTAAGTAGTCTGCTCCATAAAGGGCTATTCTCCTATAGTCTCCGATTATTCTTCCTCTTCCATATGCGTCAGGTAAGCCTGTAAGTAGTCCTACACTTCTAGCTGATTTCATTTCATCAGTGTATGCATCAAATACTCCCTGGTTATGTGTTTTTCTAAAGTTATTAAAGGACTCCTCAAGCACTTTTTCCATTTGAAAGCCATAAGCATTTAAAGAGTTTTCTACCATCCTATATCCACCATAAGGATTAACAATCCTCCTAAGTGGTGCATTACTTTGAAATCCTACTATTAACTCATTTTCTTTATCTAGGTAACCTGGTTCAAAATTATTAATTCCAGAGAAACCATGGGTATCTATATCAATTTTACCTGTGATTATTTCTTTTTCAATTAAATCTTCTGCTTTATTCCATAATTCTTTAGTTCTATTAGAAACTTCTGCAAGGAAGTGTCCATTTCCTTCATATGGTGTATAGTTATTTTGTATAAAATCTCTAACATCTATATTTTCATTCCATTTTCCTTTTTTAAATCCGTCCCAATGTTTCAAAAATATCATCTCCTTATCTATTATTCCTGACTTTAAATTTAGTATATATTCTTTTACATTATAATGCAGTGACTGTGGTCACTATTTTAAAATATCTTCACACAAATACTCTATTGGACATATTCTAATAGTAGGTATTTTTCAATAAATACCAATGTAAGATTAGAAAAATTAAGGAGGAAAAGCAAGTGAGGAAAAAAAACGAAGGAGTATATTTTAATAATAATCTCAAAGTAGATAATTATATTAATAAAAATTTAAAAACTGGAACTGCACTTTGTAATAATAAGGATTCTGTCTGTGTTGAACTTGATAGTAACGTAATTGATAATGCACCAAATATAGGTATTACACCTATAGGAATTGATACTGGTGTTGTGGTTAAGATTCCTGTAGTTTTAGCTGAATTGACTGTTAACTTTAATGTCGCTGCAAATATAAATTTACCTGAACCAGTTCTTGAAGTTAAGAACATTAAAAAAAGATTAAAAATTACCCAATGTTCTTTGCTTCAACCTACTAATATCTTATTTATTAAAGGATATATTAGAAAAAGTATAGATTATACAACAGCAGTTTGTTCCAATCGGGAAGGGGTTTGTGGCGACCTACACCATTGCACTATAGATGTTCCATTTCAATTTTCAACTCCAGTTAACTATACTGTAGAGCCGGCGCCTTTAGCCATAAATTCCAATTCTGAATTTGAGTATTATAAAGTTTCAGAATTGCCTAGGGATTATTTCTCTGAAAAGGATAATTTATTATCTGGTGATTTAGCAGAGTACAATCAATTTAGGACAGAGAATTTTAATGAAATGCCATATTGTGATTTAATTAGCGCTAATATATACGAATTTGATGAGTTTGTAGGAAGTAGGATTCCTTATGAGAATATGCCATTTGAAGAAAAACTTTTTAGCAATATAGAAGAAAGAATGGTTATTGAACTAAGGTTAAAATTATTACAAAGAAGACAAGTAACCATACCACCAGTTTTAATAGCTGGAGTTACAGGTATTAATGACTAATATTAAAAGCCAATCTCATATGAGATTGGCTTTTATTTAATATTCATAATTTAATATAGAATTGGTAATGTCTACTTTAGCGGATTGCCAATCCTTATAACTATTTATATCTCTTAATAACTTATTTACTTTAGCGTTTAATTTCTTAATGTTACAATCATTAATATAATCGATATTTATATCTTTAATAAAGTTTTCAGCAATACTATTCATTATAACATCTGTTATTTCTTCTTTTTCTGATTCTTGTATTTCCTTATTTTTTAATGTATGTTTTATATTTTCGCAGAATCTATATCTTAAATAGATTATAAAACCTTCAAAATCATCAGCATCATCACCATTTTCAATTTCATATATTATTCTAAAAAATAAATTCCATCTAAAATCTTTGTTTATAATATTTAATATTTCCTTACCAACTTTTCTAGTAAAATCATCAATAAAGAATATCTCTCTATCAAAGTCTATATAATTATTAAAACTAATTTCACTTTTACCTATAAAATTCAATCGATTTAAAATCCTAATAAAATTACTACTATAATTTTCTGATTCTTCAGGTCCACCCTTCATAAATATATAGTTTACTATAATATCTGTGGATTTCTTAAAATCAACTACAAATCCTATTTCTTGTCTAACTTTAACAATATAAGTATCATGGATTATTTTTGATAGTAATGATTGTAATTGAGTTTTCTTACTGCCTGCATTTGAGGTATCCATATCATTTAGATGATCAAATACTAACATTAATTGTCTGTCAATCATGGCTAAATTATCTTTTATGGAGCTCATTATATCTCTAAAGAAGTCCTCAGTTAACATATAATTAAAGTTCTTATAAAGAACTCTATGGTCAATCTCCCCCCAGAATACATTTACCAGTGACTTTATTTGGAGTTCAAAATTTACTATGACTCCATCTTTGCTATATTTCCCATCTATTTTATAGATTTCAAATCCATTTTTCTGAATCATTGGTTGTTTTTCGTCTAATCTTAACATTATACTAGAATTAAGTGGGTTGGAATAGTAACCATCAGCTTCTTTTATCTTAAACAATCTAACTATATCTTTATAAATCTTTTCTTCATCTTCAATAAACCTACATTCGATTCTAAATCCTATTAGATCAGAAAGATTATGTACCAAATTTTCAGGCGTTTCATATTTGATATAAAAGTTATGTCTTAATATTTTCTCCCTAAGACTTTCAGAAGATTTAATTCTATAGTTTACATTCAAAAAATGATCCTTTATAAAAAAACTATCGTTAAAAAACTTTTCTAATTGTTCAGCAACTCGATCTAGTTCATCTGTCTTTTCTTCTATTAACATTAGTGTTTCATCAATAAAATCAAAAAGTTCAAGTTTCATAGTGACCCCCTAAGATATTTTTATCTTTCAATTAATTATATCATAAGATTACACATTTTAGTCTAAAAAAAAAGAGTAATCCATGGATTACTCTTTTTTAGAATTTATCGAAATAAATTAGCTCTTCAGCTATACCTTTTTCTGTTAGTGCTTTTGTTACTGAATCTATCATCGGTGCGTTACCACAAAGATAGGCTTCCTTATGGTCTCCATCAACTAGGAATCTTTCAATTGCATTATTTACTCTTCCTTTCTCACCAGACCAATTATCATCTTCAGTAGCTCTTGAAAGTGTAGGTACAAATTTGAAATCATAAAGTGTTTCTTCAAGTTCTTTAAAATAATCTAACATAAATAAATCACTTGGTGTTTTGGCTCCAAAGAAGAAAGTAGCCTTTCTTTGAATGTTATTCTCCTTCATATGATTTAGAATGGATAGTATAGGTGCTATTCCTGTTCCTACAGCTACTAAAATCATATCTCGATCATTATCTGCTTGATAATAGAATTCTCCGTATGGACCATTTATGTGAGCCACATCACCAACTTGTAAATGTCTGTGTACATATGTTGTAGCTACTCCTTGATCAACATATCCTATAACTAAATCAATATGATTTTTATCAGAAGGATTGGACGCAATAGAATATGCTCTATATATTTCTTCATCATTTCCTTCATAAAGAGGTGCCTTAAGCTGAACATATTGCCCTGCTTTAAAATTGATCTCTTCACCCTCTGGTAGTCTAAATCTAACTAATTTGATTACATCTGTCATATCTGTTATAGCTTCCACTGTTACATCATATTCTTTTACATTAAATAATTCTTCCGGAATCTCTATCTTAATATTCTCTTTAACTTTACATTGACAGGATAGTCTTACGTCATCTTTCAATTCTTCCGCTGTTAAAAAAGGTGTCTCTGTTGCTAATACGGGTCCTCCACCCTCATGCACTTGAACTTTACAATATCCACAAGTACCTTTTCCACCACAAGCAGAAGGTATAAATATCTTTTCATCTATTAAAGTTGATAATAGGCTAGATCCTGCTTTTACAGTAAATTCCTTTTCATTATTAATAGTTAAAAGTACCTCACCATAGTCACCAATCGTTCTGTCCGCAAGAGTAAGTAATAAGGCAAATACAGCAGATATAGATGTTAGTGCTAATGTTGAACTCATTATGCTATTCATTTTACTTACCCCCTATTGAATTTGGACAATGCCTGAAAATCCAACAAAGGCTAAGGCCATTAGTCCTGTAATTATTAGTGTTATTCCAGGTCCCTGTAAACCTTTAGGTATAGGAGCATTTTTTATTCTTTGTCTAATACCTGCTAAAGCTACAATTGCCATGGTCCAACCTATTCCTGAACCAATACTAAATGCTATTGATTGTAGGAAATTATAGTCTCGTATAATCATAAATAATGATACTCCTAAAATTGCACAGTTTACAGTAATTAGTGGTAAAAATATTCCTAATGCATAGTAAAGCGTAGGTAAATATCTTTCTACAATCATTTCAATTAATTGAACAAAAGCAGCAATAGAAACTATAAATATAATAAATCTCAAGTATTCTAAACTTAATGGTACTAGTACGTAATGGTAAATTAAATAGTTAATTATTGTAGTACATGCTAGTACAAATGTAACTGCTTGCCCTAATCCAAGAGAAGTAGGGATTTCTCTAGAAACTGCAATAAATGAGCACATTCCTAAAAAGTTAGCTAAAATCATATTATTTGTAAATATAGCTGCTATTAAAATTACAAATGGATTTAATTCAACCATTATTTAGCCACCTCACTTTTATCTCTATCTTGAATATTATGTGTAATCCATATTACAACTGCTAAAACAAAGAAAGCTCCTGGTGGCATTATCATTATTGTCCAAGGTGTCCACCAATCTCCTAATAACTGGATACCAAATATAGATCCAAATCCTAATAATTCTCTTACAAAAGATATGGCTAGCAATACAAAAGTGTATCCTAAACCTGAAGCAATACCGTCTAAAAAAGATTCAAAAGGTGGATTCTTTTGAGCGTAGGCTTCTGCTCTTCCCATTATAATGCAGTTTGTAATAATCAAACCAACATAAGGACCTAGTGTTTTACTCATTTCAGGCATATAGGCTTTTAAGAATATATCAACAATTATTACATAAGCAGATATGATTAAAACTTGTACCATCATTCTAATATGGTTAGGGGTATATTTTCTAAGTAGAGAAACTGTAAATGAAGAAAGGGCTGTTACGAAAACTAGTCCTAACCCCATTATTAAAGAGTTTAGCATAACATTTGTAACTGCTAAAGCAGAACAAATACCTATTATTTGCCTAAATACAGGGTTGTCATCCCAAATACCCATTAAAAATATTTTTTTTGGCTTATCTTTGGCCATTATTGCCCCCCCTTTCTTTCCTTAATAAAATTATACATATCTTCATTAATTAAATTGCTTACTGATTTTGATGTAAGTGTTGCTCCTGCTATAGCATCTACATTTCCATTACTAGCAGGTCTATAAACTACATAATTAGCCTCTTGGGAATTTGTTACATCAATTCCCCTAAATTGTTCTTTAAACCAATCCTCTGTAATACGACCTCCTAGTCCTGGTGTCTCATCTTGTGAAATAAATTCTAATCCTAATAACTGGGAATAATCTTTAGAGATTCCCACATAGGCATTTATAGTTCCCCATAAACCAGGTCCTGTGGCTGGAAATGCATAACCTTTTACTTCATTTCCTTCCTTAAAAGTATATATTATTTCATTATCTATTTCCTCAGCAACTATTTTTTCATCAAATACTCTTCTTATATCTTCCACCTCATCAGATGGGGTATCTATATCAAATACATATAATATCTTTTTTTGAAGATCAGCACCCTGAATTGCCTGAATTTTCTCTGCAGTGCTATAATTTAAATATGATAATACCAAAGTAAATATAGCTGTAAGCAGGGACATAAATATTATTGGATAAGCAAATGACTTCTTCATACTATCACCTCTTTATCTCTTTCAGCTTTTTCCTTTTTACTTTTTTTATAGGCTCTAACACCTTCATCAATTATAGGAGCAAAAGTATTGCCCATTAATATGGCAAACATTACTCCTCCAGCAAAAAGTGCAAAACCTCTGATAATAACAGTAACTATTCCTATTATAATTCCGTATATCCATCTTCCTTCAACTGTTTTAGGCGATGATATAGGATCTGTAGCCATGAATATGGTACCAAATAAAAATCCACCTGCTAATACACCATAAAGAGGATGAGGAATTTCTGACATTCCCATATAATACAAAATACTACTCAAGCCAATAAATCCTACAAAACATCCTGCCATTGTTTGCCAAGAAGCTACTTTTTTATAAATTAAATAAATTCCTGCTAATATAACTAATATAGCGCTTGTTTCACCTATAGAACCTGATACATTACCTAGTAACAAATTTAATTTAGATATAGTTTGCCCACTATCTCTGAATAACAACATAGGTGTAGCTTGCGATACTGCCTCTATACCCTCACTTATATATGTAGCAAATCCGCCAGGAAAACCACTCATAGCTTTTGACCATGAAATAGTTAAGGGTGCAGGAAATGAAACGTAAACAAAAGCTCTTGCAACTAATGCTGGGTTAAATACATTTCTACCAAATCCACCAAAAACCATCTTACCAAATACTACCCCAAATATAATTCCTACTACAGCAATCCAATATGGAGTTGTAGGTGGTAAAGTCATAGTATAAAGGATACATGTTACTATTACAGCCTCTGAGACTTTCTTTTTATTTTTCTTTTCAAAAACATATTCAGTCACAACTCCAAATATTGTTACTACTAGCAAGAGTATTAAAGTTCTCCAACCAAAAAAGTAGATTGATGAAAACATTAAGGGTATTAATGATAAAATAACTGTCCTCATCATATTCTGTTTTTGAAATATTTTCATAATATTATCTGCAAACAAAATAACACCTCCAGTTTATATTTTTAATATGTACTACTATAAGAATACCATATTATTGTCAGTTTTTGTATATAATTATTCAATAGTTCTATTTTTTAAAAGAAAAGGTATGACCAATTTACATACCTTTTCCTTTATCTTATATTTAGAATCTTTGTACTTCATACCTTTTCACTAACTCATTTACTTTATTGGTATATTTATCTTGCTGTTTCATTCTTATAATTTGATTTGTTATCTCATCTTTAACTTCTTCCATAGTACTTGTAGCCTCTGCTAGTCTTTCATTTAATTTAATTATATGATAACCAAATTGAGATTTTACAGGTCCTGAGATCTTTCCTTCTTCCATCTCAAAAGCTGCATTCTCAAATTCAGGTACCATTTGACCCCTAGCAAATTCACCTAGATTTCCACCTTGTTCTTTTGAAGGACATGAAGAATACTTTATAGCAGCATCTTCAAAAGATAGTCCACTGTTAATCTCTTCAACTATTTCTTTTGCCTTTTCTTCACTATCAATTAGGATGTGACTTGCATTAAGCATTTCTGGTCTTTGAAAGTTTTCTTTATAATCATCATAAAACTTAACAATTTCATCTTCATTAACGGTTTCTTGCCCTATTAATTTATTGAAAGCATAGTTTTTTAATAAATTTACTTTAGTTAGCTCTAATAACTGATTATATTCTGCTTCTTCTTCCATTTTAGAATCCACTGCATCTAAATATAAGAGTTCTTGATTAACTAATTCATCTAC
>CAZAGS010000005.1:0-44568 GCA_964484955.1 uncultured Tissierellaceae bacterium
TAGATAATTCTAATAAGCAGATGAATTGGATAGTGGAGTATGAAAGTCCAAAGTTTTATGAAAGAAGGTTGAAGTTACAGTTTTCTTTAGAAGGAGAACATGGAGAGATTTCTTTCAAATTAGATAGAAATAAGGCAATGGGACATAGTATTAAAATTAATATAAATAAAGAGATAGAATTAGATCAAAGAAATATTACGATCAAATCATTAATGGCATCACCGACATCTACAGTAATTAAGGGTCAAATACAAAATATTGTAGAATTGGGAATTGATTATATAAAAGAAGAAAGATTTAGGCCAACAAATATAGAAATTCAATTAATTGCTGATGGTGAAGTTATAGAAACCAAAGGTGGGGGAATGGGTACTAATAACAAAGGTAGTAATTTCCATATAAATTATGATGCCCTGCCAGAAGATACCAAGAAAATAGAATTAAAACTTATTTCCTTTGGAGGAAATCATGATACTAAAGAGCTAGTAAATATAGTAAAGGGAGAAAGTAAAGATATAAAAGTATTAGGTCAAGAAATTAGCATTGACAATGTATATGAAGAAAAAGGAAAGACATATATTACAATAACAACAGAAGATGGACTTTTGCTAAGCAGAGTTTATCTAAATATAGATGGAGAAAAGAAAAGTTTAATAAAAACAATTCCAGGGGAATTAGACAAGATAGTAGATGGAGATAATGTTAGAATAGAACATACTAGAACCCTCGAATTTGAAGGAATCGGTGATGAGTTAGAGCTTGATATCCGAAGAATACAATACGACAAAGAATATGACAAGATAATATACACATATGAAATAGATTAAGAAGAAGTGCACAAAGGGAACCGGTACTTTTGTGCACTTCTTTACTTTTGGGTCTTTACACAGGGTATAGATTATTGTAATATTAGATAAAGATATGATAAGGAGTGTTTATAATGCCAAGACCTTTAAGGATGGTTAGTGAAACTGGAATTTATCATGTAATGTCCCGTGGCAGTAGAAGGAAGGTAATTTTTCATGACAGTGAAGATAAACAAAGACTAATCAATATTATGATTAATAAGAAAAGGAATGGGAGTTTTAGCTTATATGCATACTGTATAATGGATAATCATTACCACTTATTGATTAAAGAAGAGAAAGAAAGTTTGGCTACTATTATGAAGATGATAAATGCTGCTTATGCAATTTATTATAATCAAAAATATGAAGGTATAGGTCATGTATTTCAGGATAGATATAGGTCAGAGGCAATTAATGATGATACATATTTGTTGGGAGTTACTCGCTACATTCATAATAACCCTTTAAAGGCAGGATTGGTAAAGAAAATTCTAGACTATCCATGGAGTAGCTATCAACAATACTTTTGTTATAAAAGGGACAATGAGCTAGTTAACATATCCTTTATTCTAAGTTTAATATCCGATGATTTTAATAAATCGATTGATAAGTTTGCTGAATTTAATAATATAGATAATGACGATATTTTCCTAGAAGATTATTGTGAAAAGGAAGAGGAGGATAAAGTTAAAAAATATATGGAACAAATTATAAATGAAGGCGAAATTAGTATGGATGACTTGCTTAATAGGCGAGAATATGTGGGGTTGAGGAATTCTATTATTAAGAATATAAAATCTACATCCATGTTATCTATAAGCAAATTAGCCAATATAACAGGAATATCTAGGAGTATTTTAACTAGAGTTAAATAAAGTGCACAAAGGTACCGGTTCCCTTTGTGCACTTAGGGAGATGAACTTATGAGACGTGATGAAATGAAAGATGGCTTTATATCAGCAATGCCTATGATTATAGGATTTTTTCCTATTGCTATGGCTTTTGGCCTATTGGCAAAAAACACACAAATAAATTTTAGGGATACTACTTTATTTTCAGCAATGGTGTTTGCTGGAGCCAGTCAATTTATGGCTTTGGATTTAATAGCTGCTGGCGTTAGCTCAGGAAGTATTATATTAGCCACATTTTTATTAAACTTGAGGCATGTAGTTATGTCTGCTTCTCTTTCACTAAGACTAAAAAATGTTAAAAGATCATACTTACCTTTAGTAGCCTTTGGAATTACTGATGAAACATTTTCTGTGGCATCCTTTAGAAAAGAAAAGTTAACCCTACCCTATATTTTAGTTTTATTCTTTACATCCTATGGATCATGGGTGTTAGGTACTGTTGCTGGTTATTTGGTGGGAAGTATTTTGCCTACCTCATTACAATCTAGCCTGAGTATAGGTCTTTATGCAATGTTTGTTGGGATATTAGTCCCTGAGATAAAGGGTTCAAGAAATATATTATATCTGGCAATTATTTCAGCTATTATTTATTCAATAATATATTATACGGGTCTATTGCACTCAGGATGGGATATAATATTCGCTATACTTGTGAGCTCAGCGGTTGGAGTGTTTATTTTTAGCGATGAATTGGAAGGTGAAGACCAATGACAAACTACTTACCATTAATACTAGGAATGACTGTAGTCACATATTTACCAAGATATTTACCACTAAATTTACTGTCGGAATTAGATTTAAATCCTAAAGTCAGAGGATTTTTAACCTATATCCCTTATACATCCTTAAGTATATTGATAATCAGAGGGTTATTAACATCTTCGAAAGATATGTTCTTGCCTACGCTAGTAGGGATAGGGGTGGCCGGCATAGCTTCTTGGGTTAAGGGGAATTTGGTAATATCAGTATTACTAGGTATATTAAGCTCTTTTTTAGTATTACAGATTTTACATTAATAATATGCACAAAGGTACCGGTTCCCTTTGTGCATATTATTTTTTACTACTGCAAATACTTTCTTAAAATTAATATGTTGCTAATTATTCCAATTGGGTATAATAAATAATAGTAATATTTTAATTGGGGGTATTTTAAAAATGAAAATTGACATTTGGTCTGACATTATTTGTCCTTATTGTTATATAGGGAAGAGAAATTTATCATTGGCATTAAAAGAGTTAGAATTAGAAAATGATGTGGAAATTATATATCATAGTTTTGAGTTAAATCCTAATGCTAAAAGTGAAGGCAAGACTGATACTATAAAATACTTAACAGATAAATATCAGATAAGTGATCAACAAGCTCAATCAATGCTAGATAGAATTATTAGAATGGGTAAAGTAGCAGGGTTAGAATTGAGTTTTGACTCTATTATTCACACCAATACTTTTGATGCCCATAGACTAATACACTTTTCTAAAAAATATAATAAAGAGCAAGAAACTGTGGAAGCTCTCTTTAAAGCAAATTTTATTGACTTTTTAAATGTTGGAGATATAGAAGTATTAGGGGACATAGGAGAAAAAGTAGGGCTTAATAGGCAAGAAATTATAAATATGCTAAAAACTGATGAGTATTTCTCTGAAGTAAATAATGATAAATTTAAGGCTGTAGAACTAGAAATTAATAGTGTTCCATATTTTATTATTAATGATGAGTTTGTAGTGCCTGGAGCACAACCAGTAAAAGTATTTATGGAAACATTTAAAAAAGCAAATAGAAATAAATAAAAACCAATATAATTAGGGGCCAGCAAATTGCTAGTCCCTAACATATCTTTTATTTAAAATATACTTTGCCATCTTTAAAATAATCTATTATTGCTAAGGACTCTACCCTAACACCTATCTCTTCTAAGTACTGTCTTCCAGGTTGGAAGCCCTTTTCTATAGCTATACCTATTCCAACTACATTTGCGCCTGCTTGCTCTACAATTTTAACTAATCCATAGGCAGCTCTCCCATTGGCTAAGAAGTCATCTATAAGAAGAATATTTTCTCCTTCTTTTATTAATTCCTTATCTACTCTAACCATATTGGTTATCTTTTTTGTATAGGAATAAACTTCATAATTGTATGTATCATCACTGATAATTGCTGATTCAGTTTTTCTTGCAAATACTACAGGTACATAGTCAAAGTACTGACTTACAATAGCAGCAATACCAATTCCTGAAGATTCTATGGTAAGGATTTTGTCTATTTTCTCATCCTTAAATCTATTCTTAAACTCACGACCAAATTCATTAAATAATCCTATATCCATTTGGTGGTTTATAAAGTATTCAACTCTTAATATATTTCCATCACTAACTCTACCTTTTTCTTCAATATATTTTTTTAAAATTTCCACATTATGCCTCCTCAATAAGTTTCTTTAATCCTATTTCAAAATAAAGATTAGCTTCATTTTTCCTCTTTTTAAATTTTGATGTATATATATTTTGCCGTCTTAATTTTTGATTTATATGTCTGCTATTTAACATTCCATCAATATTTTCACCTGTTATTATATTTCCATTCTGGTTTATACAAACTCCACCTCGTGACAGTACCATAGCAGCTAGACCATAATCTTGTGTGATTACTATATCGCCTTTGGATACTTGGTTTACTATGTAATAATCTGCACTATCCCTTGATATATCAACGGTTACAATATTAGCATAATCACTTTCAATTTTATGTGCATAATTCTTTACAACTGTAATATTCAATTTGTATTCACGAGCTATATCAACAGCAATATCTACCACAGGGCATCCATCTGCATCCACATAAATGTTAATAATAATCACCTCTAAAAACTATTATACAGAATCTTATGTAAAATGTCGACAAATCCTGTATAATATATACATATTAAAAAGAATTTAAGGAGAGGATACTATGAGCAATTATATACCTACTAGAGAAGAGGCCTTAGACTTATTTCTAGAATTCAATAAAACAGATAGCTTATTAAAACATGCATTAGCTGTAGAAGCAACAATGATACATTTTGCCAAGTTATTAGGTGAAGAAGATATAGAAAAGTGGTCAGTTATTGGATTAATCCATGATTTAGATTTTGAAATGTATCCTGAACAGCATTGTAAAATGACTAAAGAAATCCTAGAAGAAAGATCTTGGCCTAAAGAATATATTAGAACTATATTAAGCCATGGATGGGGCGGATGTACAGATGTAGAGCCTATTGAAACCATAGACAAGGTATTATATACTATTGATGAATTAACAGGTTTGGTAGCAGCCACTGCACTTATGCGTCCATCCAAAAGCATAATGGATATGGAAGCTAAAAGTGTTAAAAAGAAATGGAAACAAAAGAGTTTCGCTGCAGGAGTTGATAGGAGCATTATAGAAAATGGTGCTGAAATGTTGGCTATGGATTTAAATACTATTATTGCCGAAACAATTAAAGGTATGAGAAATGTTGCAGAAGAAATAGGCTTAAATGGTGGAGAGTAGACTTAATGTCTGCTCTTTTATTGTTTTTGTTTTGATTATTATAATTTTATATGGGTAAACTATACATATGTGATATTAGAAAAATATTATTTAAGTGAGGAGACTATTCAAATGGATAAAGTTAAATTAGCAATAATTTATTACAGTATGACAGGTACTAATTACCAATTAGCTAAATGGGCAGAGGAAGCAGCTCTAGAGGTTGGTGCTGAAGTAAGAGTATTAAAAGTACAAGAGTTAGCACCTATGGAAGCTATAGACGCAAACCCAGTTTGGAAAAAGCTTACAGAAGATACAAAAGATATTCCTCAAGCTACTTCAGAAGATTTAGTATGGGCAGATGCAGTAATATTCTCATCTCCAACTAGATTCGGAAATGTAACAAGTCAAATAAAGAACTTTATGGACCAACAAGGGGGTATATGGGCAGAAGGCAAATTAATGAACAAGGTTGTATCTGCAATGTCATCAGCTCAAAATCCTCATGGTGGACAAGAGCAAACTATTCAAGCAATATACACAACCATGATGCATTGGGGTGCAATTATAGCAGCACCAGGATATACAGATCCATCAATATTTAAAGCCGGCGGAAATCCGTATGGTACTTCAGTTACAGCTGGAAGAGATGGAATGGTAGAAGATGTTAAAGATGCAGTTAAACACCAAGCTAAAAGAACTATTGAAATTGCATCAAAGATAAAAAAATAAATATAGGCCCTAAAAGATTGTCAAAAAAATAGATTGGAGTGATAATATGCTATATGAAATTGTAAATGACTTTCCACATGAAATTATTTATGAAACAGAAGGTCCCTTTATTTCACTTTATCAACCAACACATAGACATGGACCGGAAAATAGACAAGACCCAATTAGATTTAAAAATTTAATTAGAGAAATAGAAAACTCTTTAAAACTAAAGTATGGTCAAAGTGAGATTACTAGTATTATGAAACCCTTAAATTCAATTGCTGAAGACAATACTTTTTGGAACTACACAAATGATGGATTAGCTATATTAGCATCTAAAGACAAGTGTATAGTTTATAAATTAGAAAGACCTGTAGAGGAATTAGCTATAGTAGCTGATAGCTTCCATATAAAACCTTTAATAAGAGTGTTTCAATCAGCTGATAGATTTTATTTATTAGGTCTAAATAGAAAAGAATTTAAGCTATATGAAGGTACTAGATATGGGGTTAATGAAGTAAAGTTTGATGAAGATACTCCTACAACTATTACAGAAGTATTAGGAGACAAGCTTACAGAATCTTATTTGAACCCTGGTAGCTATGGAGGAGTAGGTGGACAACCTATGTTCCATGGGCATGGTGGTAGAAAAGATGAGATAGACATTGATACTGAAAGATTTTTTAGATATGTAGATAGGTTTGTTTTGGAAAACTTTTCAAGACCAACAGGATTACCACTAATGCTAGTAACCCTTGATGAATACCATAGTTTATTTAAAGAAATTAGCCATAATCCATTGTTAATGGAAAATGGAGTAAAATCAGCTTATGATACATTTTCATTAGAAAACTTAAGAGATGAAGCATGGAAGGTAATGGAACCATTTTATTTAGATAAAACAAAAAAGTTAGTAGAGCGATATGAGTTTGAAAGATCTAAATTCTTTGGCAGCGATGATGTAGCTCAAGTGGCTAGGGCTGCTACTCAAAATAGAGTAGACACACTTCTTATAGAAAGCGACAAAGTTATAGCTGGTAAGATAAATAAAGAAACTGGTAGACTAGAAGAAGCCCCACTAGATGACCCTACAACAGATGATGTATTAGATGATTTAGTAGAACTAGTATTTAAATCTAAGGGAAATGTTGTTTTACTTCCTAAGGAAAGAATGCCTAGCACAACAGGCTTAGCAGCTATATATAGATATTAAATAAAATGCACCCCTAGGGGTGCATTTTTAAATTTACTCTTTATGTTTATTAATTCTTATTTTACGGAACCAATGAACTAATTTATAGGCAACAAATAATACAAGAGCTAATACAATAAGGAATGGTAATCCATATATTAGAGATATAGTTAAATCTTGCATAGTCTTTTTAAATGAATATAGACTGTTGTTTATGGCGTTTTTCACCTTTGTAGCAAAGCTTGTTTCTATTGTAACTGAATCAGATAGTTTTTCAGTTTCATGGATATTTAAATAAAAAGTAGTATAGTCAATCTTATCATCTAAAACAATCAAACTAGATTTCAAATTTTCTTTTTCATAGATAATAGAGCTTAGTTGGTTTTCTAAAGCTATGATATCTTCTATTTTTTCAGCTTTTTCTAGTAAGGCCAAAATTCTTTCCTCTTTAACAGTTATAACCTTTAAACGAGATTCAGTATCTGTATAATGACTAGTAACATCTTGCTTAGAAGTACTTTCACTTGTCATATTTCCAATTCCGATTAATTCCGATTTAAATTTATCAGCACTATCCTTTGGCACTCTAATTGTAAAGCTTCCCATTCTATAGCTTTTATTATTATAATAACTATAGTTTGATATATTAGAGTTTTCAACATAGGCCTTATATTTGTCTATTAGTAGGTCTAAACTTTTAGTAGTCTTGTCAAATTCAGTGGTTTCAAATTCCATTTGTATAGTTGTAATTACCTTTTTAGGCTCCAATGGACTTGGAACTGTACTTGGTTGGCTAGGTGCAATGTCCCCTTTGTTATCTGTTCCAGATTCTTCTCTCTGAGGTCCACCCATATCAGGCATAGGTGCGGAAGGTACCCCTCCAATAGCAGAATCATTACTAGTGCTTTTTTGAGAGCTACAACCTGCTATCAAAGAAATAATTAGTAAGATGCTTATTAAAATTAGCAAAACTTTTCTCGATTTGAACATTATATTCAACTCCTTTGTATAATTATACATTAATACGGTAAATAAGTAGATACAAAAGTGTTACAAAATCTATAATTGTAATAATTATTTTTCCATATTATGATATGATAATACCATATAGTAAAAGAATTAAAATCAAGGGATAAGGAGAGATGATATGCCGATTAAGATTTTTCATACGGGAGATATTCATTTGGGAATGAAATTCACTAGTTATCCAGAAAGTGTCAGGGGGCTTCTAGCAGAGGCTAGATATTTGGCACTTGAGAATATGATTAATAAGGCTAATGAAATGAGATGCAATTTATTTGTTGTAGCAGGAGACTTATTTAATACTACACAGATTGCAAAAAGAGATATAGATAGAACAGTTAATATATTGGACAAGTTCCTAGGAAATTGTGTTTTGGTAATGCCTGGAAATCATGATTATGATAATGGAATGGTAGACCTATGGAAGCATTTCAACAGCAATCATAGGGAGAATATACTTTACTTAGGGAATATGCATCCCTATAAGCTAGATGATTATGGACTAGATGTAGTAGTTTATCCTGCTCCTTGCCATGCCAAACATTCAAGTGAAAATAATCTAAATTGGATTAAAGATATGGACATATCTGATGAAAATAAATATCATATAGGCATTGGCCATGGAGCATTAGAAGGAATATCGCCAGATTTAGCAGGAGAATATTTCTATATGGGAAAAGAGGAATTAGAAGAAATACCTGTAGATATATGGTTATTAGGGCATACTCATGTAAGTTATCCAACATCAGACAATGTATTGTCTTGGAAAGTATATAATGCAGGAACTCCAGAACCAGATGGTTTGAATTATAAACAGGCAGGTGGAGCCTGGCTTATTACTGTAGATAGGGCTAAGAATATTAAAGCTGAAAGAGTAGAAACTGGTAACTATAGATTTTTTGATACACTATTTAATATAAATCAGGATGATGATCTAGAAGGAGTAATGAATTGGGCCTTAACAGGTGAACCTAATAAGAAGATTATTAGATTAAACTTAGAAGGAAGACTTAGCCATGATACATATAAGAATATGAAGTCATTTTATCAAGAATTAGAAAGAGAGTTAGTTCATTTAATTGTTGATGATTCAAAACTAAGAGTTAGGATAGATAGTGAAACCATTAATAAGGAATTTACTCGTGGGTCATTTCCATACGAATTTTTAAACCGATTAATCCATGATGACCAATCTTTACAAATTGCCTACGACTTAATAAGGGGGGAATAATATGTATATAAAATCCTATTCTTGTAAAAGATTTGCTGGAATAAAGGACAAGGATATAAGTTTTGAGAAAGGGTTAAATGTTATTCTTGGCCCCAATGAAGCAGGTAAAAGTACAATAATTGATGGAATCCATTCAACTCTATTTAAAAATATTAAATTAAGAAGAAGTAATAATCCAGATCTTAATTTTATTAAAATGTATATGCCCAAGCCGGATGGTGATTCTATAGATGGACAGGTAATTATTTCTATAGAAGAACAAGAATTTGAATTATATAAAGAATGGGGAATTGATGAGAAGATCCATTTAATTGGCCCGGATGGAAGCATAATAAAAAGTGAAAGCACTATTAATGATAAATTAAATGAACTTTTTCAACTTGGCGAAGGGACTTATACAAATATAGTATTTGCTAAACAAAGGGATTTAAAAGCAGTAATTGCAAATTTAGTGGAAAACAAAGAAGTAACAAATGAAATAAATAGTTTACTTAGAAAAACAATTATGGAGTTAGATGGAGTTTCCATAGATAAATTGGAGCAAAATATAGATTTTCAGTTATCAGAACTTTTAAAAAGATGGGATTTAGAAAAGAATTATCCCGAAAATAACAAGGGAATAAATGACCCCTATAAAACAGGACTAGGTAAGATTTTACGATTGTTTTATAAAAAAGAAGAACTAAAGTTGCAGATGAACGAGGCAAATAGAAGTGAAAGCAAATTCGAAGAAGTCTGTGCTCTTATTAAAGAAAATGACAACAAGATTAATCAACTAAAATTGAGAAAAGAAGAATTAGAAATCATTGAAGAAGATGTTAACATAAGGATAACAACAGAATTGGAAGCGAAAATCATTGAAGATAACTTAGAAATCCTAACAAGAGTAAATAAAGAATGGCCAAGATCCAGCTTGTTACTTGAGCAATATAAAGACCAGCTTAAAGATATTGAAGCTAAAAAAGAAGACTTGAACATAGAACTAAAAGGTTTTCAATTGTTTAAGGAAAAAAGTGAGCTAGAGCAAAAATTAGAAAATATAAATGCTCTTAATATTAAGATTAATGAAATCAAGGATTCTATACTACAAATTCCAAGTATTACTAAGGAAGACATAGATAGTATTTCTAATATAGAAAAAGACATATTAACTGTAGAAACCACTATGGAAGCTGGTATAATGATTGGTAAATTAATCAACTTTGACTTGGATGGCCATGTCTATATAAGCAAGGATTTAGATGATAGACAAGTGTTAGAAAAGGATATTGAATTTAGAGCCAATGGTTTTATTAATATACAATATGAAGATAAATTTCAATTAGAAATAAAGACTGGTGAACTGGATTTTAAAGAGCTAAAAGAAAAATATGATAAATTAATAGAAGACCATAAAGTTTTATTAGATAGTCTAAAAATTAGTTCCTTAGAAGAGGGTAAATTGAACAAGGAAAAAATAGATAACTTAAATATTGAAAAAGATAAGCTAATTAAGGAAATTGAGATACACTTAGGGGATGTTACTTTAGAACAACTACACCAAAAGATAGGTCAGATGGGGGATATAGTCAATTCTAGGGATATAATAGAAGTAGAAAAGGATATAAAAATACTTAATACAGATGAAATGAAGTTAGCTATTGATGAAAAAACCTTAGAAAATAAAATAGAACAATGGATAGAGAAATATAGGGATGAAGATAATCTACTAGATGTATTAATAGAGGAAAGAGTTAAATTAAAGGATAAAAAGAAGATAATAGAGGGTCTATTAGCTTTACCAGAAGAGTTTTTAGATGGAGAAGATTTTAAAAATAGTTTAAAGGAAGTAAAAGACCTTTATAATGAAAGTTTAGACCAGCAAATGCTATTAAAAACTGACTACTACCAAGCAGAAAAGAATCTTTTAGATATTTCCTATGAAGAGTTAAAAGTCTTATATGAAGAAACAGAGATAGAATTCAATAAAAATCTTCAAAGAGCCAATAGTCTCTTAAGGATTAAAGATGTATTCATAGAAACCAAAGAAGAACTAGGCAGTAACCCAATGGAATCCCTGGTAAAAGAATTTAGCCGGGTATTATCCTTAATAACAAGTGGAGCTTATGAATTAGGACAAATTGATGAAAATTTTGAAATAAAATTAGGAAGTAACACCAGAGGGCCTATGGACATTCATTTATTATCTGCTGGAACCTATGATGCAGTTACACTTGCCCTTAGATTTTCTATTTTAAAACATATTTATGGAGACAGAAAAGGATATGTATGTTTAGACGACTGTCTTGTAGACTTAGATCCTGAAAGAAAGCAACAATCAGTAAATATAATAAAGGATTTTGCAAAGGACAATCAGGTAATATTCACCACTTGTGATCCGCAAACAGCAGAGTTATTAGGCGGAAATATTATCAGGATATAAATTTACAGGAGGGACAAACAACCTGTCCCTTTGTCCCTAAAAGGAGTTAAGGATAATGAAAAGTTACTTACAAAGGATTGGTAGATCTTTAATGTTACCTGTAGCAGTTTTACCAGCTGCAGCAATCTTAAAGGGAATTGGATATGCAATTGACACAAGTAGTTGGGGTGGAGCAAGTCCTATGGCAGCTTTTTTAATTGCAGCTGGTGGAGCTATTATAGATAATATGTCTATATTATTTGCTCTAGGGGTAGCATTAGGAATGTCTAAGGATAAAGATGGCTCAGTGGCATTAAGTGGATTAGTAGCTTATTTAGTAGTTACCAATCTACTTTCAACACAAACAGTGTCTCAATTATTAGTGGTAGAGCTAGCAGAGGTAAACTTAGCATTTGATAAGATTGAAAATCAATTTATTGGTATAGTTTCAGGACTTGTAGCAGCAGTTACTTATAATAAATTTTCAGGCATTGAATTGCCTGATTACCTATCATTCTTTAGTGGGAAAAGGTTGGTTCCAATATTAACTTCAATATTTATGCTACTAGTATCAGGTCTATTATTTCTTATATGGCCAGCACTATATACAGGCCTTGTAAGTTTTGGAACAACAATTTCAGGGTTTGGGGCTATAGGAGCAGGTATTTATGGATTTTTTAATAGGCTACTAATTCCTCTAGGACTTCACCATGCATTAAACTCTGTATTTTGGTTTGACCTAATAGGGATCAATGATATAGGTAACTTCTGGGCATCAAGACCAAACCCAAATGTCCTTATTACAGGAATGTATCAAGCGGGATTTTTTCCGGTTATGATGTTTGGACTGCCAGCAGCAGGATTTGCAATTTATAAAAATGCAAAAGCTGAGAAAAGGCTAGCTATAGGTTCTTTAATGTTAGCAGCAGGATTTGCTTCATTCTTAACAGGGGTTACTGAGCCTTTAGAATTTTCATTTATGTTTGCAGCACCAGGATTATATTTAATTCATGCAATTTTAACAGGTATATCAGTATTTTTAGCAGCCCAATTTGGTTGGATAGCAGGTTTTGGATTTAGCGCAGGTTTAATAGATTACCTGCTAAGTATAAAATTACCATTAGCCCTTAATATATTCATGTTAATTCCACTGGGATTACTTATGGCAGTCCTATATTTTTCAATATTTAACTTTGTAATCAAAACTTTTGATCTTAAAACTCCAGGCAGAGAAGATGTAGATTATGCTGAAGAGGTAGATAAAACAAAATTGAAAAATCATAATCTTGCTGAATTAGCTAAAACTATTCATTTAGCTTTAGGAGGCAATGAAAATATTACTAGTATCAATAATTGTGTTACTAGACTTAGAATTGAAGTAAAAGATATTACAATTGTTGATGATGAGGTTATAAAAAGAGCTGGGGTAGCTGGGCTAATTAAAACGGGAAAAAATAATGTTCAAGTTATAATAGGACCTCAAGTTGAATTCCTAGCAAGAGAAATGGATAAATTGTAGTATTAAGGCTCTTAGAAAATTAAATTTTTCATAAGAGCTCTTTTTTAGATGATTTTGGGTATAGATAATTAAATGGCAAATAATGCATTAGTATTATCTATTCCTGTGGTAACAATATTGAAGGGAGTGATTTCATGGGTAACTTTACAAAGAAAAGATTAAAAACTTCAAAAGAATTGCTTAAGGATGTAAAAAAAGGAGACCTATCCTTAACTAAAAATGAATTTAGCCTTCAAGAAACAGTTGAAACTCTTAAATTAGTTGCAGAAACAGCCGTCCAATTAAAAGGAAAAGTAGATGAATTAAAGCAAGTACACAATAATACAATTGATAGAAATGATTCTATGTCTTAAGATATAGAATCATTTTCCCTTTAATTACTATAGTATTATTCTCTTTTGGGGAAATACTATTTATGATTAATAACATATAAATGGAGGGAGAAAAATGTATACTTATAACAAGGACACCATAAGTGAATTAGCAAAAGATTTAAATGAGGTAGAAAGATATAGGGTAGTTAACTTTATCAAAGACCTAAAAAACAACGTTGAATTCTCCAAAGAGTTGATTGAGAAACCTAGGGAAAGCATACATTAGGAAAACCAGGTAACAGGGAATAGGTAATATGGAACAGGTAAAAACCCCTATTATACCAATACTATGTTTAGGTATAATAGGGGTTTAAGCTTTTTAAATTGTGCATTGCGAACTGTGCTTTGTGAATTCCAAATATTATCTTTTATCTCTTATCTGTTAACTGTTACTTATTACCTGCGCCCCTTCCAGTATTTCCATAAACTCCTCACCAGTAATGGTTTCTTTTTCCATTAGGTATTCTGATAGTTCGTGGAGTTTGTCTATGTTTTCATTTAGTATATTAGTAGCTGTTTGGTGGGCTCTTTTTATGATTTCTAGAACTTCGTTGTCTATTTTTGTAGCTGTTTCTGGGGAGCAGGCTAGGGATGCATCTCCACCTAGATATTGATTTGATATTGTTTCTAGAGCCATCATTCCAAAGTTTTCACTCATTCCTAATCTTGTGACCATAGCTCTGGCGATTTTTGTAGCTTGTTCAATATCATTAGATGCCCCAGAGGTAAATGTTCCAAATATAATCTCTTCAGCAGCACGACCACCTGTGTAAGTTACTATTTTATTAAATGCTTCTTCTTTACTGATTAATACATCTTCGCCTTCAGATATTTGCATAGTATAACCTAGTGCACCGGAGGTTCTTGGTATAATTGTAATTTTATGAACTGGGGCACTTTCCAATTGCTTTGCAGCAACTAAGGCGTGACCTATTTCATGATATGCAACTATTTTCTTTTCCTTAGGTGATAATACAGCATTTTTTCTTTGGTAGCCAGCAATGATGACTTCTACTGCTTCTTCTAAGTCAGTTTGGCTTACCGTATCTCTATCCATTCTTACTGCTCTTAATGCGCCTTCATTAATTATATTGGCTAGTTCAGCACCTGAAGCTCCAGCTGTAGCTCTTGCAATTGTGTGGAAGTTCACATCTGGATCCATCTTAACTCCATCAATATGAACCTTTAAAATAGCTTCTCTTCCTGCTAAGTCAGGTAATTCTACTGGTATACGTCTATCAAAACGACCAGGTCTAAGAAGTGCCTTATCTAGTATTTCAGGACGATTTGTAGCTGCTAATATTACAACCCCTGCACCACCATCAAAACCATCCATCTCTGCTAATAATTGATTTAGAGTTTGTTCTCTTTCATCATTACCACCCATTGCCCCACTATCTCTTCTTTTTCCTATAGTATCAATTTCATCTATAAATACTATACAAGGAGCTTTTTCATTTGCTTGCTTAAATAAATCTCTTACTCTTGCAGCACCCATACCTACAAACATCTCAATAAATTCTGAGCCTGATATAGAGAAAAAGGGGACATTGGCTTCACCAGCCACAGCCTTTGCAAGTAAAGTCTTACCAGTACCAGGAGGGCCTACTAAAAGAGCACCCTTAGGCATGGAGGCACCAATAGATGCATACTTCTTAGGATTGTGTAGAAAGTCTACTATTTCCATGAGAGCTTCCTTTGCTTCGTCTTGTCCAGCCACATCTGCAAAAGTTTTACCAGTTTCAGCGGATACATAGACCTTGGCATTGCTTTTTCCAAAGGCCATAGCATTTCCTCCACCCATCTTTTTAGAAAGGCTTTTAAAAAACAATTGACCGATAATTACAAAAATCAGTATTGGTATTATAAAATTAATTAGTATTTTTAAAAGGCTATCATCTTTGGTTCCGTCCCCAAATTTAATCCCTTCAGTATGAAGACGATTTACTAAATCTGGGTCATTCATAGTCCTTGTAACATATATATCACTTTTTCCATCCTCATTTGGTATGGTAAATGTAATATCCTTATCTATTATTTCAACTTTATCAATAGTACCACTCTCTATATATGATAAAAATGTTCCATAATCAACCTCTGTTATTTGTTTGTTAACAAAATATGGTATGACTACAGCATTTAAGAACAATATAAACAACATACTAATTACATAATAGTACATCAGTGGCTTACGTGGATTTTTTCTTTCCTTCATTTTTACTACCTCCTAATATTTAGAATTACATATTTTAAGTAACAGATTGTTTAACTTATTTAGCCCCTTAATAATATCCTTTAAATCCTCATCAGTTACATCTTTTAGGTAAAGGGAATGTTTTTCACTTAAATAATGATTTATATTGTGAATAATTTTCTTACCAGAAGGGGTCAAGCTTATCTTAACAACTCTTTCATCATCCTTATCCCTAAAACGATTAACTAGATCTTGTTTTTCTAGGTTTTTACACATAACAGAGGTATTACCACTTTTCATATTCATTACTCTGCTTAAATTACCTATGGTTTCCTCTTTGTTTTCATCTATTGCCAAAAGTAATTGTAATTGCAAACCAGTTAAGCCATAGGTCTCATATAAGGGAGCCAATAGCTGATTTGTATTTTCAGATATATCTCTTAACAAGTCCCATGTTATACATTTAAATTCTATTAAATCCATATTTTTACCTCCTAAACAATATCATATATAAAACATAAGTTACTAGCCGGATTTATGTATGACTTATACATAATATAATATATACATTATATTGTCAATCTATATTATTAATTTAATTAATAGAGGATTGATTAGGAGATTATGGAAATAATAAGAGAATATAAGGAGGTTGAGACATGAGAATACCTAAACACTTAGGAATCATTCCAGATGGAAATAGAAGATGGGCTTTGGAACAGGGTATGACCAAAGATAGGGGGTATGATGAAGGCTTAGATCCTGGTTTAAGAGTATTTAAATTATGTGAAGAACTGGGGATAGAGGAGCTTACTTTTTATGGATTTACATCAGATAATACTAAAAGACCTAAAATTCAAAGACTAGCATTTACAAAGGCTTGTATAGATGCAGTCAGGCTATTGGCCAAGGAAAATGCTGATTTATTAGTACTTGGAAATACTGATTCTAAAATGTTTCCAGAAGAATTGCTACCATATACTATTAAAAGACAAAGATTTGGTACCGGGGGAGTTAAAGTAAACTTTTTAGTAAACTATGATTGGAATTGGGATGTGGGAAATATTTTTAATGAAGATAAAACATCTCATAATATTATAAATGCCATAAAATCACGTCATATATCAAGAATAGACCTTATTATTAGATGGGGTGGTAGAAGAAGATTAAGTGGATTATTACCAATACAAGCAGTATATGCTGATTTTTTTATACTTGATCACTACTGGCCAGATTTTCAGCCGGCGGATATATACGCAGCTCTAGACTGGTACAACACCCAAGATATAACATTGGGAGGATAAACAAAAATGGAACGGTTAGGCACCGTTCCGCATGTTTTGATTTAAATTGTGCATTGTGCTCTGTGAATTGTTTCGGGGCGACCAAAGGTCAGCCCCTACCTGTTACCTATTATCTCTTACCTGTTATCTGCCCTTAAGGCATGCAAATTACTTGACCTATCTGTAGTTGGTTTGGATTTACAGTAGGATTAGCTTTTTGTATTGCTTCTACAGTTGTGTTAAACCTAATAGCTAAATTCCAAAATGTATCTCCAGATCGAACTGTATAAGGTGTTGTACCTGCAGGACAAGTTATTGGAGCAGTTCCACAATTTACTCCTAATGCAGTCCAAGTTTGAATACCAACTATACCATCTATAGCTAGGCCTTTACTTCTTTGGAAATTCATTACAGCAGCCTGAGTGTTAGGACCAAATATACCGTCAATTGCACCTGGGTTAAATCCATGAGCTAATAATAGTCTTTGTAGTTCTACCACTGATGGACCTCGGCTACCCATTCTTAGAGTAGGGCATGCTTGTGTAGGTGGTGGCGGTGGACTAGTGGAAGGGATACATATTATTTGACCTATGAATAATCTATTAGGATCTACCCCTGGATTTGCTTTTTCTATAGCTGCTACTGTAGTATTAAATCTTTGAGCCAAACTATAATAGGTATCTCCAGATTTTATAACATATGGGAAGCTACCTGCCTGACATGATTGTGCTTTTAACATTTTCATTCCTCCTTTATAGTTGTAAATATTACTATAATCAATATATTATATTCATAAATGGCTAAATGGTGATTTATTTATGATAAAGAGAAATGAAAAGCAGGCTTCAATTATATAATTGAAGCCTGCTTTAAACAATGGTGGACGATAACAGATTCGAACTGCCGACCCCTACGATGTCAACGTAGTACTCTAACCAACTGAGCTAATCGTCCATATTAATTCAATCTATTTTAACATAAATTATACTTGTTTACAATCATAAGTGGCTTTTTCTAGCAATTTAAATCATATTAGGGTAATATAGAAGTAGTATCTTATGAAAAGTTAGGAGTGATTGTATGAGGAATTGTTTGGTAGCCCAGTCAGGTGGACCTACAGCAGTTATAAATGCCAGTGTAGTAGGAGTTATTCAAGGAAATATAGATGGAAAACACTACAATAAAGTTTATGGTGGTTTTAATGGAATAGAGGGAATACTTAAAGAAAGATTAATAGATTTAACCAGTCTTAGTGATGAAGAGCTGAAAATATTCAAGCATACACCTTCATCAGGCTTAGGCTCATGTAGGTATAAAATAAAGGATTATAGAGATAATGATGAGGAATATGTTAGGTTTTTCCAAATATTAGAAAAGTACAATATACAAACATTTTTCTACATAGGCGGTAACGACTCTATGGATACAGTAAACAAATTTAGTCAATATGCTAAATTGCACAATATAGAAAAGCAAATAATAGGTATACCAAAAACTGTGGACAATGACTTAATGATTACTGACCACACTCCAGGCTTCGGCAGTGCTGCCAAGTATATAGCACAAAGAGTTTTAGAAACTTATTTAGATTCATCTGTATATACTTATAATGGTATAGCCATAATTGAAACTATGGGAAGAGATACGGGATGGCTGGCTGCAAGTGGAACATTGGCAAGAATTAATGGAAGGCCAGTAGCTGACTTCATATATTTACCAGAAGTAGAATTTTCTAAAGAAAGATTTTTAGAAGATGTAAGAAGGGTTTATAAAGAGAAGAGTAAAGTTTTTATAGTAGCGTCAGAAGGATTAAAGGACAATAGGGGTAAATATCTAAGTGAAATAAGAACATCAGGAGGACACGATGAATTTGGTCATGCTCAATTAGGTGGACTAGGTGGTTATTTAAAATCTATTATTGATGATGCAGAAATTACCTCAAGAGTAAAAGTCTTAGAGTTAGGAGTAGCACAAAGAGCAGCAATGACTTCAGCCTCTGCTAGGGATATTAATTCAGCCTATACAGTGGGTTATGAAGCATATAAATATTCAACAAATGGTGATAGTGGTTTTATGGTAGCTATTAATAGAGTTTCCAATGATCCATATAAAATTAGAACAATTAAGGCGGATCCATCTCATATAGCCAATCATATTAAGTATTTTCCAAGTCAATGGATAAATAAAGAGGGAAATAATGTAACTGAAGATGCTTTTAATTATATTTCACCATTAATTATGGGTCAGCCAGAAATAGTAATGGAAAATGGATTACCAAAATATATGGAATTCCAAAAGTAAAAAAGCGGTATAGGAAATGGAGGCAATTATGGATATATCTAATGTATTATTATCTTTTGGCCTAACTCTCATAGTAGGCTTGTCTATGGGTGCAGGCAGTCTTTTATCATTTTTTGTAAAGGAAACAAATAAAAAGTTTTTAGCCCTAGCTTTAAGTTTTTCAGCAGGAATTATGATATATGTAAGTTTTATGGCTATACTACCTGAAGGAATGGAATTAATGGAGGAATCTATAGGGGAAATGGGCCACTATATTGCCTTAATAGGCTTCTTTGGTGGTATGTTTATAACTGCTTTAATGGAAAAGTTGGTTCACAAGTATGCAGGGGATTACCATGGACACCATAGCGGCCATGACCATGATGAAGATCACCATGACCATGAAGGTGAACATTTATCTAATTTGGGATTAATGTCTGCTATTGCAATTGCTATCCATAACTTGCCTGAGGGTTTAGCTATATTTACAGCTGGTCTCAAGGATATTACTTTGGCACTACCTATAGCTGCAGCAGTTGTAATTCATAACATACCCTTAAGTATAGCTATATCAGTACCAATTTATTATTCAACAGGTAGTAAAAAGAAAGCCTTTACCTATTCGCTTTTAGTTGGGCTTTGTCAGCCTTTAGGAGCTATAATAGGATACTTACTTTTCTCTAAATTCTTCAATGATACTGTATTTGGTTTCCTATTTTCTGTAGTAGCAGGAATTATGATATTTGTATCCTTAGATGAATTGTTGCCAGCTTCACAAAAATATGAAGATCATCATCTATCTGTATATGGTGCTATAGCGGGTATGATAGTCATGGCAATTAGTCTAGGAGTATTTGGTGGTCATAGTCATTAAAGAATGCATTTTTATTTTAATATATAAATATAAGTGTAATATAATTATGTGACCTGTCCTATATTTATAGTAGAATAGTTAATAAGGAGGGGTTAGTTTTGCCATTTTCAACAATAATTTCATTTATAATAGGTTTAGTATTGCTTTATATAGTTGGATTGTTATTGGTAATTCCAATAAAGATTTTAATAAAATTATTAATTAATGGTCTAATCGGTGGAGTGCTTTTATTTGTATTTAATTTGATTGGTGGGATTTTTGGCCTATCTATACTTATTAATCCGTTAAATGCAATAATAGTTGGATTCCTAGGGGTACCTGGGGTAATTTTAATATTAATTTTACAAGCAATTTTGTAAAATCCAAAATATATGGTATAATAATAAAGTTAAGTAGGAAAGTTGCTAATAAAGAGTAAATATGGTATAAATACTATATATCAAATGAAAAGGAGGTAACTAAATGACAACTATGAAAATGCAAATAGAAAAAAGAGAAGCCCTTGGGAAAAACAAAGTAAACAAGATGAGAAATGAAAACTTAATCCCAGGAGTTATTTATAGTAGAGGCAAAGAAACTCAACATGTAAATATTAACGGAATAGAATTTTTAAGAGTTTATAGAGTAGCAGGGACATCATCAATGATCGATTTAATTTTAGATGGGGTTTCAACACCAGTTATTATTAAAGAGGTTCAAAGACATCCAGTAAGAGGAAGCTTTACTCATATTGACTTCCAAGAATTAAACATGGATGAAAAAATCAAAATGTTTATACCTGTTTCTTTATTAAACAGAGATGGTATCAAATTACAACCATCAACATTAATGCAATTCTTAGATCAAGTAGAAATCGAATGTCTTCCAGGAGATATTCCATTTAGCGCTGAAGTAGATGTTGAAGATATGGACTTTACAACACCAATATTTGTAAGCGACTTAGACATTGCTAAAAATGAAAAGATTGATATCTTAACAGAATTAGACCAAGTAGTTTGTACATTAACTGAGCCAACTATTGAAGTAGAAGAAGATGAAGAAACTGACGAAACAGAAGGATTAGAAGAGTCAGAAGAAACTGAAGAAGAAACTGAAGAATAATATGTAACAGATAAGTTATTAAACTTATCTGTTTTTTTCTTTTGAGCCAAGCACAAAATCTCTAAGCATTGAATAAAATATACTAATATGGAAATAATTTTAGTAAAATGCTAAGGGGCTGAGGCTATGTATTGTAAAATTTGTGGGGATTATGATAAATCTATTAGCTTAATGGGTATGAATATATGTAAGCAGTGTTTTGTAGAATTAAGTGAAATATCAGTTATGGATATAAATTATGATAAATATAAGAATATAATTAGAATAATTCTAGGCTATTACATAAATGCAAAGCCACAATTAAACCCTGTAAATTAATACAGGGTTTTGCTTGCATTTTCAATAGATTATTATATATATATTTTATACAAATTGTTGTATAATTAGGAAGAATTTATAATTTAAAAAACTTTGGAGGCGGATCTTGCGTTATGAAAACACCTGTATTTGATGGATTAAAAAGTCTAATGGAAGAAAATAGTGTTTCTTTCCATATGCCAGGCCATAAAGGAAAAAACACATTAATAGAATGGGGTAAATATATACCTTATATTGATACTACAGAGGTTGAAGGAATGGACAACCTATTAGAACCAAGGGGAATAATTAAAGAGTCCCAGGAATTAGCTGCAAAGGTTTATGGGGCTAAAACTACAATTTATGGAGTAAATGGCTCTACAGGTAGTATTTATATTGCATTATCAGCTATTACAAAACCAGGGGACAAGGTATTAATTCAAAGAAATTGCCATAAGGCAGTATATAATGCCATGATCTTAAATAGGTTAAATCCAATTTATATTTATCCAAATTACAATGAGGAACACAATGTTTTAACTGGCTTAGACCCTGATGAAATAGAAGAGATTTTACTAGACAACCAAGATATTAAAGCTGTGGTTATGACTTACCCAAATTATTATGGAGTATGTTCTGATATAGAAAAGATAGTAGAAGTAGTTCATAAATATAATAAAATACTAATGGTAGATGAGGCACATGGCCCTCATATGAGTTTCTCAGACAAAATGCCTATCTCTGCACTAAAAGCTGGAGCAGATATTGTAATACACTCTACCCACAAAACCCTGCCAAGCTTTACTCAGACATCCATGATTCATGTAGGTACAGATAGAGTGGATTTAAACAAGTTAAGGGATAGGTTTGCACTTTATACTACCACTAGTCCATCTTATTTATTTACTCTTTCCAATGAACTTGCGGCAGCATATATGGATGGAGAAGGTAGAGAAAGATTAGATTGGTCTATAAATAAGGTTAATGAGGTAATCCAAAGATTACAAAAGATAGATAGAGTATTTGTATTTACTGGAGACAATTTTGACCCTACTATTCATGCTAAAGATAATACAAAAATATTATTTAAAATAGATGGAATTAAAGGTTCTAAGGTAAAGAAATTATTGAGAACCAAACACAATATAAGACTAGAAATGAGCGACTATTATTATGGCCTTATACTTACTAGTCTTATGAATGATGAAGAAGATTATGAAAAGTTGCTGCTAGCTATTGAAGAAATAGCCCGAACAGCCCCTTATGAAGAAATCAATTCAGTAAGTATAAAAATGCCAACTCCACATGTTGTTATGAATATTGCTGCAGCATACTATGGGAAAAAGGAATTAGTAGACCTGGAAGCTGCCATAGGAAGAATTTCTGCTGCTTCTGTAATACCTTATCCACCAGGAATACCCCTAATAGTTCCTGGAGAAATGATTACTCGAGAATTATATGATCATATAATTATGACTATGGAAAATGGCCTAGAAATAGTAGGGCTAATGGGTTATAATAAAGATAAAATAGTAGTTGTAGAATAAAGGAGTGTTTGCATATTGAGGGGACTGTTTATTACGCTAGAAGGTCCAGATGGTTCAGGTAAATCAACTATAATAAAATTAATCGGTGATTACTTTAAAGAAAAAGGAATAGATTTCATCCAAACTAGGGAACCTGGAGGAACTTCCATTGGCGAGGACATTAGACATATTATCTTAGACAATAAGAATACAGATATGGGAGAAGAGACAGAGGCTCTACTATATGCAGCCTCAAGGGCTCAGCATGTACATGAGAAAATACTACCTTCATTAAATGCAGGCAAGCTAGTATTATGTGATAGATTTCTATTATCTAGTCTTGCATATCAAGGCGTAGGTAGAAATTTGGGCATTGAAAATGTTAAGATGATAAATGATTTTGGAATTAGAGGATTGTATCCTGATTTAATCCTCTTTTTCCATATAGATCCGGAAGTGACCCTAAAAAGAAAGACCAGAGGCTCCAGTGGTGATAGATTAGAGAAAGAAGGGAATGATTTTCATAATAGGGTATATAATGGATATATGGAACTATTAAAATTATATCCAGACAATATCCAAATAATCGATGCTTCCCAATCTATAGAAGAAGTATTAAAGTCTACTATAGATAAAATAGAAAAACTGCTAATATAAAAGGAGGGTTAATGATGAAGCTTGTTGTTGCAATAGTTCAGGATCAAGATGCAGGAAGTTTAATTGCAGATTTAACAGACAAAGAATTTAGAGTTACAAAACTAGCATCTACAGGAGGATTTTTAAAGGCAGGTAATACAACTCTTTTAATTGGTGTAGATGATGAATTGGTAGAGGATGTTACTAGAATTATAGAAGAAAATTGCAAAACTAGGGAAATAACCACATCCTTGCTTACAGTTACTATGCCAGGAGATACCTATATACCATATCCACTAGAGGTCAAAGTAGGAGGGGCAACCCTATTTATTTTAGATGTAGAGCAACATATAAAGATTTAGGGGGGAAAGAATTGAAATTAATAATTGCAATAGTAAATGATGAATTTTCAATGAAAGTAATTAAATCATTAATGAAAAACAAAATTAGAACAACAAAGCTTTCTTCTACAGGAGGTTTCTTAAAAGCGGGAAATACTACTCTTTTAATTGGTGCAGAAGATGATCAAATTGAAGATGTAGTAGATATGATTAAAAAACAATGTAAGAGTACCAAGGTCCAAGAAGGGGATCAAGAAGTTGTTGTAAGTGGTGCAAATCTATTTATAATGGATATAGATCAGTACCTAAAGATTTAGGTTGGTGAAAAAATGGATTATACTAATATAATTGGCCATAATAGAGCAATACAAGCTCTTAAAAGCTCCATAGTGAATAAAACTGTAAGTCATAGCTATTTATTTCAAGGAGAAGAGGGCTTGGGGAAAAAAATGGTGGCCTATGTATTTGCTAAGACTCTATTATGTAAGGAAGGAAAAGACCAACCTTGCAATACTTGTGTTTCTTGCATGAAGTTTGATAGTGAAAATCACCCAGACTTCTTTTTAATAGAGCCTGATAAAGGACTAATTAAAAAAGCACAAATAGAAGATTTAGTGAGAAATGTTGGAATTTTGCCTTTTGAATCAAATAGAAAAATATTTATAATTGATGATAGTCATAAGATGAATTTAGAGGGAAAAAACACACTACTAAAAACCTTAGAAGAACCTCCCTCTTATGTAACTATAATATTAATTACATCCAGTCCCAACAATTTACTTCCTACCATATTATCAAGATGTCAAAGTGTTAAATTTTATCCTGTTCAGTCTTCTAAGATAGAGGACTATTTAGTTAGGTTATATAGCAAGTCAATTGAAGAAGCTACATTTGTATCCAACTTTACAAAAGGCTCTGTTGGTAAATCTATTTCCCTTTCCACATCTGATAAATTCTTTCAAATGAGAGATGAACTTGTTAAGATATTAGATAGCCTGATAAAAGGGGATAAAACTAGAGCCTTTTCATCCATGTATTTTTTCAATGAAAACCGGGACAATATTGAAGAGATTATAGACATTATTTTATATTGGTTTAGAGACTTATTAATATACAAAGAAATTGGAGATAGCCATTTAATAATAAATAAGGATAAATTAGAGTATTTATCCAGTCAAACATTTATGGATTATAATTCAATTAATGGTATAATAGTAAAAGTAGAAGAAACCAAAGACAATATTAGAAAAAATGTTAATTACCAACTTTCAATAGAGACCATGCTGCTTAGTATATAGGAGGAAAATTTATGATAAAGGTTGTAGGAGTAAGATTTAAAACCGCAGGCAAAATATATTATTTTGACCCGGATAATATAGATGTAAAGTTTAATGATTTTGTAGTAGTTGAAACAGCTAGAGGTATAGAATTTGGACATGTAGTTATAGGACCAAAAGAAATCGGGGCAGAAGAAATCGTTTCACCCTTAAAACCTGTATTGAGAATTGCATTAGATGAAGACTTTGATGTACATAGAGCCAACAAAAAGAGGGCTACAGATGCACTTAATGATTGTCAAGAAAAGGTACTAGAACATAAATTAAAGATGAAAATAGTAGATGTAGAATATACATTTGATAATAATAAAGTAATATTTTACTTTACAGCTGATGGAAGAGTTGACTTTAGAGAATTGGTAAAAGACCTGGCTGCTATATTTAAAACTAGAATTGAACTTCGCCAAATAGGTGTAAGGGATGAGGCCAAACTAGTTGGAGGCATAGGACCATGTGGTAAAATCGTATGTTGCCACCAATTCTTAGGTGAATTCGACCCAGTATCAATAAAGATGGCAAAGGATCAAAGCCTTTCCCTAAACCCTACAAAGATATCAGGTTTGTGTGGAAGATTGATGTGCTGTTTAAAATACGAACATGAAACATATGAAGATTTATTAAAGATAATACCGCAAATAGGGTCAGTTGCTATAACACCTATGGGCAAAGGTGTTATAATTGATACCTATACTCTTCTTGAAAGAGCCAAGGTAAGGGTTAGATTAAAAGATGGCACCGAAGATATATTCCAATATCAATTAGATGAATTAGAAATAACAGGTGAAATTGACCCAGCTTATGAAAGAATTGAGCAAAATTATTAAAAAGTATAAATAAAGTCTATTTAACCCTTTTAAAATTAATAATTATCTGATAGAATGATAAAGTAATGCAAACTTCTAAGGAGGTGAAATTAATGGCTTATCATATAACTGATGATTGTATCGCTTGTGGTGCTTGTGTGGCAGAATGTCCAACAGATTGTATATCAGAAGGCGATATTTATGTAATAGATGCGGATGCATGCATTGATTGTGGTGCTTGTGCAAATGTATGTCCTACAGATGCATGTCAACCAGAGTAATACTTACTTATTAAAAAAGACCCCTAGGGGTCTTTTTTGCTATGTGCACCGGGGACGGTTCTTTTTGCACCTAGTGAATTCTCAATTATAAAAGAGGTGTTTTCGTGGATAACTTTAGTATAGATATAGTACCAGGGACTAATTATAAGATATACCAAGACAGGGCTAGCTTTTCCTATGGAACTGATGCTATTTTTCTTTCGGATTTTGCCAAAGCTAAGGGATTAGTAATGGATTTGGGTACTGGCACTGGTATTATTCCTCTTCGATTAATCCCAAATAAAAAAATAAAAAAGATATATGGAGTGGAGATTCAAAAGACTGTAGCAGATATGGCTAAGGAAAGTGTAAAATTAAATAATTTAGAAGATAAGATTGAAATATTAAATATGGATTTAAAAGAGTTGGGGGAAATATTTTCTAAACACAGTTTTGATTGTGTGGTATCAAATCCTCCTTATATGAAACAAGGTGGAGCTATACTAAACAAAGAAGCTAATTTTGCCATAAGTAGACATGAAATCTATTGCAATATAGAAGATATAATTAAGGTATCAGCTTACCTATTAAAACCTTTAGGAAAATTATTTTTAGTACATAGACCAGATAGACTTGTGGACATACTATGCCTTATGAGACAATATAGTATAGAAGCAAAATACATAAGATTTGTGCAAGCTAAGATAGATAAAAAACCAAATTTACTACTTATAGAAGGAATAAAAGATGCAAAAAAGGATTTAAAGTATTATGACCCCTTAATAGTATATAATGATGATGGATCATATACTGATGAAATATATAGGATATATGGGATGGAAAGGTGATATTAAATGGAAAAAGGAAAATTATATATATGCCCCACCCCTATAGGTAATTTAGAAGATATTACCCTTAGGACCCTAAGAATATTAGGAGAAGTAGACATAATAGCAGCAGAAGATACTAGACATAGTATAAAATTGTTAAACCATTACGAAATAAAAAAACCATTAACCTCTTATCATGAACATAATATTCGGGAAAAAGGATTGGAATTAATCCTAAAATTAAATGAGGGGCAGAATATAGCCTTGATTTCAGATGCAGGTATGCCTGGAATATCTGATCCAGGACAGGATTTAATAAGACTTGCCATAGAAGAAAACATAGAAGTAATTGGTCTACCTGGGCCTAGTGCTGCAATAACTGCTTTGGTAGTATCTGGACTGTCTACAAACAAATTTGTATTTGAAGGTTTTTTACCATCAAAAAAGAGAGAAAGAATAAGACAATTAGAAACATTAAAAGATGAAAAGAGAACCCTAATATTTTATGAATCCCCTCATAGAATATTAAACTTTTTAAATGATATGAGAGATATAATAGGGGACAGAAATATTGCCCTATGCAGAGAGCTAACCAAGCATTATGAAGAAATATTTAGGGGCACAATTAGTCAGGGTATAGCAAAGTTTTCAGATATTCAAATCAAAGGTGAATTTGTAATAATAGTAGAAGGAAATACTGAAGATGTAGAAGTTGCTGAAATTAATATTATAGAGCATTTACAACTATATATTAAGCAAGGTATGTCGAAAAAGGAAGCAATAAAAAGATTATCATCGGAAATGAATATACCTAAAAACCTTGTTTATAGTGAAAGTCTAAAGATTGCTAAACCTGTCCAGGAGGCAGATTAAATGTATAATATAAATGATGGCTTAAAAGATAAAGTGCAAAACCTAAATCATCTTCTTATTGAAAAGTATAGTGAGATATTGAGCTTAAACAGATTAGATCTTAGAAATTTTATATCTGAAAATGTTGGAACAATTAAAAGCATGAAAAAACTAGATAAAGAGCTTTTAAAAGAATATGAAGAACTTGGTGGAATAGTTGGAGTTGATGGGTCAAATAATAAGATAGGTGGTGCATACCCCCATTTTGTAGAGGTTTACCAAGCCTTGGCTAAGTCCACTAAAATTAAAGAGCATCCACTATTTTTAACAGACTTATATAGTCCCCTTTATACTGAAGAGATAGAAAACCCACTGGAAAATAGTGAAAGAATTATTGAAGAAAAAAGGAATATAAAACTATCTACCTTAGAAGTAGAAGTTGCTATAGAAAGTATAAAAAGCTACAAGCCCTATGCCATATTAATGGATGGAGGCCTTATTAGATATAATATTTATGCTTACGATAAATGGTTAGAACTAAGGAGTATATGTGAAGAAGAGGGTATTATCCTGGTAGGAGTAATTAAAGATATTAAAACCTCAATAATTGGTGATACAATGAGAGAAAGAGATGCCAGTATTGAACAAGTCTTTTATGACCGAGAACTCTTATTTGGACAATTAGACTTTGGAGAGATGATTATAATCCATGATGAAGTTAATAAAAAGGGAAATCAAGGATATAGCTCCGTATTCCTAAGGTCTTCCCTGCAACCATCTGTAGTAGGAATGGATATTATAGACAGCCAAAGAAATTATCTAGAAGAAATGGCAAATCTAGTATTCACCCTAACCCCAGAAAACAGCAGAGGGGTACCCTTATGGCTAGATATAGTAGACAAAGAAGTAAAAATCTCAGATGATATAATGAGAGCATTAATGGAAAGATACCTAGATAGAGATGTATATGAAAGATTTTTTGTATCGGAAAGGGATAAAAGAAGCTAGAAGATAGTGAACAGTGAATAGTGAATAGTGAACAACGGTAGGGGCGACCTTTGGTCGCCCAAAAGACCCAAAAGATAGACCCTAGTAACTATTCACTATTCACTATTAGTTATTCACTGATTTTAAAAGAGGAGTTGAGATTATGAAGGTTGTTGGTATTACTACTCAGCAAGAGGTATTTATAGGTTCTAAGGAAAGAAACTTTAGAATAAATGAGTTTTTAATTATTGAGGATCCCTATCAAAATGATTTATTAGGGGAAGTTGTGGAGGCTCAGACTTTTAATAGGTATATTCCACTAAATATATATGGAGATTTTGTGGACAACTCTGTATTGGAATCTCTAAAGGCTCTAGGTTACGATGTAGATGAGGATACTATTTATATAGCAAAAGTAAGGCTCTTAAACGAAGCCCTATATCCAGTTCAGACTGGATCAGATGCTAGACTACCACATTTTATAGAAGTAAAAGACTTTATGATTAAAACTTCTCCCAAAGATGGTTGGACACTAGGAGTTATTAGAAACACAGATGATATGGCAATAGATATGGATGCTCAGTACAAGAATATCCTAATGACCTTTGAAGAGGGTAAGATAAAACCACAAATGGATATTCCATATATTATGGACTTTAAAGCTATGCACCACTATCCTCATATTGGAGTTTTTGGTGGATCTGGTTCTGGAAAATCTTTTGGTCTTAGGGTATTATTAGAGGAAGTTATGGTTCAAAATATACCTACAATAGTATTAGACCCACATTTTGAAATGGATTTTGGTCAGTTGGCAGACTATATGGAAGATAATAATTATGACTTTAAAGAAAAATTTAAATGCTTACAAGTTGGTACTCATATTGGAGTAAAGTTTGAAGACCTATCTGCAGGTGATTTAAAAAACCTCCTAGATGCTGCCAGTAATTTAACAGATTCAATGAATAATGTGGTAGATATATTATTTAAAAGAAGGGATTCCTATCAAAGTTTTTTCAATAGAATGCAAATGTTAACAGAAGCCCAAGAAGAAGGATCCCCAGAAAGAATTCAAAACAGGATAAATGATGCTGCTTCCACAGATGAGGAAAAGGCTTGGAAACAAAGAAAAGAACTATATGCAAACTATGACAAAACTTGTCCATATAATTCAGTTAAAGGAATAATATGGAGACTTCAAAGACTAAGTAATGAAGGTGTCTTTTCTAAAGATATTAGAGAGATAGAAGATGGATTACAAAATGGCAAGTTAATAGTTATTCAAGGGTCCACTAGAATATTGCAGGTGTTTTCTACTTATCTATTAAATAATTTATATCATAAAAGACGAGAATACAAAGATGCCCTGTATAAAAAGACTTCAGCAGAATATTTTCCTCCTTTTATTATAGTTACAGATGAGGCCCATAACTTTGCACCAAAGGGCTATGACTCACCTTCAAAGAGTATAATAAAAGAAATTTCCCAAGAAGGTCGAAAGTATGGAGTATTTCTAATACTTGCTACCCAAAGACCTACTTTACTAGATGAAACTATTACTGCCCAGTTAAACACCAAATTTATATTTAGAACAGTTAGAGCTTCTGATATTCAAACAATAAAAGAGGAAACAGATTTAACCATGGAGGAATCTAGAAGACTTCCTTATTTAAGAACTGGTGATGTCTTTGTGTCTTCTGCATCTATGGGTAGAACCATATTTGCTAGGGTTAGAGCAGCTATAACAACTAGCCCTCATACAGAGAATCCATTTGATGAATTAAAGGCAAAATCCAATGAAGAAGATGAAAAGTTTTTAAATACTATAATGAGCAAACTACCTATAAATGAATCAGATCTTTTAAATATTATTGTGGACATAGAAAAGGAAACTGGAATTACCTATACTATTGTTCAATTAGAAGAGAGACTAAAGCAGATGGTAGAAAAGCAACATATACAAAAAGAAGAAACTATCTTTGGATATAGATATAAAAATCTGTAAAATAATGAGGGACAAACAACCTGTCCCTTTGTCCCGGAGGAGATATTATGGAAAAAAAGTATATATTAGCCTTAGACCAAGGTACTACCAGTTCTAGAGCAATAATATTCAATCATAATGGTGAAATAATAAAAATTGCACAAAGTGAGATAACACAATATTATCCACAATCTGGCTGGGTAGAGCATGACCCTATGGAGATTTGGGGTAGTCAATCTGGAGTTGCGCGTGAAGTCTTGGAGACTGCCGGTATTAGACCAGAAGAGATTGCTGCTATAGGTATAACCAATCAAAGGGAAACCACAGTAGTATGGGATAAAAATACAGGTAGGCCAATATATAATGCCATAGTTTGGCAATGTAGAAGAACAGCTAAAATCTGTGATGAACTGAAATCTAGGGGATTAGAAGATTATGTTAGAGATAATACAGGCCTTATAATAGATGCCTACTTTTCAGGAACTAAAATCAAGTGGATCTTAGATAATGTTCAAGGTGCCAGAGAAAAAGCAGAAAATGGAGACTTACTCTTTGGAAATGTTGATAGCTGGATTATATGGAATTTGACTAGAGGTAAAGTACATGTAACAGATTATTCAAATGCTTCTAGGACTATGATATATAATATCAAAGAACTAAAATGGGATGAAAAGATGCTAAAGCAATTAAATATTCCTCTTTCAATGCTTCCTGAAGTAAAAGAGTCAAGTGAAGTATATGGTACTACTGACATCCATACATTTGGTGGAGCGCAAATACCAATAGCAGGAATTGCAGGAGACCAACAGGCAGCATTATTTGGGCAAACTTGCTTTGGAGCAGGAATGGCTAAAAACACCTATGGTACAGGATGCTTTATGCTAATGAATACAGGAGAGGAGATGATCTCCTCTAAAAACGGCTTACTTACAACCATTGCATGGGGTGTAAATGGAAAAGTTCAATATGCTTTAGAGGGAAGTATATTTGTGGCTGGAGCACTTATTCAATGGTTAAGAGATGAATTAAGGATATTAAGTGATGCAAAGGATAGTGAATATTTTGCTACTAAGGTAGAAGATAGCAATGGTGTATATATTGTACCAGCTTTTGTAGGACTAGGGGCTCCTTATTGGGATATGTATGCTAGAGGAACTATGGTAGGACTTAGTCGTGGTTCCAATAGAAATCATATTATTAGAGCAGCTCTAGAGGCCATTGCCTACCAAGTAAAGGATGTTCTCCTAGCCATGGAGGAAGACTCAAAACTAGAACTGAAATCATTAAAAGTAGATGGAGGAGCAGTAGAGAATAATTTCCTAATGCAATTTCAAGCAGATATATTGGGAGCTAGGGTAGAAAGGCCTGACCTAAGGGAAACTACTGCCCTAGGAGCAGCATATCTTGCTGGGTTAGCAGTTGGATTTTGGTCTAGTCAAGAAGAAATAACCAATAAGTTGAGTCAATATAGTGTATTTCAACCTAAGATGGATGAAGATGAGAAAGAGAAATTATACAAGGGTTGGAAAAGGGCAGTAGAAAGATCACTAAAATGGGAAGAGGAATAAAAATATGATAATGCCTGGGATTAGAATTAAGATTCTGTCCTAGGCATTAATTTGTATTATCTTTTATGCTTTACCATTAAAGGTTTACGTTGTACAATGTAGTTAGATAAAGTGTTAAGACTTTATAAATCAGGGGGGATTTATATGGAGAAAGATAGAGATTATGTGTACTCAATAGATACTGATTTTGATGCCCATTTATTTCATGAGGGGACATTTTATAAATCATATGAGTTCTTAGGTGCTCATCCTATTGAGATTGAGGGTAAAGATTATGTTCGTTTTGTAGTCTGGGCTCCAAGAGCAAAAGAGGTATATTTAATAGGGGATTTTAATGATTGGAATCATTCTTCACTGCCCTTAGAAAAGATAAAATATAGTGGCTTGTGGAATATATGTGTTGCAAATATTCAAGTATATGATGCTTATAAATATAGAATTATAACTGAAGATAATGAGGTTAGAATAAAAGCAGACCCTTATGCTTTTCATGCAGAAGAAAGGCCAAAAACTGCTTCTAAATATTATGATATAAAGGATTTTCAATGGTCAGATGAAAAATGGATAAAAGAAAAAGAAGAAAAAGATATGTTACGGAGTCCAATATCCATATATGAAGTGAATTTATTATCTTGGAAAAGCAAAGATGATGGATCTCAATATTCTTATAGGGATTTAGCAGATGAGCTGATTCCTTATGTAAAGAAAATGGGCTATACCCATATAGAAATAATGCCTATTATGGAACATCCCTATGATGGTTCTTGGGGCTATCAAATTACTGGATATTTTGCTCCTACCAGTCGATATGGTACGCCTAAGGATTTTATGTACTTTGTTAACCAGTGTCATAGAAGGGGTATAGGAGTAATACTAGATTGGGTACCAGTTCATTACTGTAAGGATGACCATGGCCTAGCTAGATTTGATGGAACTTATTTATTTGAGAGCTCTGATTATATAAAGCGTGAAAATGAACAATGGGGCACCTTGAATTTTGACTTTTCTAAACCAGAAGTTCTATCTTTTTTAATATCCAATGCCATGTACTGGCATGATTATTACCATATAGATGGCCTAAGAATAGATGCAGTGGCTTATATGTTATATTTAGATTTTACAGGCAACAATTTAAAGAATATATATGGTGGTAGGGAAAATATAGAGGCCTTAGAATTTATAAGAAAACTTAATAAAGTCATATTTAAGAATTATCCGCATACACTAATGATGGCAGAAGAATCTACAGCTTGGCCTCAAGTTACAGGACCTATTTCTGAAGGTGGCTTAGGATTTAACTATAAGTGGAATATGGGTTGGATGAATGACATCTTAACTTATATGGAAACAGACCCCTTATTTAGGAAAGGAAACCAACAAGCATTCACTTTTCCCTTAACCTATGCATTTTCAGAAAATTATGTATTGCCCCTAAGTCATGATGAAGTAGTACATGGTAAAAAGTCATTATTGGACAAGATGCCAGGTACTTATGAAGAGAAATTTGCCAACTTAAGATTATTGTATTTATATATGTTTGCTCAACCAGGAAAAAAATTACTATTTATGGGAGGGGAATTTGGACAATTTATAGAATGGAATGAATGGAAACAACTGGATTGGCATTTATTAGAATACGAACAACATTCAAAAATGCAGAAATTTGTGGAGGAATTAAATAAGTTTTATACTAGCGAAGAATGTTTATTTACTGAAGACACCTCATTTGATGGTTTCCAATGGATAGAACATACTAATCATGCAGAAAGTATTATAGCTTTTGAAAGAATTTCCAGCAAGGGAGAAAAGTTGATTTGTCTTTTCAATTTTACACCGGTGGAACGTAAAGAATATCCTATAGGGGTTAGCAAACAAGGCAAGTATAAAATTTTGTTAACCAGTGACCACAAAAGATTTGGAGGAAATACTCCTAGAATAAAGACTTATAAAACAATAGAAGTGGAGAATCATGAAAGAGATTACACAATAAATGTTGATTTGCCACCGCTTGGTGGATTGTATCTTAAATTAGTATAAACTATAAAGGGGGAAAATCAGATGATTGAAAACAAAGTAGTTGCAATGCTTCTAGCAGGTGGACAAGGCTCGCGCCTAAAAACTCTTACTAAAAACATAGCAAAACCGGCTGTTCCCTTTGGAGGAAAGTATAGAATAATTGACTTTGCTCTTAGTAATGCAACAAATTCCGGAATTTCAGATATTGGTATATTGACTCAATATAAACCGCTGCAACTTAATACTCATATTGGAATAGGATCTGCTTGGGACTATGATAGAAATACTGGTGGCCTTAGAATTCTACCACCCTTTACTTCTGAAGATGGAGGAAGATGGTACACGGGAACTGCAAATGCTATATTTGAAAATATAGACTTTATAGATGAAATTGATCCAGAGTATGTACTAATTTTATCTGGAGACCATATCTATAAGATGGATTATAATGACCTTTTAAAAGAACATAGAAAGAAAAAAGCCCATGTAACCATAGCAGTGATGGAAGTGCCTTGGGAAGAAGCATCAAGATTTGGCATATTAAATACGGGTGAAGACAATAAAATAGTAGAGTTTGATGAGAAACCTGATGTTCCAAAAAACAATATGGCTTCCATGGGAATATATATGTTTAATTGGGTGGACTTAAGAGAATATTTAATAAAAGATAGCCAAGACCCTAACACAGACCATGATTTTGGCAAGAATATATTACCAAGGATGTTGGATGATGGAAAAGAAATGTTTGCATGGCCCTTTGAAGGCTATTGGAAAGATGTAGGTACTGTAAGAAGTTTCTGGGAATCCAATATGGACTTATTAGATGAAGATAATACTCTTAATTTATACGATAGAAAGTGGAGGATTTATACTAGATCCAAAAACTTACCACCACAATATATTACACGTGGTTCAGTGGTAAAAAATTCTCTTATAAATGAAGGTTGCATAGTAGAAGGGGAGCTAAATAATAGTATATTGTTTTCAGATGTTCATGTTGAAAAAGGTGCTGTAGTAAATAATTCTGTAGTGCTTTCAGGATGTGTCATTAAGAAAAATGCGGTTATCAATAATGCTGTAGTTCTTGAAGATATGATTGTTGAAGCAGGTGTGGTAATTGGGGAAAAAGACCATGGTAATATATATTTAGTATCAGAAGATGGGGTAGAAATAGAATAAAGGGGGAGAAACTAATATGGATAACTGTCTTGGGATAATATTAAATCATAATATAGAAAATGAATTTGGTTCCTTGTGCAATAATAGACCAGTATATATGTTACCATATGTTGGCAGATACAGATTGGTGGACTTTACCATATCCAATATGGTAAATCATAATATTAAAACAATTGCACTTTACACAGGCGATAAGATTAGATCTACCATGGATCATTTAGGTGATGGTAAGCCTTGGGAATTAAACAGAAGATTCACCGGCCTGTTCCTATTTACTCCAACTTATGATGATAATAGAATGGGTAGAGTAGGTGAAGTAAGTCAAATGTATAGTACAGCGCCTTTCTATGAAAATGCTAGAGAAGAATATGTTTTCTACGCACATCCAAATGTTATAGCCAAAGTCAATTTAAATGAAGTTTTTAAGAAATTTATAGAAACAGATGCAGATGTAACCCTGATCTATAAACAGCAAATAGATCCAAAAGCTGAATATATAAATGTAGATAAATTACACCTCAATAAAAATGGAGAACTAATAAATATTGGCTTAAATCTTGGAACAGAAAATACTTTCAATCAATACCTAGGTATGGGATTTATGAAGAAATCTGTTTTAATTAACCTGGTGAAAACTGCTACAGAGAAAGGTATTGTGAATTTATTAAAGGATGCAATGTTATTACAAAAACATAGATTAAAAATAAATACTTATGAATATAAAGGTTATGTTCAGACAATAAGGAACTTGGAAACTTACTATAAATCAAGTATGGACTTGTTAGACCCACAGGTTTATAGAAACTTGTTTTTTGAAGATGGATTAGTCTACACTAAAGCCAAGGATGAGCCACCAACCATATATAGAGATAGTGCAAAGGTGGAAAATAGCCTGATTGCAAATGGCTGTGTAATAGAAGGAAGCGTGGAAGACTCCATAATATTTAGGGGAGTTACAGTAGGCAAGGGAGCCATAGTAAAGAATTCTATACTAATGCAAAAATCTGAAGTAGGAGAAAATGCAGTGGTGGTAAACACTATATTAGACAAATACTCAGAAATAGAAGATGGAGTAAACGTGGCAGGAGGTCCCATGATACCTTATGTATTAGAGAAACGTGGATCCATTAGAAGGGATTGATTATATGAAAATATTATATGCAGCAGCAGAAAGTTCACCATTTATGAAAACAGGAGGCCTGGCAGATGTTGCAGGGTCTCTTCCTCTATCTTTAAAAGCCTTAGGCCATGATATTAGGGTGGTTATGCCCTTATATTCTAAAATAAAAGAAGACTATAAAAAGGATATGATACATTTAGGCCATTATTTTATAGATTTAGGATGGAGACACAAGTATGTAGGTGTGTTTTCCTATGAAGTTCAAGGAGTAACATACTATTTTATTGATAATGGAGATTATTTTAATAGAGATAATATTTATGGAGAGGCTGATGATGGGGAAAGGTTTATTTTCTTTACAAAAGCTCTAGCCCAATTACTCATGTTTTTAGATTTCAAAGCAGACATTGTCCATAGCAATGACTGGCATACAGGATTGTTGTCCCTTTATATAAAAGACTTCGCTATAGGAAATGATTTTTACAAAGGGATGAAAACAGTATTTACAATTCATAATATGAAATACCAAGGGGTATTCCCAGCAGCTATATTAGGAGATATTGCAGGCTTATCTTGGGATTATTATCATGAAGATGGGGTAAAATTCTACGACAATATTAATATGATGAAGGCTGGAATCGCTTATTGTGATTTGCTTACAACAGTATCTCAAACTTACTCAGAAGAAATAAAGAATTCTTATTTTGGAGAGGGTTTAGAAGGTATTATTAAGAAAAATGAATATAAACTTCATGGAGTAGTTAACGGTATAGATTATAATCTCTTCAATCCACAATGGGATAAAAATATAGATTTTAACTATACTATAGATACATTAGATAAAAAAGTAAAGAATAAAACTGCTTTGCAAGAATTAGTAGGCCTGCCTATAAAAGAAAATGTCCCTGTATTAGGAATGGTTACTAGATTGGTGGCTATGAAGGGATTAGATATGGTAAGGCATATATTAGATGAATTATTGCAAGAAGACATACAATTTGTACTATTAGGTACTGGAGACAAAGAATATGAAGACTTATTCCATTATTTCCAAGGCCTATATCCAGAAAAAATGGCTGCTAGAATATATTTTAATGAGGAGCATTCTCATAAAATATATGCAGGTGCAGATTTGTTCTTAATGCCATCATTAGCAGAGCCCTGTGGCATCTCACAACTAATATCATTAAGATATGGAACTGTACCATTGGTTAGGGAGACAGGAGGCTTAAAAGACACTGTAGAGCCTTACAACAAATTTACAGGTGAGGGCAATGGATTTTCTTTTAAAAATCAAAATGCCCATGAACTTCTTTTTGCCATAAAGGATGCACTTAAGCTTTATAAGGATAAAGACAAATGGAGAAGTCTAATGATTTCAGGGATGAAGTCAAAAAATGATTGGGAACAATCATCTAAGGAATATATAAAATTATATGAAAAGATACTTTTATAATAGAGAGGAATTACACTTATTATGACTAAAGATGAATTTATACAAGTACTGAAAAAAGAATTATATAAAACAGCAGGCAAAAGTATAAAACAAGCAAATAATCGTGAAATATATATTGCAGTGGCCAATCTATTAAAAGAAACTATAGGTAGGAATTGGGCTCATGTAGATCAACTTTACCATGAGAATAAGGTAAAGAAGGTATATTATCTTTCCATGGAGTTTTTAACCGGGAAATTTACTAAGACTAATTTAGATTACTTGGATTATTCTAATCTGGTTGAAGGAGCCTTAAATGAAATTGGAAAATCATTAGATGAAATCTTAGCTGCAGAAGCAGACCCTGGTCTTGGAAATGGAGGACTGGGTCGACTTGCTGCGGCTTTTTTGGATTCCCTAGCTAGTCTAAATATGCCAGGTCAGGGATATGGATTAAGATATGAAAAAGGCCTATTTAAGCAAGTTATAGAGCTGGGCAAACAAATAGAAGAGCCAGACAATTGGTTGGAAAAAGATAATATTTGGGACTATAAAAGAGAAGATAGGACCTATGAAGTAAAGCTTGGTGGAAATATTGTAACTTCTGGATCTGGGGAAAACTTAGTATTTACTCATGAGAATTATTGGCCAGTTAAGGCTGTAGCCTACGATATTCCTATATTAGGCTATAAAAATGATTTTGTAAATACACTGAGACTATGGTCAGGAGAATCTTATAAGGATGTAGATTTTAACCAATTTGCTAGGGGCCAAATTAATTCTTCTTATAATGATATTAATCAGGCAAGGAGCTTAACAGAATTTCTCTACCCAGATGATTCAAATATAGAGGGAAAAAAATTAAGATTAAAGCAAGAATATTTTTTAGTATCTGCTTCTATTCAAGATATTATAATGGACCATAGGAAAAGGGGCTTAGCTATTGATGACCTTCATGAATATGTGGCAATACAAATTAATGATACCCATCCAGTTTTAGCTATTCCAGAGCTTATGAGAGTTTTAATTGATGAAAATTCCATAGAATGGTACAAGGCTTGGGATATAACTAAGAGGGTATTTGGATTTACAAATCACACAACCCTTTGGGAAGCCATGGAAGTCTGGGACAAGGACATATATAAAGAAATATTACCAAGAATATGGCTAATAACAGAAGAAATAAACAATAGATTTATTGACTTTTTAAGACAAGAAAAAAAGATTAAATCAAATGAAATTATTAATAAATTGTCTATTATAAAAGATAATAAAATCCATATGGTGAACTTGGGAATTATGGGGTCCCACAGTATAAATGGCGTAGCCCAACTCCATACGGATATTCTTAAAGAAAAGACTTTAGCAGACTTTTACAAGATATTTCCAGAAAGATTTAATAACAAAACAAATGGAATTGTTCATAGAAGGTGGCTTTTAAATGCAAATCCAAAATTAAGCTTATTTATCAAAGACTTAATTGGGGATGGATTTATAAAAGATCCATTACTCTTGGAGAGTTTATTAGAATATAGGCAGGATAGTCATGTCAAAGAAAGACTGGCCTCTATTAAGCATGAAAACAAGCAAAGATTAGCAGATCATATATTGGAAAGTCAAGGAATAAAACTAAATCCCTATTCCATATTCGATATTCAAATAAAGAGAATTCATGAATATAAAAGGCAACTTTTAAATATTCTTCATATAATGTATTTATACGATAAATTAAAAGATAATCCAAATTTGGATATGGTCCCAAGAACCTTTATCTTTGGTGGCAAAGCTGCACCTGGTTATTATATTGCAAAAGAAATTATAGTCCTGATTAATTCAATAGCAAATAAAATAAACAATGATTTTACTATTAAAGACAAAATAAAAGTAGTCTTTTATGAAAACTATAATGTATCAGCAGCAGAGATTCTAATTCCAGCTGGAGATGTTAGCCAACAAATTTCAACTGCTAGTAAAGAAGCTTCAGGCACTGGTAATATGAAGTTTATGATGAATGGGGCTATTACTCTAGGTACATTAGATGGGGCAAATGTAGAGATTAAAAAAGAGGTAGGTCATGAAAATATAGTTATATTTGGCCTTGCCCCTGATGAAGTTCATGCCTATTATGACAAGGGTAACTATAATCCTAAAGAAATATATCATACAGATCCAATAATAAAGAAGACTTTAGACGGATTGCTAGATAGAAGACTTCATACTTATTATGAAGAATTCCATTCTCTTTTTGATATATTATATAAATATAATGATTCTTACTTTATATTAAAAGATTTTCATGAATATAGATTGGCTCAGGAAAAGATTAACGATCTTTATAGAGACAGACATAAGTGGAATGAAATGAGTCTTATAAATATTGCTCATTCGGGAAAGTTTTCTGCAGACAATACTGTAAAGAAATATGCAGATGAAATATGGAATATAAAAAGTATTTATAAAGGAGGGGGGAAATAATGGATTATCCTGTAGTTAATAATAAATTAGGATATTCATACAGTGAGAATATGACTGTGTTTAGACTTTGGTCTCCACTTAAAGAAAGTATTTCTCTTCTTTTATATGAAAATGGAGAAACCATAGACAGAAGATCCTTTCCCATGGAAAAAGAAGATAATGGGGTTCACAAATTAGTAATTAGGGAAGACTTAAAAGGTTATTATTATACTTTTTTAATTGATGAACATTTAGAAGTTACAGACCCCTATTCTATTGCATCTTCTTTAAATTCAAATCGTTCAGCCATTATAGACATTGAAGAAAGCAACCCTTGGGGATGGGAACATCATCCAGTACCTGGAAATGGAATTAATACTAATGCCATTATTTACGAAGCCCATGTAAAGGACTTTACCTATCATACTACATCAGGAGCAGACCACAAAGGAAAGTTCTTGGGCCTAGCTGAAAAGGGAACAAAGTATAATCAAGTTTCAACAGGACTGTCACATTTAAAGGAATTAGGTATTACTCATATACATTTACTACCTATATATGATTTTTTATCTGTCAAGGAAGATATAGAGTATTTTAATGTAGATGAAAATTACAATTGGGGATATGATCCAGAATTATATAATGTAGTGGAAGGTTCATATGCAACAAAACCTGATCAACCTATTAATAGAATTAGAGAATTAAAGGAAATGATAATGGCTCTTCATCAAGAAGGATTAAAGGTAATAATAGATGTGGTCTATAATCATACCTATAGAAGTGTGGATTCAAATTTTAATATTATAATGCCAGGATATTACCACCGTATGGATGTTAATGGCCATTTTTCAAATGGTTCAGGCTGTGGAAATGAAATAGCATCTGAAAAATCCATGGTTAGAAAGTTTATCTTAGATTCAGTGATTTATTGGCTAGAGGAATTTAAAATAGATGGTTTAAGATTTGACCTTATGGCACTAACAGACAAAGAAACCATGAGTCAAATAGTAAATACTTTACGAAAGATAAAACCGGATCTACTAATTTATGGGGAACCTTGGGCAGGAGGGTCTACCACCTTACCGCATAAGGATATGCCCCTTAAAGGAAGCCAAAGTCAATTAGGAGTAGCATTTTTTAATGATGAATTTAGAGATGCTATTAAAGGTGACAATAATGGAACGGGGAAAGGATTTAGTCAAGGGAATATGGATTGTAAGATAGGGACCCAAACTGGTATAGCAGGTTCAATATATTATGATGATTCCCGTATTGGCTTTACTACAAGCCCTATGGAAACAATTAATTATGTAAATGCCCATGATGACCTAATATTATATGATAAAATGGTAGCTACATTTCCTCACCTTGACCAAGAAGGAATTACCAGACTAAATAAGCTTGCATTTAGTATTTTATTTACAGCACAAGGAATTCCTTTTATTCATGAAGGAAATGAATTTTTAAGGTCTAAAATGATGATAACTAACACCTACAACCAACCAATCTCTATTAATAATGTGGATTGGTCACTAAAAGAAAAGAATTTGGATTACTATAATTATTTTAGAGATTTAATTAGATTAAGGAAGTCTTATAAGGCTTTTAGAATGACTGATGCAGAATCCATAAGAAGGAGGCTGAAATTCTTATCCTATAATGGTGATGGAGTTTCCATAGCCTATACATTACTCCTAGAGGAAGAAGACAAGTTTTTATTGATAGTTCATAATGCAAACTATCATAGCACTTTTATTTCTACTGCAGTATTATTAGACCATCTAAATCATAGCTATAAAGTTGAAAAGGCAAAATTAATTATTTTACCAGTTTTAGATTTAAAGGGACTTGTTCCTAAAAAAGATAGAAGTGGAGAATTTTTCCCCCATGGTGTAGAGGTTGAACATTTTTCCACAGCTGTATATGAATTGATATTAAAAAGAATCCCCTAGGGGATTCTTTTTATCTTAATATATAAACTTTTACTTGTCTTCTACCAAAATTCATGCATTGGGCTCGTGTCTCAAAGTATAAATCAATCTTATTACCTTTGATTGCTCCACCCTTATCTTCTGCTATAGCGAAACCATAATCTTTAGTACCATCCAGGGATTGAATGTATAATTTGGTTCCTAGGGGTATTACTCTAGGATCCACAGCTACTACTCCAGGTCTTGCTTTTGTTCCAGAGGCGGTGATTCCATAGTATTTATCCCCTGGGTTCTTTCCTGTACTAGCGAAAGATGAGTCATAAGCTGTTGCGGTCATAGTGGTTGCTGATTTATATCTTGTCTCTCCTCTTGATGTAACTATAAAGTCTCTTGCACCTTTCTCTACTATATGAGCAACAGGCTCTGAAAGGATTTCATCTTTAACTATGACTGATGAATTAAGAACACCATTTACATATTCTTTTAGAATATGGGATCTTCTTAAGCCATCTTTTCCTTCTTGAATAACTTTTACTACTCCAGCTTCAATATTTCTATTCTGAGTCACTTGACTTTCGAAAGGAATTATAGCATCCTCTGTTAGGATTACTTCCTTTACTTGGAATAGTTTAATAGTGGAATCAGGAGCTATAACACTGTTTAGATCAGGATAAGTATAATCCTTTTCCCCTAATTCTATTTGGAAATCTTCTAATACTTCTTTTACTGTATTATTTACAGAAAAAGATTCTAATAGGATCCCAGCCACATCTAATGTGTAAGGTTTAGGATTCTTTATTACTATTTCTATATCATTTTCTAATTTTCTGTCTAGTGGAACACTTATAAATGCTCCTTCTTTCATTTTAACTTCTTCAGTTTTAATGAATTCTTCAACTGTGTTTGAATAAGAAACCACCTGTATAATTTCTCCATCCAAATTAAGTGATACTTGTTTTCCCTGGTACTGATATACTCCTAAAGACAATGTTGCAACTATAGCGAGGATTATCAACATTTTAAACTTAGCAGCTTTATTAGCTGTATTGTTCTCCATTTTTTACCTCCCAATTTTTGTTCACAATAAAGAATTGTAAACATTTTGTAACTATTTCTCAGTTATTTTAGTATTGTAAATCATAAATTCTTATTTGTCAAATTTTTGGTACAATACACGGAATATTCTGAAAAACGGCTAGTGTTTTTTTAATGGTTATACTGTCGAGAAATGTCGAGGTGACCATCTCTAACCAATGACCAACCCTACCTTTCTGTCATTCTGAGCCAAGCGTGAGAATCTACTCTTTGGGTCTGATTTTGTCTTTTTATTCTTTACTTGTTACCTCTTATCTGTTCCCTATTACCTGTTACTTGTCTCTCCATACTTACTAGTATATTCAAATAGTGGAAAACTATTCCTAAAATATATGGCCCAAATTTGACAAAAGTAGGATAATCACGTATAATATCTAATTAATTAACCAAAATATACTTATATGTATAGATGGATGAAGTGTACCGAAAATCTTATCCTTCGTCTCACAGAGATGAAGGATTT
>CAZAGS010000006.1:0-43073 GCA_964484955.1 uncultured Tissierellaceae bacterium
GAATAAAAAATACCAATTGCATTTCCTTTACATTTTCAATTGCTGAATCCACTAAATCTTTGAATTTAAACTTGTCCAGTACTGCAGCTATTATAGCAGCATAAATAGTTGCAATAGGTGCTATTACTAGTATGTCCAATCCTAAAACTTCCAATGAAGAAAGTAACATTAGGGTAGCCATAAGTAAAACAGGTGATAATTTTAAAAATGCTATCATTTGACAATCCTCCCTTTTTTTGCATCATTACTCTATTTGGATAAAATATATCACTTAAAGTATACCATAAGTAAATATTCAGAACAATAGCAAATATAGACAATTGACTTGCCGCACCAACTTATTGACCTATTTCAATATTCTTCTAGCTGTTACATACCTAGAACTATAGTATTTAGAGTTTAAATCCTCAATAACCACTTTTCTCTTTCCTGATGAAGCATGAATCATTTTTCCTTCCCCAACATAAATACCTGCATGAGATATGCCTTTTCCACTTGTGTTGAACAACAAAATATCTCCTTGTATCAAATCTGCTTTATTTATCTTTGTTCCTACAGATGCTAGACTTGCTGAACTTCTAGGCAGTTCTATACCCAGTTGGGTTAAATATAAAGAATAAGTTAAGCCTGAGCAATCGAAACCTTTAACTCCAATATCTCCATAAACATAAGGCCTTCCCAAATTTTTATATGCCTCTTCTACAATTCTTTTTATTCTTTTATCTTGTCTAGATCTTAGAGAACGACTGACTTTTTCCTGTTGAATTTTCACTTCAACTAATGAATCAGCTATTTCAAATTCATAACCATCCTCGGTGTTAACGATATTATTAGATTCTATAAAATCCTTTATTTGGATAGTTTCTTTTCTTATTTTACCTAGCTGGTCAATATTTGTTACTTCATAGACAGATGAATCTTTATAAATTACTATAGGCTCTATATGTCTTGGTGGCATTAGAAGGTTCTCCTCCATAACAAAACTCCTTGTAGACTCATTTGTTTCTTTAATTATAAATCCTTTAACCATAGTTCCACAATAAAAGAATACTAATAAAGTAAGAAAACTAATAATTATTAAGTCTTTGGGTGGTTTGTTTCTCTTTATCACAAAAAAACACATCCTTTATTGGATAATAATTTACTTATTATATAATAAAGGTATGTACTAAAAATACTAATTATTACAAAAAGGTTACGAAAAAGTTATTTGCTCAGAATAAGGTTCAATATGAACCATACAATGCTTTATATCTAATATTTCTTTCTCAAGTTTATCATGGACTTTTTCAGCTATATCATGCCCTTCTTTTACTGTTATATTTTCATCTACAAAGACTTCTAAGTCAACGTATATCTTGTTACCAAACACTCTAGACTTTAATGATTTAATTCCCTTAACCCCTTCAATAGAAAATATCTTTTCTTCCATTTCTATAATTAATTCTTCACTGGCTGATTCATCTATTAGCTCTTTTACAGATTTAATATAAAGATCTACACCCACTTTAATAATAAACAAAGATACTATAATTCCTGCTATAGGATCTAATGCAGGGAAACCTAATTGGGCACCTAATATTCCTACAAAGGTTCCAATAGAAGAAAATGCATCACTTCTATGATGCCATGCATCAGCTTCCATAGAAATAGATTTAATTTTCCTTGCAATTTTTATAGTGTACCAGTACATTCCTTCCTTCACTATAATTGAAACTAATGCTGCAATTAAGGCTATGTTTTTAGGTTTGGTAAATTCTCCACTTATTAAAATCTTAAATGATTCAAATCCGATGAAAGCCCCAGTTAATAATAAAAGTATGCTTAGAATTTTAGCAAATACAGATTCATATTTTTCATGTCCATACTGGTGCTTAGCATCTGCCTCCTTTGAAGATATTTTTAGCCCTGCTATTACTACAAATGTACTTAATACATCTGATAAAGAATGAAATCCATCAGCTATTATAGCTGAACTTTTACCTAAGATTCCAGCGGTAACTTTTATAACAGCTAAGAATATATTTATGACAATAGTTATTAAAGATGTATTAACACCTAATTTATAATTTTCCATAATTTCCTCCATATAATTTTATAAGCTATAGTTATATTGTATTATTAAACTTTAAGTAAAACAACTGATTTGGCAAGATTGAAATGATTATCAATTGAGAGTGTTTATTAAATAGGGGTAAAAAGAAATACCTAGGCAATTAGCCTAGGTATTTCATATTATAAGAGTAAATCTATAAGCCGTGTTCTGTTTATATGGTCATCTATCTAAGGCTTATTGTTACCAATAAGCTCATGCGACCTACCTTTGGAACAGCAACGAGCAATTGCTTTTTTAAGTTCCCACTTGGTCTTGCTCCAGATGGGGTTTACATAGCCACTTAGTCACCTAAGTGCTGGTGAGCTCTTACCTCGCCTTTCCACCCTTACCTACGAATAGGCGGTATATCTCTGTTGCACTTTCCTTAGGGTCACCCCCACTGGACGTTATCCAGCATCTTGCTCTATGGAGCACGGACTTTCCTCATGCCTAAGCACGCGACCAAACAACTTACTCTAACAATATAATAATATATCATAATTATTGAGATAATGCAAATAAAATAACTTTTTTAGTCTATAATACAGATAAAATATAGGATTCTGCCACAGGATTCACAATAAACTATTTCATTTTTACTTTTTATAATATCAATTTGATAAGTTGGTATTCTCATATTACATCCAGTACAAATGCCTTCCTTAACCTTTACTACAGAACTTTGTCTTGTATTTCTTAGAATATTGAATCTTTCTAATAATTTTAAATCAATTTTATCTTCTAGTAATTTTAGTTTACTTTCAGCTTTATTAATATCATCTTCTAGTTTTCTCAGGTTAACACTTTTATTATATTTAAATTCTTCAAGCTTATTTTCTATGCCAAAGAGATCTTTTTCCAAGGATACTAATTCTAAGTCCATTCTCTCAATCTGATCCATTAGAGTCAAGATATCTATTTCTAAGCTATCAATTTTCAATTTTAGTTTATCTTTTTCTTTATTCATATAATCTAATTGATCTAAATCTGTAACTATCCCACCATAAAGCTCTTTTCTCAGTCTAGTAATTTTATAATTATATTCTATTAACGATTTATTATTATCTTTTAACAGTAAATCACTAGTATACAATCTATGGTTCAATTCTACTATACTGTTTTTTAAGCTGTTAACTTTTTCTATAATCTCTTCTAGATTTTTATTTTTACGGATTTCATGAAAGTCTTTTTTGTATTTCTCTAATACAGTTTTTTGATTCTCTAATTCCCATAATAGATCTAATTGATTCATGACAACCTCCTTGATTATCAAAGTATTTCAAAAGTTATACTTGATTCATAAACTAGGTCTATCTTTAAGTCATTTTTTAAATTGTTATTCAAATATTCTTTTATAATTGGTAATATGATCTTTTCTGTATTATAATGTCCTGCATCTACCAAGACTAATCCTAATTCATTGGCTAATTGTGCATCATGATATTTTATATCTCCTGTTATATATACTTGGGCACCTTGTAAATGTGCATCTAAAATGAAATCAGCTCCGCTACCTCCACAGACTGCTAATTTAGAAATTGTTTTAGGCATAAGACCATAAATTGTAAGAGAGTCTATATCTAATCTATTTTTCACTAAATTTACTAAAGTAGTTTTATCTGTGCTTTTAATTTCACCTATTTGTCCATATCCATAGGAGCTTAGCTCATCCTTATAAACTACCTTTAGTGGTTTAGTATTTAACATATCTAATTTATTTGCTAGTGCATGACTTACTCCCTTATGAGCCAGATCCAAATTTGAATGAGCATTATATGCAAGAATATTATGCTTTATTAAATCTAATATAAGATTTTCAGTGTAATTATCAGCAGTAATTTTACTTAAGGGTTTAAATATTATTGGGTGATGGCTTATAATCATTTGATATTCTTCTTTAATCGCTTTATCTAAAACCATTCTATCTAGGTCCAAAGCAATTAATATTTTATTTACAGGAGTATTTCTATCTCCTACTTGAAACCCAGTATTATCCCAAGAATCGATTAATTCAGGTTTAGCCCATTTGTCCATAATTTCGATAATTTCTTTAGCCTTTAAGATTTTCCCTCACCCCCCTATATTGTTCTATTAATTTATTTAATTCTAAGTATCTAGCTTGGCTTTTTATTGAAGTGTTTTTTTCTAACCCTTGACTTATAGCTTGTGCACTTTGTATTTTATAATCTATATAATCTAAAAGTAATGGGTGCTTATTTTTAACTAGTATTGGACTTATTTCATAATCTATATCATTTTCAACTGCACTTTTACCTTTTACAGCATAGATTATTTCATAATATTTTTTTTCTTCATAAAGCAGTTCTTCATCTATAATTTTAAAATTATTATTTATCAAATATTCTCTTAATTCTTTAGCTGCAATCATTGGTTGAAGGATAAAATTACTTATGGAATTAGTAATTTTAACATCTTTTTCTAATATATCTCTTATAAGAAGTCCACCCATACCCGCTATAATAACAGTATCTACCTCATTTTCTTTAATTGTTTCTAGGCCATTGCCTAGCCGACTTTCAATATAATCCTCGTAATTAAGATGCTTTACATATTGTATTATCTTATCCAAAGATCCTTTGCTAATATCTGTTCCAATAACTCTTGTACATTTTCCGCTATTGATTAAATAGGCTGGTATATAGCCATGATCAGTTCCTATATCAGCTACTAGAGACCCTGACGGAACAAAATCTGCTATCTTTTGTAGACGTTTTGATAACTTCATATATTGCCCCCCTTGTATAAATAAACATAAAGATTCGCCAAGGCGAATCTTTTATTCTAAAAAGTCTTTTAATTTTTTACTTCTACTTGGATGTCTTAATTTTCTTAAAGCTTTAGCTTCGATTTGTCTGATTCTTTCTCTAGTAACTTCAAACTCTTTACCTACTTCTTCAAGAGTTCTGGCTCTGCCATCATCTAATCCAAATCTAAGTCTTAAAACTTTTTGCTCTCTAGGAGTTAATGTTTCCAATACTTCAATAAGTTGTTCTCTTAACATGGTGAAAGTGGCAGCATCTGCTGGTGCAATTACGTCTTCATCAGGAATAAAGTCACCTAAATGACTATCTTCCTCTTCTCCTATTGGAGTTTCTAAAGATACAGGTTCCTGGGCTATTTTCATAATTTCTCTTACTCTTTCAACATCTAATAGCATTTCTTCTCCAATTTCCTCTGGAGTTGGATCTCTTCCTAATTCTTGTACCAATTGTCTTTGAACTCTAACTAGTTTATTTATAGTTTCTACCATATGGACAGGTATTCTTATGGTTCTAGCTTGGTCTGCTATAGCTCTTGTTATTGCTTGTCTAATCCACCAAGTAGCATAGGTAGAAAATTTGTATCCTTTTCTATAGTCAAATTTTTCAACTGCTTTCATAAGTCCTAGATTTCCCTCTTGAATTAAATCTAGAAATAACATTCCTCTACCTACATATCTTTTTGCTATAGAAACTACTAATCTAAGGTTAGCTTCAGCAAGTTTTTTCTTGGCGATTTCATCTCCTGCTTCCATACCTTGTGCTAATTCAATTTCTTCATCACCAGTCAATAAAGGGATTCTACCAATTTCTTTTAAATACATTCTTACAGGGTCATCGATACTAACACCTTTTGGTACATCTAAAGATTCAATTTTTACATCTTCCTCTTCTTTATCAGAATCTTCATTATCTAATAAGACCTCATCGTCTTTTTCCCCTAATATTTCAATTCCGGAGTCTTCTAGTCTTTGGTAAATTTCATCAATTTCATCAGTATCTAGGTAAATTTCTTCTAAAGTGTCCATTATCTCTTTGTATGTTAATGTTCCATTTTTCTTTCCCTTGGCTAGTAATTTCTTTTCAGCAGCTATTTTGTCTTTTTGCATTTGTTCTACTTTTTTTATATTATCTTCCAATTCTAGAACCTCCCTACTCATGTTTTATGAGCTTTATTTCTTTATTAATCTTTGGTAATTCCATACATAGAGCAATAAAATGAGCATTTTCATCTTCACTTTTATCTGCTTTTTTCTCAAGTGTTGTGATTTGGCTAATGATCTCATCACGCTTAGTTTCCAATTTATATAGTATTAAATTATTTGTTAGGTCTGTAATTACTTGTTCCATATCTGTAGGCTGAAATTTTAGTTTCCTATCTTTGATGGATCTAATAATTTTCATATTAATATTTTCTATTTTTTCAACTTGGCTAAATAAATCATCGGCATTTATACTATCAATCTTATTATATTCTTTTATAATTATACGAAAAAGTTCATTACATTCATAATTTGCAAAATGTTCAATATTTATACGTTCAATAATTGACTCATAGTAATCTTTATCCTCTAACATTAATTTAATTAGGTCAATCTCCGACTTTATATTGCCAGAAATCATTTTTGTCTGTACAGGATAAATCTTATCTTTAGATTTACTATTTAAGCTATCTCTCTTGTTTCTATATGGTGTTTTTATAGTATTACCTTTTACTTCCTTTTCTATTGCTTCTTTTGAAATATTCATATCTTTTGAAACCTTATCTATATAAACATCTTGTTCAATAGGACTTTTTAATCCTTTTATGATTTTAGATACTTCAATAGTAAATGCTATTTTATCTTCAGCTTTATGGAGATTGTATTTCTTTTTATTAATATGGATCTTATAATCAATATGATTTAATGCATTAATAAAAAGTTTCTCAAACTCCATTAAACCTGCCTTGCTTATATAGTCATCTGGATCCATACCCTCTGGAAGTAATATAATCTTAGGATTTACATCTTCACTGACCAATATATCTATAGCTTTTATGGTAGCCTTAATACCTGCCAAATCTGAATCAAAGCATATAAATACTTCGTCTCCATATCTCTTTAGCAACTTGGATTGTCTACTAGTTAATGCAGTTCCAAGACTAGCTACTGAGTAATTAATTCCATTTAAGTAAAGGGAAATAACATCCATATATCCTTCTACTAATAAAATTCTCTTTCTTGATGAATGTTTGCTTAATAAATTCAAACCATAAAGGTGGTTTCCTTTATTAAATACAATAGTATCTTGTGAATTTAAATATTTAGGCATAGTATTATCTAATACTCTTCCACCAAAACCGACTACTCTAGATTTGGTATCTATAATAGGAAAAATTATCCTATTTCTAAACCTATCATAATAGCCATTACCACCAGTTCGCTTTCCAATCAAACCTACTTTTTCCAATTCTTCCTCTTTAAATCCCTTTAATTTTAAAAAGTTATATAAATTGTCCCAACTATCCTTAGCATAACCTAGTCCAAATTGTCTAATTATCTTTGGGAAGATCATTCTTTTATTCAGATAATCTAAAGCTCTTGGATTATTTATTAAATTGTCATGAAAAAATCTAGCTGCATCTCTATTAATTTCATAGGCTCTAGTTCTTTCTTTTACAATCCTATCTTCTACAGGATTTTCTGTTATAGTTATTCCATATTTATCTGCTAAAAACTTTATTGCCTCTGGAAAATCTAAATTCTCTTTCTTCATGATAAAGGTTACTCCATCTCCCCCTTCACCACAACCAAAGCAATGAAAGATTTCCTTAGTTTCAGAAACTGTAAAGGATGGTGTTTTTTCATTATGAAAAGGACAAAGACCTACATGATTAGTACCAGATTTTTTCAGTGGAATATATTCAGAAACTAAATTTACTATATCTATACTCTCTTTTACCTTTTCAATTGCATCTTCATTGATATATATTGTCATATAATCACCTATATGTTTCTTTACTAGTTTTAGTAAATATATTTGGTCTATTATTATAATTCGACATAAAATCTAAAAATCCTTCTTTTTATTTAATATTTTTCCCAAGGTTTTGGTACAAATATATTTGTAAATACATTTACTACATATCTATCAGTCATACCTGCAATATAATCACAAATAATATCTTCTTTACTAGATTCAAAGTTTCTATACATTGCTATGTGTTCTTTGGGTAGGTTGTCTATATTTTTGAGATAATATTTATATAATTCCTCAATAATATACTCAGCTTTACCTTCCTCTGTTTTAGCTTTGTTATTTAAATAGACGTTATCAAACATAAACTGTCTTAATTGGTCTGTATTTTTCCCTATTAAAGGACTCATAGATATCTTGTTTTTTCCTTCACTATTAATAATGATGTCCATTATCATGGTATTGATACGTGCGCCATGGGAATTACCTAGTACTCCAATGGATTTGGCTGGTAATTCTTCATCTTTTATTATACCTGCTCTAATGGCATCATCAATATCATGATTTATATATGCAATTCTATCGGCATATCTTACAATTTGACCTTCTAAACTTTCACTTGATTCTAGGCCGGAATGTTTAATTATACCTTCTCTTACCTCATAAGTCAAATTTAAGCCTAACCTATTTTCATTATGCTCTAATAAGTCTATAACTCTCATACTTTGGTTGTTATGATTGAATCCATTTGGATGTAAACCATCTAATACTCTTTCACCAGTATGGCCAAAAGGGGTATGTCCTAAATCATGACCTAAAGCTATTGCTTCTACTAAATCTTCATTTAATCTTAATGCTCTAGCAATAGTTCGTCCAATTTGAGCAACCTCTAGTGTATGAGTAAGTCTAGTTCTAAAGTGGTCTCCTTCAGGTGCGATAAAAACTTGGGTTTTATGTTTTAATCTTCTAAAAGACTTAGAGTGTATTATTCTATCCCTATCTCTTTGAAATTCAGTCCTTATATTACATTTAGGCTCAGCTACTGCTCTCCCCTTGGAATTTTTACTAAGAGTTGCAAATTTAGATAGTCTTAATTCTTCAAAATTTTCTGTATCCACTCTAATATTCATATTCTTACCCCTTTACTATAGGAAATAAAACATAGCGGTTTAAGCTATGCTTATGTATATATTCCATATAGATTCAAAAACTCCTTCTTTTTTTTGAAAATATTTTTAATACTATATTTTACCATGAAAAAGAAGTGTTGGTTTCAACACTCCCGCTTATCTAAATTATTGTCCAAACTCTTTTATCATATGGTCTATTATTATACTGGCTGTTTCTTCAATAGCAGAGTTAGACACATCAATAACAATACATCCTAATTTATCCATTATTTTCTTTGAATACTCTAATTCCTTGTTTATTCTATCTACATTTGCATAATTAGCATTATCAGCTAAACCTAAAGCCTTTAATCTAATTTGGCGTATCTCATTAAGTTTTATAGGGTCTGCAACTAATCCTATAACTCTTCTTTTGTCTTTTTCAAATATTTCATCCGGTGGTGTTACTTCAGGTACTAAGGGCACATTTGCCACCTTAAAGTTTTTATGAGCTAAATACATACTCAGCGGTGTTTTGGAAGTTCTTGAGATCCCCACCAAGCAAATATCTGCTTTAATTACTCCTCTTGCATCTTTTCCATCATCATATTTAACTGCAAACTCTACTGCTTCCACCTTTTTAAAATAATTTTCATCTAATCTCCTAATAAGTCCTGGTTCTCTTTTTGGTTCAAATCCTAATATACCTTCAATAGCCTTTAAAGGAGCTGACATAATATCAATAGTTGGAATATTGTACTCTATGCCCTTTGAATTTATATAATTTGCTATATTTGTTTGCACGGTTGTATATAAAACAATACTGACCCCTAATTTGGCTTCATCAAAAATATCTCTGATTTGTTCTTCTTTACTTACATAAGGGTATCTTTTTATTTCAAATTTATCAGGAATAAATTGTCTTATTGCAGCTCTTCCAATTAATTCACCAGTTTCTCCAATTGAGTCAGATATTACATATAAAACTATATTGTTATGCATAATCTACCCCCTATATATTGTTTCCAAGTTCTACAAGAAGTCTAGTTATAGTAGTCTTGGTAATTCTACCAATCACTTTTAAACGTTTTTTATTTTCATCTAATATATCAACTACTGGTAGACTATCTATTTCGTGCTCTATTAGTTTTATTGCAGCGCTAAGTGCACTGTCTTTCTGTAAGCAAAATATAATATTGGGCATACGTGTCATTATTACACCTACTGGAGTTTTGCTTAGATCCATACCACCAATTGATGCTTTTAAAAGGTCTTTTCTTGACACAACTCCAGATAATATTCCCTCGTTAATTATATATATTGAACCTACGTCTTCTAAAAACATAAATACAAGAGACTCATAAATTGAAGTGGATTCTTCCAAAACAATGGGCATTGATTGGATATCACCTACTAATATGTCTCTAATCTTATCTGAAATATGATTAAGATTAGTTCTCCCTGTAAAAAAATATCCTACTTTTGGCTTTGCATCTAATATACCGGCCATAGTTAATATGGATAAGTCAGGTCTAATTGTAGATCTATTTAATTTTAAATATTCTGCAATATTTTCACTTGTAATAGGTTGGTTATCTTTAACAATTTGTATAATTCGCTCTTGACGCTCAGATAATTGAATAAAAATCACCCTCCTCTATTAGTTAGTTTATATTTTATTATTTACTAACAATCTTAGATAGGTCTCCAACCATCATCATTGTATTATAGATTTTTCTTAAAAGAGCTAATCTATTATTTTTTAAATTTTCATCCTCTACCATTACCATTACTTTCTCAAAGTATTCTGATATAGGATTATTCAATGTGGATAATAAATCTAAGGCTTTGTCATATTCCTTTTTTTCAATTAAAGTCAATACTTTTGATTCAATATTATTATAAGAATCATATAGTCCAATCTCATCTTCTGATAATAAATCTCTTTTTACTTCCGTAGAATTATGATCTTTTGCTAAAGTCGAAACCCTATTAAAGGTTTCAAGTATCCCATGTATATCTTCTTGATTTAGCCATTGGTTTAATTTGTTTGCTCTTATTTTCATATCGTAAATATCATCTGATTGTGTACTTATTACAGCCTCAATAATATCATATCTTATTTTTAAATCAGAGAACATATTTCTAATTCTACCTATGAAAAAGTCCATAATTTCATTTCTTACTTTATCATAGTCAAAAGCCAGACTATTTTCTTCAACATAAATATATAATGCAAAATCTATTAATTCTTTTAATGATAAATTAAGTTTTTTATCTAAAATAATATTAATTATACCTAAAGCTGCTCTTCTTAGGGCAAATGGATCTTGAGAGCCAGTAGGTTGAATTCCAATAGCAAATAGTCCCGCTATAGAATCTAGTTTATCAGTTATGCTTAATATGGCTCCTGCTGTAGTAGTTGGCAATTTATCACCAGAAAACCGTGGTAAATATTGTTCAAATATGGCAAGGCTAACTATTTCGTTTTCACCTGAAATATGTGCATATTCTTTTCCCATCTTTCCTTGCAGTTCAGTGAATTCACTTACTATTTTTGTAACTAAGTCTGCCTTAGATAAAAAACCAGCTCTGCTGATATTCTTATTTGTTTCTTCTCCCACTTCTAGATAATCCCCAATTTTATCAGATAATTTAACAATCCTATTAGTTTTATCATATATACTACCTAAACGCTCTTGAAATGTAATATTTTTTAATTGGTTTACATAAAATTCTAGTGGATTCTTTATATCATCTTCATAAAAAAACTTAGCATCCTCCAGTCTTGCACCTAAGACCTTTTCGTTTCCTTTTACAACTATATCTGTATGTTCATCGTTACCATTTCTAATTGATATAAAATATGGAAGCAATCTATTTTTATCATCAAATACTGGAAAAAATCTCAAATGTTCTTTCATTGGTGTAATTACCACATCTTCAGGTAATTTTAAATATTCATCTTTAATTCTTCCTATCATAGGTGTAGGATATTCTAATATATTGGTTACTTCATCTAATAAATTATTATCGATGTAAAGATTACCACCTTTTTCTTTGACTAGTTTTTCAGATCCATATTTTATTATTTCTTTTCGTTCTTTTTGATCTAATATAACAAAGTTATCTTTTAACAAGCTTTTATAATTATCTACACTATCTACTACAATATGCTGACTACCTAAAAATCTATGACCCTTTGTAATATTAGAACTTTCAATACCTTCTAAATTAAAGCCTACCACTTCATTATCTAATATAGAAAGGATCCAACGTATGGGTCTTGCAAATTTAAGGTTTTTTCCTCCCCATCTCATAGACTTAGGAAAATTAATAGATTTAATTAAATTTATCATTTCTACTGATAATACTTCTTCAATGGGTTTTTCTTTTTTTACAACTTTAGCATAGACATATTCTTCCCCATTAAAGTCTTGTATACTAACATCACTAAGTTGTACACCTTGACCTTTCATAAAACCCAGAAGTGCTCTTGTTGGCTCTCCACTTTCATCAAAAGATATCTTTTTGGAAGGACCTTTAACTGTTTCAACTAAATCTTCTGTATTATTATTTAATCCCTCTATAATTAATGTAAGCCTTCTAGGAGTTGAATAAACTTCAACTTTTTCATAGATCATCTTATTATCATTTAAGATTTTTATGCTGTTGTTCTTCAATTGTTCCAATGCATCGGCAACAAGCCTAGCTGGTATTTCTTCGGTTCCTATTTCTAATAAATATCTTTTACTCATTAGATTCACCTTCCTTTTTCAATAGAGGAAATCCCATTTCGCTTCTTTGTTCAATATAAGAAGAAGCTACAATTTTCGCTAGATTCCTCACTCTGCCAATATAATTGGTTCTTTCATTAACTGATATAGCTCCACGGGCATCTAGTACATTAAACATATGGGAGCATTTTAGAACATAGTCATAGGCTGGTAATACTAACTTTTCTTCTAATACCTTTTTTGCTTCTTCTTCATATATTCCGAACAGTGATTTTAAAGTATCTATATCTGCTTTTTCAAAACTATAAATAGAATGCTCATATTCAGCTTTGTTAAATATATCTCCATATGTTAACTCATTATTCCATTTTATATCAAATATATTATCTACATCTTGTAAATACATAGCTATTCGTTCAAGTCCATAAGTTAATTCAGCAGATTCTAATTCACAGTTAATTCCTCCAACCTGTTGGAAATAAGTAAATTGAGTGATCTCCATTGCATCTAACCAAACTTCCCATCCTAAGCCCCAAGCTCCTAATGTAGGCGATTCCCAATTGTCTTCAACAAACCTAATATCATGTTTTAGTGGATCTATTCCTATAGCTCTTAAGCTATCTAAATATAAATCCTGAACATTTTCTGCTGATGGTTTTAAAATTACTTGTAATTGGTGGTGTTGGTATACTCTGTTTGGATTCTCTCCATATCTGGCATCTGCAGGTCTTCTTGAAGGCTCTACATATACAACTTTCCAGGGCTCTGGCCCTAAGGCCCTTAGAAATGTGTGTGGACTCATAGTCCCTGCTCCTTTTTCTATGTCATAAGGTTGTAAAATAATACAACCTTTTTCACCCCAATAATTTTGTAACTTAAGTATCAAATCCTGAAAAAGCATAATAATCCTCCTCAAATATTAATAAAGACAAAAAAACCTCATCATCCCTATAGGGACGAAGGGTTAATTCCGCGGTTCCACCCTATTTAATACCTAGTTTCAGGTATTCACTTTAAAAGAGTATACTCAAAAGTGCCTTTGTTCATTAACATATATATCTAGTTCTCACCATCCTAGATTCTCTTTAACATATATAAATGAATACTTTCTTTATCATCGTATACTATAACTATCTGTGCCTATTAATTTAGCAAAGATTTAAATCTATGTCAATAGATTATTATTTAAATACCTTATAAATCCATTATAGTATCTAATAAATCCAAGGATTTAAATTCATTTCTTTCAATATTATATAAAATATAATCTACAATCATTTTGTGTAATGATTTTAAAATATCTAGAGATACATTAATTTCATTTAATTGATCAAATGGAATAAGCAGCAAGCTATTTAAAGACTGGTACATATCCTTATCTATATATACAGATCTTCTGTCCACATGGAAACAGTCATTGCAAATTATTCCTCCTTCAACAAAGCTAAATCTTATATTATAATTTTTATTATTATTACATATAGTACAAGAAGACATATTGGGTCTATATCCTAAAAAGGAAATAAACTTAAGCTCATAACTTACAATAAATTTTAGATAATCAGCATCTAGATTTGATAATATCTCTAATCCTTTTTTAAGAAGTAAAAATAGTTTCTCATTTTCTTCTCCCACTGGAGTTGATAAATTTATTAATTCTAATAAAAAATAACCATAAAACATTCTATTCATGTTTTCTCTTATCCCATAATGTGAATCTAGAAGATCTACTCCATTGATATAATAAAATTCTCCATTTCTTTGTAAATTGAATTCACTAAGTGAAAAAGTTTGACTACTAGCAATAAGAGATGATTTAGGCCTGTATGCTCCCTGAGCCATAATGGAAATTCTCCCATGATTTTTGGTATAGACATTTAAAATCTTACTAGTTTCTTTATATCTTATTTCATTTAGTATAATTCCATCAGTTTTTAATAATGCTCTAGTCACTTATTTGTATCCAAAATACTTTACTTTATCTGCTTTCTCTCTCCAATTTGGTTCTACTTTAACCCATAATTGCAGATTAACTTTAGCATCTAATAAATTTTCTATATCAAGTCTAGCACTTTGCCCAATTTCTTTAAGCATTCTTCCATTCTTACCTATTACTATGCCTTTATGGGACTTTTTCTCACATATTATGGTTGCAAAAACATCGATTAAATTTTTATCTTCTCTTTCTTTAAAACTATCTATAGTTACAAATATTCCATGTGGAATTTCTTCTTCTAAATTAATTAATGCCTTTTCCCTAATAAGTTCCGATATAACAAATTTCTCTGGCTGATCAGTTATCATATCCTCTGGGAAATATTGTGGTCCTTCTGGTAACATGCCATGCAGGACTTGGATGAATTTATCTACATTAGTATTATTTAATGCAGATATAGGAACTATTTCTTTGAATAAATTCATTTTGTCATATTTATCTATTAATTGAAATACTTCTTCTTGGGTCAACTTATCAATTTTATTTATTAATAATACTATAGGAGTTGTTATATCTTTTAAATCCTCAATTATATAACTATCCATAGACCCAGTTTGCATACTTTCATCCACTACAAATACTACCACATCAACTTCTTGTAATGTACTTTTTGATATTTTAAGCATATATTCTCCAAGTTTATTTTTAGGCATCTGAATACCTGGAGTATCTAAAAATACAATTTGAAAATCTAAGCCTGTATATACCATTTGAATTTTATTTCTAGTTGTTTGTGGTTTATCTGATATTATTGAAATTTTTTGACCTATTACTGCATTTAATAAAGTAGATTTTCCTACATTAGGTCTTCCTATAACGCTTATAAATCCTGACTTATACATATTATTCATCCCCTCTATTTGCAAAGCTTAAGTCTTCAGGCCCAAAACTATGTGGCAAAAGTTCCTCTATAGTGTATTCTTTATAATCTTCGGTAGAATTTGCTATAATTACAGAAGCATCTTTTCCAAATTCTCTTATTACCTGTCTGCAAACACCACAAGGATAAGTAGGATTTGCATCCCCAACTATAGCTATCTTTTTAATCTTTTTATGTCCTTCTGATATTGCCTTAAAAATTGCAGTTCTCTCAGCACATAATGTAGGAGAATATGATGCTATCTCAATATTGCAACCTGAATATACGCTACCATCTTCAGTCAATAAAGCAGCACCAACATGAAAATGTGAGTAAGGAACATAGGCCATTTTTTGCGCCTTAAAAGCTAATTTTATTAGTTCTTGGTTATTCATCATTTTGCCTCCTTATTCAATAATTATACCTACTCTTGGACTAACCATTTGAACCCAAGTCACACCAGGATTTAATGTTAATTCAGTCCCATCTTTATCTAGGTAGTAAGTTTTACTCTTTCTATCTTTCTTTACCCAAGTTATGTCCATTCCAATACCATTAGTAATATATTTTCCTGTTCCTTTACCAACTAAAGTTATATCTAGTCTACCTTCATTGTCTATAGTCTTGGTTGCTACTTCTTGGATTATTATATTTTTAGCTCTTATTTGACTTTCATCACTTTCATCTAAGTGATCTTGTCCATCTTTTTGTCTTAAATATAGTTTTTCATCACGGTCATATAAATATTTTGTGGTATTGCCACCTTTATAATCAAATTCAACAACTTCTGCATTATATCCTATAATACTCTTCTCTTCCTCTTCAAACAAGAATGTTTCATATTGTCCAGTCATATTATATTTTCTCTGCTCTTGTGTTTCACGAATAACTTCCATACTAGTATATAAGTTATGAGGTATTTTTTTATTATTATTTCTCCAAAATACTTTGTTAGTACTAGATAATCCATCTATATCTGCAATTTTTAGATTAATGATATCAGATTTGGCTTGTTCACTACCTCCTACTCTAACATATACAGCATCATATTCATAAATCTTAGTTACAAAGTAGGGTCTAGAGCTTCTAATAGGTCCAATGGATTTCGGATCATTTATTAAATAGAAGGCTAAATATCTTGTATAAGGTGCCTCTACTTGAAATTCATATACTATCTCAGCATCTTTTAAACCAGCCTGCCATCTTGCTCGTGGATGGTTGTCAAACATTATTCCTACAACTCTTCTATTGACTAATTCTTCCTTGGCATAAATTCCACTTAAAGGTGAAGCTATGCCATCCTTTACCACAACAATTTCCTCTTCTGGCTCTTGATTAGTATCTTCATTTATAGTAGGATCTTCAACTACAGGTACATCTGCCACTACTTCTGGTTCTTTACTGCATCCTGTTATACTTATTAATATAATAGCAAATAATAAAATGAATTTCACTTTTGTTTTCAAGTAATCTACCCCTTATCCTATGAATTTAAATATTATTATACCTACTAGAGAACCCATAATTCCCCCTATTACAACTTCTAATAAACTGTGTATTTTCCCTTCTACTCTACTTTCCGCTACTAATAATGCCAATATATAAGTCATAGTAGTAACTAAAATATTATCTACCTGAAAAGATATTATGGTTGCAATACAAAACGCTACAGCTGAATGTCCACTTACAGCTCCCCCTTGAAAATGTGAACCTTTGCCCTTAGAAAATTTAGCTTTTAATCCAATGGTAATTAAGATGACAAGTATTAAGGCAACAAAAGTTAGGTGGATATCAGATCTTTTTATTTTAAAAATCACTAACTCAGTAAAAAGACTTAATCTCTCGAAAAATAATAAGTAACCCACTATTAAAGAGTTGATAGTGGCTATTAAAACAGCCCCAGCCGCTACATCTTTAACAAGTCTAGCCAGTGGGTGGAAATCTTTAGTAACAAGGTCTATTGTCCTTTCTATAGCCGTATTTATCATTTCTGATATAACAACCAGACTAACAGCAAACAAGAGTAAAAGAAACTCAGTTCTATTGAAGTCAAAAAATAAACTAGAAAGTAATACAAGTACAGCAATACTATAGTGTACTCTCATACTTTTTTCTGTTTTAATTGCTGTTATAATCCCAGATACTGCATAATTGAAACTCTCAATAATTGCACGAACTTTCATAAACTACTCCTCTTCTTCTACTTTAAATATTCCTAATTTCTTCATCACTTGCTTTTCTTTTAATCTCATATTGACTTTTTCTTCTTCTACCATATGGTCATAGCCCATTAAATGGAACATGCTGTGAGCTACTAAATAGGCAATTTCCCTATCTAAAGAATGGCCCAATTCACTGGCCTGTTCTTTAGCTCTTTCCATGGAGATAATAATATCTCCTAATAATGGCACAGGAACCAATATGTCATCATCTATTGGAAAAGATAATACGTCTGTAATTTCATCTATAGCTCTATAGTCTTTGTTTAATTCTTGTATTTCTTTGTTATTAACAAAGGAAATGCTTACTTCTACATTTGTAGATTTCCCTTCTACATTTAATGATTGGATTATTACACTTTCTATAAGTTTATTTAATCTCTCTGTAATCTCTACTTCAGTTTGTCTATTGTCTATATAATACTCCATAAAACTCTCCTTTAAATTGTAATTAACCATTAATTTAATAATTTTGTTTTGCCAATGTCTTCTATGGTTTCAATAACCACCTGGGTTCTCATAATATTATCTTCTATAGTATGTATAACATTTTTTTCAATTATTTCTGCATTGGGTGGTATTTGTAAATTTATTTCTTCTATTGCTTTTAGTTGTGACATCTTTTTTACATATTCTTCTGTTTGTTTTACTTCTTTAATTTCTACTTCTCTATATTCATAATTAATAATCCAAATAGGTATGTTTATATCTGGCCATTTAAGATTTATAAGTTTTGTTTCCTTTACTTCCTCAATATAATCTTTATAAGGTATCTGACCCTTCATTAATTTTATACCACGATCTTTTATTTTAATTCCCTTTTGTTTATATACTTTACCAGTTTCCTTTTTGTCTAATCTTATTATGGGCATTGTACTTATTGCCTTATACCTGGTTTGAGCTATAACTTCACCTTCTGCATGTACTAAGTAGGTGTCATTATTTAAAGTATCCATTACACCAGAAATTAAAATAGTACCTTCATCTACTATCTGGCCAGCTTTAACTAAGGCTCTACCATTTCTTGCAATAACTTTTAATATTACACCTTTTTTCTTAGCAACAACATGAGAAGGGTGAGATTTGTCTACTATTTCTGGAGGTATGTCTTCCTCTTTTATATTTAGTATTAACTTAACCCCTTTAGTTCTTATGTCTAAGAAAGAAAGATAATCTAGCTCTTTAAGAATTGAAACTTTAGCATGGTCAATATCAATATTAGCTTTAAATTTTCCTATGCTTATATTATTTTCTTCAAGCAGACTTAAAATTCTATGGTCAGGAGTTTGTTCATTTCCCTTAATTTCTATTTCCCATATAAAACTAGATAAAACCACAATTATTATTATAAAAAGTAGTATGCCAAATCCTAACATCTTTCTTTTCTTAAGCCTGTTTAAAGAAGCGGGTAATCCTAAACTTTCCTTGACCTTAATTCTACATCCCAGTTTTTTAGCAATAGCTTTCAAATTCTTAAATCCTTGATTAGAAACGGTGACTTCAATTTCTGTACTATTTAATCTCCTAACATTAGAGAGGTAAATTCCATTAGTTAAGCACAAATTAAGTAGTCTTTCTAATGTAAGTCCTTCAATGCTTATAATAACATATCCCTTTAGATATTTCCATATCTTTATAGCTAGCATATTAACACCCCTAGCATATTATTTCAATGCTTTCAATAATTCCATCAATGGTTATCTCTTCCGATAATATATTCTTTATTATCATGTCAGTTCCTAATAATTTAACAATTCCTATTTTTGTATTTATTCTAATAAGATCTGAGTTGTATTGAATTATACCTCTATGATTGGCAATATTAATATTCATATTTCCTATTATGGTAATTTTAGGAATATCCAAGGCAATATCCATTGGTAGTTCTAAAGCATCACTTAAATTTAATTTTAAATTATTTATGTTTTTTTTCATAAAATCCCTCCTATCTATAATATGCAATTTTTTCCCATATTATAACATAGAAAAAAAGCATGTATATTACATGCTTTTTCGTTGGTTTTTCAAACTCTTTGGTTCAGATATTATCTCCGAAAAAATAATGCCTCTTAAAATATCTTTTTTCAAAGGATTTTCTCTTTTTACTTGTATTTTTGATTCTTCCATAACTGGCTTTTTGAATATATCTTCACTCCACTGAGTTCTTTTTTTGATTTCAGATTCCTTCATCATTTCCATGCTACCTTTATGAGAAATCAACTGTTCATCAGTGTATATAGGTTGCTTTAACATTCTTTTACTTGGTTGTTTTTGTGCTTCTTTTTGAACTTCCTTTTCTATTTCATCTCTAATGGTTTGCATAATGCTTTTACCTTTAGGAGGAAGGGGCTTAATTTCTGCCGTTCTTCTACTTCTTGCTTGTTCTACCTTCTTTTTATTCTTTGCACTTTTTAAAACTAAATCTATTACAAAGATTACAACAAAAAAGAATAATGGGTTACGCATATTATCACTTCCTATTTTTGAGTCTTATCTTCATCAGAAATTTTTGAAATAGAAGATCTCATATCAGTATCAGCTAAAATGTTTTTCATATTATAATAATCCATTACACCTAATTTACCTTCTTTTAATGCAAAAGCAAGTGCTAGTGGAACTTCTGCTTCAGCTTCAACAACTTTTGCACGCATTTCTTGAACATTAGCTCTCATTTCTTGTTCAACAGCAACAGCCATTGCTCTTCTTTCTTCTGCTTTGGCTTCTGCAATACGTTTGTCTGCTTCCGCTTGATCCATTTGAAGTTTTGCTCCAATATTTCTACCTATATCGATATCTGCTATATCAATGGATAGAATCTCAAATGCAGTACCTGAGTCTAATCCTTTAGATAATACAGTTTTGGATATAAGGTCAGGATTTTCCAAGACTGTTTCATGAGAAGCAGAACTACCAACAGTTGTTACAATTCCTTCTCCTACTCTAGCAATAATTGTTTCTTCTCCTGCTCCCCCAACTAGTCTTTCAATATTAGCTCTAACTGTAACTCTAGCCTTTACAATTACTTCTATACCGTTTTTTGCTACTGCAGCGATTGATGGAGTTTCAATTACCTTAGGGTTAACACTCACTTGCACAGCTTCTAATACATTTCTACCTGCTAAGTCTATAGCAGCTGCTCTTTCAAATTCTAGAGGAATGTTTGCTCTTTGTGCTGCTATTAAAGCATCTACTAAAGTGTTTATATTTCCTCCTGCTAAGTAATGTGCTTCTAATTCATCTACATGAAGCTTTAAACCAGCTTTTGTAGCTTTAATCATAGGATTTACAATTCTACTTGGTGCAACTCTTCTTAATTTCATTCCTACTAAAGTTCCCATTTTTATCTTTACACCAGAGAAATATGCAGTAATCCATAAACCTACTGGAACAAAAGAGAAAAATACCATTAATAGTATAACAATAAAAATTGCTACGCCTGCTGTGAAAATTAAATTGGTTGGTAACATAAATTATATCCTCCTAACAAAAATTTTTGATCCTTCTACCCTAAATACTTGAACTTGAACATCCTTTGGAATAAAACTACTATCTGATAATGCGTCAAGTTTATTTCCATCTATTTCAATAAACCCACTAGGGCGAAGTTCTGTTGTAGTGATAGCTATTTTGTTCAAATATATATCATTTGAATCAACACTTAGATATCCTCTTTCTTTATTATGTTCTGCTTTTAATATAAAACGTTCTAGTAATTTACTTCTAAAACCAAGCTTTAATAATATAACAGTTACTATAGTTGTTAATATAATTGCTATACTTAAAGATGCAATTGCACTGGTTAAAGAACCCATAGCTAAAATAGTACCCCCTATTACAAATATAATTCCCGCTATACCAGGTAGACCAAAGCCTGGGACTATACCTTCTACAACTAATAATAACAAGCCTGTTGCAAATAAGGCTAAAGCAGTCCAATTTGAGTTCCCTGCTAATATATTCCCTCCGAAGAATAATCCAAAGGAAATAATACTTATGGTTCCTCCTATACCAAATCCTGGTGTCAGTATTTCTATTACCATACCTACTAAACCTAAAGTAAGTAACAAACTACTAATGTATGGTTTGGATATAAGCTTAGCCAATTTTACTTGTAAGCCTTCATCTACTTTTACTATATTTGCATTTGTGAAACCAAAGTAATCTAGAATTTCATCATAATCATCAGATACTAAATCTGTTATTCCATGTTCTAATGCTTCTTTTGATGTTAAATTAACTAACTTGCCTTTAGTGTTAATTCCACTAACCATAATATCACTATCAGCCATTGCCTGAATTATTTCAGTATCTCTACCTCTATATTGAGCTGTGTCTCTAAGAAAAGCTCTCCATGTTGAAAGAATTTTTTCTGTATTTGGAATAGTTTCAGCTGATCCGATTGTGGAATTAGTTGCCATTACAACCTTTTCACTAGCTATTGTAATTAGCACACCTGCAGATTCTGCTTTGTTGTTAACAAATGAAATAGTAGGTATATCAATAGATAATATCAAATCTTTGATATTGCTTGCCTGGTCAATTAGACCTCCATATGTGTCAATTTCAAATATTATTGCTTTAGTTGAGTCCATGTTTATATCAGCAATAACATCTTTTAAAAACGAATAGCTGGCACTATTTATTTCGCCTTTAATTGGTATCACATATACATCTCCATGATTTGCAGTAAATCCTATACCCATACTACTTAATAATAGTATTGCCATAAGTGTTAATATTAATATTCTCCACTTTTTCAACTTAACACCCCCTATAATATATTATAACTCTTTTTTAACTAAATAGGACAAAAATTTAACAAATAGTCTATTTTAATATATACCCATTAAATCTCATCCTAATAAAAAAATAACCTAGAGATAGCCTCCAGGTTATTTTAACACTTCTTTAATTGCTGTATTTACTATATTCCCATCTGTTCTACCTTTTACTTTAGGCATAACAGTTTTCATAATCAATCCAATATCCTTCATTGAAGTTGCATTAACTTCTGCAATAGTTTCTACTACAATAGCCTTAACTTCTTCGTATGAAAGTTGCTTAGGTAAATAATCTAAGAGAATTTCAATTTCTGCATTTGTAAGTTCAACTAAATCTTCTCTAGAACCTTTTTTGAACTCTTCAATGACAATTCTTTTTTCTTTTAATTGCTTAGATATAATTTCCAGTATTTCCTCATCTGATAATATTCTTCGGTCATCAACTTCAATTTGTTTTATTGCTGCCCTAACCATAGTTAGGGTGTTTTTTCTGATTGTATCCTTATTTCTCATGGAAGTTTTCATGTCTTCCATAAGTCTATCTATAAGGGACATAATTTCACCTTCTTAATTAGAACTTATTCTTGTTCTTTCTTGCTGCTTCAGATTTCTTTTTACGTCTAACAGATGGTTTTTCATAATGTTCTCTTTTTCTAACTTCTCCTAAAACACCAGAGCGCGCACATTGTCTTTTAAATCTTTTCAATGCATTCTCAAGAGATTCGTTTTCACCTAGTTTAATTTCTGACATGGATTTTCCCTCCCCTCTTTACTAAAAGAGTACTTCTATACTATCCTAATTGAGGATTGCATACTAGTTTATTATACATTAGTTTTAATTATATTTCAACTTATATTTAACCTGGTGGCCATAACATTTGTCGACCAGCTAAAACATGAAAATGAATATGATCTACTGTTTGACCCCCATGTTTGCTACAATTATTTACTATTCTATAACCTAATTCTAAGTCAAGATCATTAGCTAACTTACTAATAACATTAAAAACATGACCTATAAGTCTTGAGTTATGATCATTTATGTCCTTAGCAGATTCTATATGCTCTTTAGGAATAACAAGAAAATGTATTGGTGCCTGAGGATTTATATCATTAAAAGCTATAACTTTATCATCCTCATACAAAAGTTCACTGGGAATTTCTTTATTTATTATTTTGCAAAATAAGCAATCCTTCAAGGTTTTCACCTCCTATTATTCTAACATACCTAATAATAATTCATTGTTTGCATCTATTATATCAGTATCATATAGATTTCCAATAGGTTTTTCTATATTCTCCCCTCTACTTCTAACTCTAATATAATTTGTTGTATAGCCTTCGAATGCTCTTTCATCTACCTTGCTAACTTCTTCATACAAAACAGATACCTTAGTATTTATAAACTTATTATTGAATTCTTGTGCCAATCCATTAGCTAAAGCTATTAAATCTTCACTTCGTTTATTCTTTATAAGTCCATTTACTTGATTTTCATATTTAGCAGCAGGGGTTCCTTGTCTTATAGAATATTTGAACACATGAATTTTAGAGAAAGCAATTGTTTTAACGAATTCCATTGTTTCTTGAAATTCTTCTTCACTTTCACCAGGGAAGCCAACAATAATATCTGTTGTTATACCTGCATCCGGCATATACTTTCTAATTAGATCAACTTTTTCTTTGTATTCTTCACTAGTATATTTTCTATTCATTCTTTTTAATACGGAATTAGACCCACTTTGTAAGGACAGGTGAAAATGGTCGCATATTTTATTTATATCCATTATGGTCTTCATAAAATCTTCATCTATTAAATTAGGTTCCAATGAACTTAAGCGAATTCTCTCAATTCCTTCTATTTTACCAATAGCTTTTAAAACTTCTTTTAAGTCTATATCCTCTAAATCTTTACCATATGAAGCTACATGAATACCTGTTAATATAATCTCTTTAAATCCAGCTTTAGCAAGTATTTCTGTTTCCTGAATTATATCTTCTAACTGACGACTTCTAATTGGTCCTCTAGCATATGGAATTATACAATAACTACAATACTGATTGCATCCATCTTGTATTTTTATATAAGCTCTGGTTTTAGATTTAATGTCATTTACATCTATTTTTTCAAATTCATCATCATTTTTAATACTTCTAACTATATTTATAACTTCATTAGCTCCCCTTGCTTCTTGGCATAGTTCAACTATTTTATGCCTTTCACTTGTTCCTATTATTACATCTACCCCTTCTATACCTGCAACTTCCTCTGGAGACACTTGAGAATAACAGCCTACCACTGCAATAATAGAGTTTTCATTTATCTTTTTAGCTTTTCTAATAAATTGCCTGGATTTTCTATCAGAAAGATTTGTTACTGTACAAGTATTGATTACATATATATCAGCTAATTTGTCTGAATCAATAATTGAGTATCCCTGCTTTTCAAATAATTCTTCCATAGCTTCAGTCTCATATTGATTAACCTTGCAGCCTAAAGTATGAAATGCTACAGTCTTCATTAAATCACTCCTAAATTTCCTAATTGATAAAGTATTATTGTACTAGCCACAAATCCAGCTGTTTCAGTTCTAAGTATCCTTTGGCCTAAAGTTACAATCTTACCACCAATTCCCTTTAACTTTTCTATTTCTGATTGTTCAAAACCTCCCTCAGGCCCAATAATCAGATGTATCTTGTTTCCAGTTATATTTTCTAATCCCTTACCAAGGCTTAACCCATCTTCGCTTTCATAAGGAACAATAATATTGTCTTGCCCATCTAATAATTTGATCATGTCATCAAAGCTTAGTATATTATCTACTTTCGGAATATAGTCTCGTTTACATTGTTTTGCCGCTTCTTCCGTAATTTGATTCCATCTATCTAATTTGTTTTGTTCCTTCTTTTGTTCGTTTATTTTTACTACTGACCTATAGGTGGCTATAGGATAGAAATGCTTTACTCCAATTTCAGTTCCTTTTTGTAAAATGAAATCCATTTTACTTCCTTTAGATAATCCCTGGTAAAGTATTATTTCTATTTTAGGTTCATTAATGCCTTCAGTCTTAGAAATAATCTTGTTATTTATCCTATTCTTATTGATCTCTATAATTTCACAAGAGTAATTAATATTATTAGAAGATATTATTATCTTATCATGTAACTTAAGCCTAAGCACATCTCTTATATGCTTTACATCTTTTCCAATTATCTCTATTTCCGTTAAATTTATTTGATCTTTATCTACAAAAAACTTATGCATAAGCTCACCTAATTTTTAGAAGCTATGATGCAAGCCCAAGCATTCATCTTTTTAACTTCTAATATTTTAAATCCATTTTGAATTAATGCCTCTTCAACCATATATATTTTTTCAAGAATAATGCCTGAAGTAATAAAGATTCCATCTTCTTCTAAGAATTTATCTATATCTTTAGCCATACCAGCTATAATTTCAGCTATGATATTGGCTACAATAATATTGGCTTTATTAGTTATCACTTCTAATAGATTGCCATTTCTAATTTCCACAATATCTTCCACATTATTTATTTTAATATTTTCATTTGAAACTTTTACACTTACATTGTCTAGGTCTACACCAATTACCTTGTGAGCTCCTAATTTGGCTGCTGCTATGCTTAACACACCACTGCCACAGCCAATATCAAAGACGGTTGAATCTGGTCTTACATAAGACTCTAGGGCCTCTATGCACAATATGGTTGTTTCATGTGTTCCTGTTCCAAATGCCATTCCTGGATCCAATTCTATTATTAAATCATTGGGAAGGGATTGAAAGGATTCCCAGGATGGTTTAATTACTATATTTTCACCTATTCTCTTAGGTTTATAGTACTTTTTCCAATTTTCAGCCCAATCTTTTTCGTCTACTTCAGCTATGATAACTTGACCTAGTGGTTTGTCACCTAGAAGTGTTGGTCCTATTTCTATATTATCCTTAATTATTTTAATAATTTCTACTAAATCCTCTGTTTCAGCAAAATATGCTTTTATTATTACACCTTCAAATTTTAGATCAAATAGACTTGCATCAATAAAGTCCCAATCTTCTACTCTTTTGGAAAGCTCAATTATATCTCTAGGATCTTCTATGGTAAGACCCATGGCACCAGTTTCATATAATATATCTGATACTATGTCTTCATTTTCTGGGCTAGTGCTTACCTGAACTTCAGTCCATTTCATTATCTTCAACACATCCTTTAATAATATTAAATAATTATAACGTATAAAAAATAGAATTACCAGAGTATTTAAAAAAACAATCACTATAAAATTGTGTGATTGTCTTTTTCCATTTAATTAAATACATCTTTTACTTTATCAATGAATTTCTTTTTATGTGTTTTAGCTTGTTTATAATCTTCTCCTGCTTCAAGGGCGAAATCTAAAAGCATTTGTCTTTGTTTGTCAGTAAGTTTTGTTGGCACCTGAACATTTACTGTGAAAATAAGATCTCCTCTTCCTCCACCTCGCAAATATGGTACCCCATTTTGTTTTATTTTAAATTGGCTACCGGTCTGGGTCCCTTCTGGAATACTATATTCTGTCATACCTTCTAGGGTAGGAACTTGAATTTCTGCTCCCAGTGAGGCCTCTGTGAAACTAATTGGGATATTTAAATAAATATTATTGCCACGTCTTTTAAAGACTTTATCTTCTTTATAACTTATATAAATATATAAATCTCCAGCAGGTCCACCTCTTTGCCCACCTTCTCCTTCACCTCTAATTGAGATTACAGAATCATTGTCCACACCTGCAGGTACCTTGACCTTTATCTTTCTATTTTTTATTTCTTTACCGCTTCCATGACATGTATGGCATTTCTTTTCAATAATTTCTCCTAAGCCATTACAAACATCACATGTTCCAGATCTAACAAATTGACCAAAAGGAGTTTGTTGAGCATATTGAACTTGTCCTCGCCCATTACAATTACCACATGTGGATTTGGATGTACCTGGTTCTGCACCGCTACCATCACAGGTTGAGCAGTTTTCGGTTCTTCTAATTTGTATTTCTTTTTCTACTCCAAAAACAGCCTCTTTAAATTCTATATTTAAATTATATCTTAGGTCAGAACCTCTTTCTGGACCAGTTCTTCTAGCAGAACTTGAAAATCCTCCACCAAAGATATCAAATATGTCTTCAAATATATCTCCAAAGCCTCCAAAACCTGCTCCCCCAGCTTGACCATTAACGCCAGCATGACCATACCTATCATAATTAGATCTTTTTGTAGGGTCACTTAACACTTCATAAGCATTGCTTACTTCTTTAAAAAGTTGCTCTGCTTCAGCATTATTTGGGTTTAAATCAGGGTGATGTTTTTTAGCAAGACTTCTATAGGCTCTTTTAATTTCTTCATCACTAGCATTCTTTTCTACGTTCAAAATCTCATAATAATCCCTCAAATATATTCACCAACCTTTAATAATATAAGTAGTATAACAAAGTTCAAAGCTAAATCCAAGGATTTAGCTCTGATTTAGATAATTATTCTTCGTCTACTACCTCATAGTCAGCATCTACAACATCATCATCTGTGCTAGTGCCTGATCCTTCTCCTTGACCATGTTCTGCATTTTGTTCGTATAACTTTTCAGATATCTTATAGAAGACTTCTGTTAACTCTTCAGTTTTAGCCTTAATATCATCAAGATCTTCACCTTCTAAGGATTTCTTTAAAGCTTGTAATTTTTCTTCTGCTCCAGCCTTTTCACTTTCATCTATCTTGCCCTCTAAATCCTTAAGAGTTTTTTCAGTTTGATATACCAGTGAATCACCATTATTTCTTATTTCAATTGCTTCTTTTTTCTTTTTATCTTCTTCTGCAAAAGCTTCAGCTTCTTTAACTTTCTTTTCAATCTCTTCATCTGATAATTTTGATCCAGATGTTATTGTAATCCTTTGCTCTTTTCCTGTACCTAAATCTTTAGCACTAACATTTACAATACCATTTGCGTCTATATCAAAAGTAACTTCGATTTGTGGAACTCCTCTTTGAGCTGAAGGAATACCAGTTAATTGGAATCTTCCAAGTGTAGTATTGTCGTTAGCCATTTGTCTTTCACCCTGTAAAACATGAATATCTACAGATGTTTGATTGTCCGCTGCGGTTGTAAATATCTGTGATTTCTTAGTAGGTATAGTAGTATTTCTTTCTATTAATCTAGTTGTAACACTACCTAATGTTTCTATTCCAAGTGAAAGAGGTGTTACGTCTAATAATAATAAATCCTTAACTTCTCCACTTAATACTCCACCTTGTAATGCTGCACCTAAAGCAACACATTCATCAGGATTTATGTCTTTTTGTGGCTCTTTACCTGTAAGCTTCTTAACAGCATCTTGTACTGCTGGAATTCTTGTGGAACCACCTACTAATATTACTTTCTCTATATCTGAAGCTTGAAGTCCTGCATCCTTAAGTGCTAATCTAACTGGCTCCAATGATTTCTCCACTAGTGATGATGTTAATTCATCAAATTTAGCTCTAGTAATATCCATTGTTAAATGTAATGGGCCAGCTGCAGTTGCAGTTATAAAAGGTAAATTTATATTAGTTGACATTACTGATGATAATTCTTTTTTAGCTTTTTCAGCCGCTTCTTTTAACCTTTGTAAAGACATTTTATCTGTAGTAAGGTCTACTCCATTTTCTTTTTTAAATTGGTCACTAATATATTTAATTAATAGTTGATCAAAGTCATCTCCACCAAGGCTATTGTTTCCTCTAGTAGATAAAACTTCAAATACTCCATCTCCTAATTCTAAAATTGAAACGTCAAATGTTCCTCCACCTAAGTCAAATACCATTATTTTGTGGTGGCCTTCAGTTTTGTCCATACCATAAGCAAGAGCAGCGGCTGTTGGCTCATTTATTATTCTCTTAACATTTAGTCCCGCTATTTGTCCCGCATCTTTGGTGGCTTGTCTTTGAGCATCTGTGAAGTATGCTGGAACTGTTATTACTGCATCTGTTATTTTTTCTCCTAAATAACTTTCAGCATCGGTTTTTAATTTTTGTAAAATCATTGCCGATATTTCTTGAGGAGTATAGTTTTTTCCATCAATATCTATTTTATAGTCACTACCCATTTTTCTTTTAATTGACTGTATAGTTCTATCTGTATTTGTAATTGCCTGTCTTTTAGCAGTTTCACCAACAAGTCTTTCTCCTTCTTTAGTAAAAGCTACTACTGATGGTGTAGTTCTATTTCCTTCTTGGTTAGGGATAATTACTGCTTCCCCACCTTCCATTACTGCTACTACTGAGTTTGTGGTTCCTAAATCAATTCCTATTATTTTTGACATAATAAATTCCTCCTAAAATATTTATTTTGAAACTATAACCATTGATGGTCTAATAACCTTATTTTTAAATTTATACCCTTTTTGATATACTGATATCACTTTGCCTGCAGTATATTCTTCTGATTCTTCCATAGAAATTGCACTATGGATATTTGGATCAAATTCCTTTCCCAATGCATCTATTTCTTCAATACCTTTATTAATAAGCAGTGTATTTAATTGATTTAAGATCATTTCTACACCCTTGAAAAATCCACTGTCTTTTTCTTGTTCACTGTCTAAGGCTCTTTGAAAATTGTCCATTATAGGTAATAATTCACATACAAAAGTTTCAATTCCATAGGCTATAGAACTTTCCTTTTCCTTTTCACTACGTTTCTTATAATTCACAAAATCAGCTTGAAGTCTAGCCAACTTTACAGTTAAGTCATCCACGTCCTTTGTAGAATCAACTTCATTTTCTTCATGTTTTTCATCATAACTTTCATCTTCACTTACTTCTTCTAAAATATCTTCTTCGATTTTATTGTTTTCCATTTCTTTATCCTTTGACATTACATCACCTCTTATTCACTTATTAAATATTAATTACCCATTAACATATTTACAATTTCAGTTATATTTTCTGAGAAAAGTGTAATTGTATTTATAATCTTCTGATACTCCATTCTAGTAGGACCTATAACACCAATTTTTCCGATTATTTTTCCGTCAAAAGAGTAGGTTGCTGTAACTATACTACAATCTTTAATAGGCGCATAAATATTTTCATTGCCTATAATTATATCAACATTTTGAGATAATATATCATTTAAAAGTATATCAACAACTAATTCCTTATTCTCAATAAAAGATATAAATTCTCTTGCCTTTTCTACATCTTTATATTCTGGAAAGTTTAATATTTTTGTAATTCCATCAGAATATAATGTAATAGATTCCATATCCTGCATAAAGTTTTTGATGATGGGTATTACTTTTCCAATAATATGCTTAAACCCCTGCCATTCATCAAAAGATTCTCCTTTTACTAATAGCACAAGCTCTTCTAGAGATAAGTCTTTTAGACTATCGTTTAAGAAATTAGATATTGTGTTTAATAAATTTTCCGATACTGGAAATTCTATTCTAATAATTGTATTTTTTACTATACCTGAACTACTAACTAAAACAATTAGAATATCATATTGATCTATTAACAATAGTTGAATATGTTTTAGGCTATTAGTATTAATTTGAGGGGTAATTGCTAGAGCAGTATAACTAGTACTAGCAGATAACATTTTAGCAGACTTTTTTATTAGCTTGTCAATTTCCATATGATCAGTAGAAAGAATCTTTTTAATTTCATTCTTTTTTTCTATATCTACAATAGGATTTTTTGCTTTTAACAAATGATCTACATATAATCTATAGGCCTTATCAGATGGCACTCTACCTGCTGAAGAATGAGGTTTGTTTAAATAGCCTAGTTCTTCTAAGTCAGCCATCTCATTTCTAATAGTAGCTGCACTTACTCCAAGGTTATATTGCTTTGAAATTGTCCTTGAGCCTATAGGCTCAGCAGTTAATACATAACTATTAATTATAGCATATAAAACCTTCAATTTTCTTTCATCCAACATTGTATCACCTCAGTTATAAACATTTTGGATGTTTGTTAGCACTCAACGGACTCGAGTGCTAATCCTTATATTATATAATTTACCACTAGAAAGCAACTTTGTCAATACTAAAAATACAAAGTTTTTCTAAGGAAAAAAATCTAATTCAACCTTATTAGCCAAGTCCAATCCCAGACTAGTAAGTTTTATATTATTACCATCTTCTATTAATAGACCATTATTAATATTTTTGGCTATTTCAACTTTATATATATCATAAATATCTAGCTGAAACCTTTTGAAAAATTCCATTTTATTAACACCTTCAATAAGTCTTAGTCCTAAAATCATGTATTCTCCTATTTCCATTTCAGGATTAATCTTTTCACTTTCATAAAGAGGGAATTCTTCATTGTCTAATTTAAAATAATAGTTCTTAAAATCACTTACATTTGAAAATCTTTTATTATCTAAATTTGAATGACTATTAATGCCAACCCCTAAATATGGATTTACCTTCCAATATGTTAAATTTTGTTTGCATTCATAAGCTTTTTTTGCAAAATTAGATATTTCATAATGCTCATATCCCTTATCTTTTAAATAGTTAACAGCCTCATGATACATTTCCCTGTCTACTTCATCACTAGGCATATTTAGTTTTCCATCTTGATACAATTTATAAAAATATGTTCCCTCTTCTAGAATAAGGCTATAAAGTGATATATGTGTTACATCTAGATTTACCACTTTTTCTAAGCTATCTAAAAAGTCTTCCAAACTTTGACCTGGAAGAGCAAACATAAGGTCAATATTTATATTTGTAAATCCTACATCTTTTAGAATTTCATAAGATTTATAGAAATCCTCACTGTTATGAATTCTACCTATTGATTTTAACAAATCATCATTTAGACTTTGTAGACCTATACTCACCCTATTTATTCCAATATCTTTATATTTTCTGGCTTTTTCTAATGTTACCGAGCCTGGGTTTACTTCTATTGATACTTCTATATTTTTCTTTATATTAAAGTTAGTATAAACATGGTCTAATATTTTTTCTATATATTCTTCATTTATGGAAGAAGGGGTTCCTCCTCCTATAAATATATTAGATATAATATAATCATTTCCAATTTCTTCTTTATAAAGGGAAAGTTCCTTTATTACATAGTCTATATATTTAGAAATTTCATCAGTTTTATCTGGAAACGATGTAAAGTCGCAGTAATAACATTTCTTTTGGCAGAAAGGTATGTGTATATATAATCCTAAATCTTTCATCTATATTTTCCTCCTTAAAAAAATGCACACCAGAGGCGTGCATTTATTATTCGTCATATTTAAGAACTGTAAGGAAGGCTTCTTGTGGCACTTCTACAGATCCAATTTGTCTCATTCTTTTCTTTCCAACTTTTTGTTTTTCTAATAATTTTTTCTTTCTTGATATATCTCCACCATAACATTTTGCTAGTACATCCTTTCTTAAGGCCCTAATTGTCTCTCTAGCAATAACTTTAGATCCTATTGCCGCTTGTATAGGAACTGCAAACTGATGTCTAGGAATGGCATCTACAAGTCTTTCTGTTATCATTCTTCCTCGTTCATAGGCTTTACTATCATGAACTATTAAAGAAAATGCATCTACGGATTCAGCATTAATTAGAATATCCAATTTAACTAATTCAGAACGGACATAACCTTTTAGTTCATAATCAAAACTGGCATAGCCTCTAGTTTTAGATTTTAAGGCATCAAAGAAATCATAAATAACTTCATTTAAAGGCAGCTCATAATGTAGTACTACTCTAGTCTCTTCAAGGTATTCCATATTTAAGAAAACCCCTCGTTTATTTTGACATAGCTCCATTATTGCTCCCACATGTTCTGTAGGGGTCATAATATTAGCTGTAACTATAGGCTCTTCCATATATTCAATTTCAGTTAGGGGTGGTAAATTAGCTGGATTTTGTATCTCTAATACTTCTCCAGAATTCTTTTTAACTTTATAAATAACAGATGGGGAAGTTGTTACTACATTCAGATCAAATTCTCGGTCCAATCTTTCCTGAATTATCTCCATATGTAATAGGCCCAAAAATCCGCATCTAAATCCAAATCCAAGTGCTACTGAGCTTTCAGGCTCAAAAACTAGGGCTGCGTCATTAACTTGCAACTTTTCTAATGCATCTCTAACAGAGTTAAAATCCTCACCTTCTGCTGGATATATGCCACAATATACCATTGGCACAACCTTCTTATAGCCTGGTAGTGCTTCTTTAGTTGGATTTTCATTATCAGTAATGGTATCACCAACGTTTGCCTCTCTAACGTTTTTTATACTTGCTGTAATAAATCCTACATCACCTGGTTGTAATTTATCTACTACAACATGTTTATTTGTATTAATACCTACTTCAGCTACTTCAAATACTTTTCCTGAAGCCATTAATTTTATTTCCATACCCGGTTTTATAGTTCCTTCAAACACACGAATATAACATATAACACCTTTATAAGAATCATAAAAACTATCAAATATTAGTGCTTTTAAAGGTGCATTAGGATCTCCTTGGGGTGCTGGTACATTTTTTACAATGGATTCTAATACTTCTTCTATATTTAGGCCATCCTTAGCAGATATTAAAGGGGCTTCTGAACAGTCTATTCCAATTATGTCTTCTACTTCTGCTTTTACTTCATCAGGCCTTGCACTTGGTAAATCAATCTTATTGATTACTGGCAGTATTTCTAAATCTTGGTCTAATGCTAAATATACATTGGCTAATGTCTGTGCTTCTATGCCCTGTGTTGCATCTACAATAAGTACTGCACCTTCACATGCAGCCAAAGACCTAGATACCTCATAAGTAAAATCCACATGACCTGGTGTATCTATAAGATTTAATATATAATTTTCTCCATTTTTAGCTTTATAATCTAGTCTCACTGCTTTTAACTTTATGGTTATTCCTCTTTCTCTTTCTAAATCCATATTATCTAGAACCTGAGATTGCATTTCTCTGGATGTTAACATACCAGTCTTTTCTATTAATCTATCAGCTAATGTTGATTTACCGTGGTCAATATGAGCAATAATTGAAAAGTTTCTTATATTTGCTTGGTTATAACTTTGCATAATTTTCCTCCTTTGAAGAATCAAACAACTCTAGATGATTATAGCAAATTTTCCTAAATAAGTAAACAAAAGACCAGAAATCTGGTCTTTAGAAATATTATTTTATATATTTTAAATCTAAGTAATAAGACTTGCCAAATAGTTCTAAATGATTATGATCATTATCATAAAAAAATAATTTAGAATTATTCAGACAATTTAATTCCAATATAGTATTATTAACAGCATTGAGATAATTAATTAATAAAAAGCTAATAGAAATTATCACAAGGGTTTTTATAAAGTTTATTATTCTTGCATTTCTTTTCATTCTTCGTTTTTCTAATCTTGTCATCATATTACATCACCCTTAATATGATGCCCATTTTATTGATTTGTATTATTTTATTTTACCAAATCTTTTATCTAATGGATAATATCTAAAACCAGTAACTCCTTTTATAGAATCTAATGGTATACAACCGAAATACCTACTATCTTTACTGGCTCCCTCTAACCTATTATCTCCTAATACAAAGACATGACCTTTGGGAACTTCCCAAGTGTCAAGATCATAAATATGTGTATATGAATCAATATCTATATAAGGTTCAATTAATAATTCACCATTTAAGTAAATTCGTCCTTCTATAATTTTAATAATATCCCCTTCTAGTCCGATTACTCTTTTAATATAATCTTTATCTACATTATCAGGAGCCTCTAGAACTATAACGTCTCCTCTTGATGGTCCAGAAAAATAAAGTGGCACCCTAATTGCAAAAAGTCGGTCTTTTTCTTTTAATGTAGGGTACATAGAGTTTCCTAATACATAAGTAGAATTAAAAACAAAGGTCTTTATTAATACAGCTATCACTACAGCTGTAACAATACTTTTTATCCACTCTATAGTTTCATTTTTATTTTTCTCATTATTGTTTTGTTCCAATATTAATTCCTCCAATTTCTTCCTTACAAATTTCATTATACCACTTGTTAATTTTAATTAATAGCTTATTCTTGTAAACTATTGAAAACAATAGATAAAATTTCTCCTATTAGTTTAGCTGCTTCGTTAGCTTCATCTACTGTGTTAAAATTACTGCCTACTTCAATTAAAGTAGCATGATTTGAAGAGTATAAATTAAATTTACCAGCGGGTTTTACAATAATCCCCGTACAAAGACCTGGATATAAGGTATCTGATACCGCCTTTATATACTTTGCAAAATTTAGTACTTCATCATAATTAGGAGTTTGTGGCCCTACTACTAGTGAAAAGGTTGCAGTATCTATACCATTAATCTTTGTTCTAGTTTTTTCCATAAACTTTTCATAGTATGGAGAATCCTTTTCAAATCCATCCCTATGAATATCTATAAATACTTTAATATTTTTATCTTCTTCTTTTATTTTATTAATTGTATTGAGAGACCGTGCATATGATTGATTATAAACAGTATCATGGTAAGTTTCTATGTGTTTGTTTTTATGGTTATTAGCATCTAATACGGTTGCAATTATGTCACCAATACCTATAACATTTTTAGACCTATCTTCTACGTGATAAACATCTTCTTTTAATGGTTGGTAGGCTTCAGAAGCATGGGTATGATATATTGCAATATAAGGTTTACTTCTGTCTGCCTTTATTTTTTCAAGATTTAAAGGTGACGGTACATTCTCCACAGTGCTTATCCCATCTGAATCCTTTATAATAATTAGGCTTTCATATTCCTCCAATCTTTCAATTATAAAATAATCTTTAGATTCTTCAAACTCATTTAATTCTTCATCAATTAACAAATTCTCTTCTATAATATTGGCTTCTGGTTTAAAGGTAGGAATATAGTTAACTACACTATTCCATATGTTGTTGAAAAAACTTACAAGTGAAGATCTTTCATTAACATTGGTGTCCGGCAATTTGTTTTCCTTATTCTTATAAACATTGATACCCATTGCTCCTATGTTTAATACAATAAGACATAGGAGTGCTACTATTATATAATTACTTTTTACGGTACTTCTCTTTGCCCTTTTATATCTAGGTCTTCTTCTCAAGTCACCACTCCTCAATAATCTTACATACAAAATTATATTCGAGGAATGCTTATTATATGATATGAATATTACCTAATATATCTATTTACGTCTTTTAAATCTATACCTGGATGTAAGGCAATATTTAATCCATTGGCAATAATTATTGATAAATCATCAATTAATAAATCAATGTCCTTTGGTGTTACTATTACATTTCCCATAAAAGGATTTAACATTTCTTCAATAAGAGCATATCTATCTTCATTGGATAGTTTATCTAATAAGGAATAAAATTCTCCACCTTGATCTGCTGTTTCTTTCATAGAATTAATTATTAAATCCATAGTATCATTTATCATTGTAGCAGCATTTACAACTGTAGGAATTCCAATAGCAATAACAGGTATACCTAAGCTCTCCTTGTTTAAGGCCGATCTTTTGTTACCTACGCCACTACCTGGGCTAATACCTACATTTGATAATTGAATTGTTGTATTAATTCTACTCATCTTTCTAGATGCTAAGGCATCTATAGCAATTAACAAATCCGGTTTAATTTTATCCACTATTCCCATTACTATATCTTGAGTCTCTATTCCAGTAACACCCATAACACCTGGTGACATAGCGGCTACATTTGCCATGGTTTCATCAAATTCTTTGTTGAAATTTAAGAAAAATTGTCGTGTAACCAGTACCCTATCAACTACTTTGGGACCTAAGGCATCAGGACTAACATTCCAATTACCTAATCCTATTATTAATATTTTCATGGGACTATAAACCTCTGTTAAGCTTTTAATTTGTTTTGCAAGTATAATACTTATTTCATCTTTTAGATCCTCATCTGTGTTTTTTAACTTTGGTACATCTACAGTAATATATTTTCCAATAGGTTTTCCTATTTGCTCACTACCATTTTTATCTAGTACCTCAACTGTAGTTATTGTATAGTTGTTTTCTTCCACAACATCTACTGAAACACCTTTAACTTCTATATTATTCTCCTCTCGATAAATCTCCCTTCTTTCAATTGCTAAATCTGTTTGAAATTTCAATATAAATTATCTCCTTTCAAAAATATTATTATTAAATAGATTATAATTTTATCCATTATAATATTTATTATCCTTGCTTTCTGTAGCTTTACGTGATAAAATACTTCTTGTTAGATTATAGGAGGTGAACGAATTGGCAAATATTAAATCCGCTGAGAAAAGAATCTTAATTACTCAAAAGAAAACCGCACTTAACAAAAGCAAAAAAACTGAAATTAAGACATATATTAAGAAATTCGATAATGCTGTAGCTAAGGAAGACTTTGATGAGGCAAGAGCATTACTTAAAGTTATTGATAAAAAATTAAAGAAAGCTGCTCATCACAATATACTTCATAAAAATGGGGCAGCAAGAAAAGTTAGTAGATTAACTAAAAGATTAAATAGCGCAATGTAAATAAAACTTCGGTTCTCCGAAGTTTTATTTTTTATAGGAACAAATTTCAATTATTAACATTTCCATAAGTATCTTTTCATCTGTAGATGTGGTTTTTAATTGCTTATCCAAAATTAATATCTTATCTAATATGTTCTCTAACTGACTTATTGAATATTCCCTAGATTGTGATGATATTTTAGAATACTCATATCTTTTTATTTGAAGCTTGTCTTGTATTTCCCCTTCTCCATAGCCCTTATTTTTATATAGTTTATATCCCAGCATAAGCCTTATTTGTCTTGTTATCATTACCAATATCCTTTGAATAGGCTCATTTTGCATATACATATCATTAAAAATCACTAAAGCACTATGACTATCTCCCCTATTAATCCCTGCTAATAAGTCAAATATATTAGTATCTATGGATTTTATTAATACCTTACTTATATCATCTTTAGTAATTTCACTTTCTGTAGCATAGTTAACTAGTTTCAATAATTCATTTTCTAGATCATATAAAGTGAGATTTGAATTTCTAGAGCTATAAGCAGTTTGTTGTGTGAAATAATTTAGATTTGAAAAATTCATAAATCGATTATTCTTTTTTAAAATCCTTTCTATCCAAGTATTTAAGTCTTTACCTTTTAGATTTGAAAACTCAACAGCTTTATTAGTTTTGTTAAAATATTTATATAGCTTACTAGATTTTTTTACATTATTATCAATTATTATCAATAAGAGATAGGACCCTAAATCATCTAAGTACTTGTAGAGTTCATCTTCCGCAGCCTTGTCTTCATTTTCTAGAAGCATAGTAATATCTTTTAAGACTACTATTTTCTTGCTGCTCATAAATGGCAGTGTTTCACAGGCATTTATGACCAGGTCTATAGTGGCATCCTTCCCCTCAATTGTAGTAAAGTTTAAAGTCTCTAGTGATGGTTCAATATGTTTTATTTTAATTAAATCTATGGTTTCATTCATAAGGTATTCTTCTTCTCCAAAGAATAAGTATGAAGACTTTATATTATCCCCTTTCAAATCCTTTATAAAATCATTGTAATCCAATTCTTATCATCTCCTTGTCATTCTTAATATATATCTTAATCCACAGATAGAATAGCAAGCAATACAATACTATAAGATAAATCATTATTATATTTTGTCTAATAATATCCGGAAAATCTAGTTTATCATTTTTAATATAAGTTGATATATTCAAAACTTCTTTATTGAAAGTCAATTTAATCAAGCCATTTTCATCAGTTCTATATAGAGTAGAACCATAATCATTGTATCTCCAAACAACTTCAGGGCTTGGATGTCTGTGTAGATTGTTTCTTCCTACTGAAATAATTCCAATTGTAGGTTTTAACTTTTCTAAAAATATTTCTGTAGAAGAAGTTTTGCTTCCGTGATGGGGTACTTTTAGCACATCTATACTTTTATTTAATTTGTCTCCTATTAAGGGTTCAACTTCTTTTTCTATATCACCTGTTAATAGAACTTGACGATTGTAATAAGAAAGCAGTCCAACAAGAGACATATTATTTTCATTATTACTTTTAGCTTTATCTGGCCATATAATAGTAAATTTAGTGTTTTTATCTAATATTATTTGGTCCCCCTGTTTTACAATTATTATAGGTAAATCATTATCTTTAGGTATATAAGATGCAACAATATTGTCAACTTTTATATTTTCCACTAGTAAGGGTAGGCCTTGACAATGGTCTGCATGAAAATGTGTTATAAAGATTGCCTTTAATCTACTTATCCCTAATTTCTCTAAATAAGGCAAAGTGATATTTTTGCTTATGTCAAAGGCTGACTCCATTGGACTTCCACCAGTATCCATCAGGTAATCACCATCTTTGGTCCTAATCAGAATAGAATCACCTTGTCCAACATCTATAAAATGTAATTCAATTGATTTATCACTAAAAACTAAAATTGAATTAATCATAATTAAAAAGATTAAATATATTGTAATAACATTTAAAATAGATTTCTTTAGGTTTTCTATAGTAATTACCTTTAATATTAGCATTAATAGTAAATAGTATAAAATTATGGTAGGAAGCTCAGGCGAATATACCTTAAATACTTGTGAAGGTATAATTTCTATTAACCTATATTGTAATCTTAATAAAAGATTTAATATTGGACCTATAACTATATTTAAATACCCTAATATATATAGGCTCCCTAACATAATAAATCCTAAGATGAGAGCTATTGAAAATAGTGGTAGAAGTATTAAATTTGCCAATATAGAAAATAATCCAATTCTATTAAAGTAGTATGCCTGTATTGGCAACAATCCAAGATTTACAGCTAAAAGTGCTGCAATTGTATTTGTTACTTTGCCTTTATATGGATAAAACATCTCCTTTATATAAGGAGTAAAAAATACTATAGAAAATGCTGCTACAAAGGATAATTGAAATCCTATATTAAATAGAAAATAAGGATTAATTAATAAAAGTATAAAGCATGCTATGGATAGTGTATTTATGGAGTCATAAGGTTCATGTATAATGGTGGAATAAAATAATAAGCTGAACATTATGCTTGCTCTCATTATTGAAGGTGGATAGCCTATTAAAAATCCATAGGTCCAAATAATGGCTAAAGATAATGTAATATTTAGTCTCCTTTTTATTCCTAGTCTTGAAAATAGAAATATTAAAAAACCAGATATAATTCCTATATGAAGACCGGAGACGGCCATAATATGAGCAAGGCCTAAGTCCCTATAAAGAAGTAAATTATCTTCATCTAAATAGGAAGATTTCCCTAATAAAATACTTGTCATTAATTGACTATTTTCCTCATTTAAATACCTATTAAATAAGGTCTCTACATCTTTTACAAATGTATCTTTGATTCTATATTTAAATTTATTTTCATTTTTAATTGTCCTAATCTGATAATCTTTTACAGTCATAGTAGCGTAGATTTTTTCAGATAATAAATTTAGTTTATAATTATAAAGTTTAGGATTGGTATTTTGCATAGGCTCTTTTAATACACCCTGAAAAGCGATCAAGTCACCTAAGTTTAAATCGGCTTTTGAAATAACATTTAAAACGATCTTCTCAGTTGGACTAGTCTTGTTATTTATTTTTTCTAATTTAACTATGTATTTCCCATTAGGTGAATTACTACTTATTATTTCATCCACTATAGCTATGTAATCAGTTCTCTCATTTAAATATTCACTTAAATCTGTTTTATTAGCAAGTGTGACCATTATTCCCAATGTTAGGAACAATAGAAGCAGGCTATATTTAATGTTCTTTTCAAATACTATTCCATAAATAAAAATACATATTAGAAGGCCTAAAAGCATGCTTACAAATATGGTAGTAATTTGAAAATAAAAAGCAAAAAGTATTCCCGTAATAAGAGCTAATACTAAAGGCAAAAATGGTCTTTTCATTAATTTCACCTAATCCTTTGTATTTTCCAACATATATTATATAATTATAACACAAAGCGTTTATTAATAAATAAAGTTATTTATCAATAATATAAAGATGATAAAATTATAGGGAAAGGTTAGGTGGTTTTATGACTAATAAATTATATATGGAAAATCCTTATCTAAAAGATATAGATGCTAAAATAATTGAGAAAAAATACAGAGATAAAAAATACTTTATTAAACTGGATAGAACAATATTTTACCCACATTTATCTGGTGGACAGCCCGGTGATAAAGGAACTATGAACGGCATTGAAGTTCTTGAAACAATTGAAGATAATGGAGATATAATTCATGTTGTGGGAGAAAACATTAATGGTTTAGATGTTCATATTTCAATTGATTGGGATAATAGATTGGATTTAATGCAACAACATTCAGGCCAGCATTTATTAAGTTATTCATTTGATAAATTATTTAATGGACAAACTGTTGGTTTTTATATTGGCAAAGAATATGTATACGTAGACATTGATATAGAAAATATTAGTGATGGAGAAATAGCTCAAGTTGAGATGTTAACCAATAAAATTATTCAATCTAATTTTGAAATTAAATCATACTTTGTAGATAATTCTCAATTATCTAAATTATCTTTAAGAAAAACTCCTAAAGTAGATTCAGATATCCGTATAGTTGAAATTGATGGCCTTGACTATTCTCCATGTGGGGGAACTCATTTATTCAACACTGGAGAATTAGGACTTATAAAAATTAGGAAGTGGGAACATAATAGGGGTAATAGCAGAGTAGAATTCGTTTGTGGTAATAGAGCTTTAAATGACTATAGTTGGAAGCATGATTATGTAAAAGAAATATCTTTACTCCTGTCTTCTAAGGATAAAGATATAGTGGATAAAGTAAATAAGATCTATAATGCAAAGGAAGAGTTAGAGAAAGAAAATAGAACTATGAAGGAAAAACTCTATGAATATAAAGCCAATGAACTCCTATCACAAGGCCAGATAATCAATGGTATAAAATATATTATGCTAGAAGCAAAGGATTTGGATTTCAAAGATATATCATATATTTCAACTTATTTAAATAATAAGCATGAAAAGCTTATTCAGATTTATGCTTTATACAATAATTCTGAAGGTCAATTTTTTGTAAGTCGAAGTAAGGACTTGAATATTAATCTAAAAGAAATCTTAGCAGAAATTGCCAAGAATTATGAGATAAAAGGTGGCGGAAGTCCAAATACAGTTCAAGGTGGCTGTAATTCTGAGGATTTAAAGTCTATAATTGAAATCTTCTATAATAAAGTCAAATAAATAAAATTTAGGACAAGCTCCTAAATTTTATTTATAATTTCTTTTATTTCATTCCATAATTGTTCTCTAATTTCATTAACACAATCAAAATCTACGGATTTTCTATAACAATTTTCTAATATAAAATGATTTTCTTTTGCTCCGTATAGACTTTTAACACCCATTTCAATTAACCTAGTATAAGTTTCATTGTCACTTTTATTTATTAAATCAA